>JAJYFF010000019.1 GCA_021785405.1 Pseudomonadota bacterium | reverse complement strand
CCGCCCGCCGCGCGGCCGGCGGCGCGGCGCCCGCCGCCGTTGTGGTACGCCGTGCTGTTCCCCGAGTGGGTCGCCGCGCCGTCGCCGCCGCCGGAGCACCTGCAGCGCCTCGCGCGCCGCGCGCAGCGCTACACCTCGCTCGTGAGCCTCGAGCCGCCGGCGGCGCTGCTGCTCGAGATTCGCGGGAGTCTGCGGCTGTTCGGTGCACCCGATGCGCTGCGCGCACGGATCGATGCGGACTGGGCGCGCGCCGGGCTGCGCGCGCGCAGCGCCGCCGCACCGTCGCCGCTCGCGGCGCTGTGGCTCGCGCGTGCCGGGGTGTCGATCGCGATCGAGGATCCGGCTGCGCTTCCGAGCCGCCTGGCGCCGCTGCCGCTCGCGTGCACCGGCTGGGATGCGCCGCGGCTCGAGCGGCTGCGCGCGATCGGCGTCACGCGCCTCGGGGAGTTGTTGCGCCTGCCGCGCGCCGGCCTCGCGCGCCGCTTCGGCCCCGCGCTCGTCGCCGAGCTCGATGCGGCGCTCGCGCGCGCGCGCGCACCGCGCCGGGCGTTCGTGCCGCTCGAGCGTTTCGCCGCGCGCTGTCAATTCGAGATCGAGCTCGAGGAGACCGCGCGGCTCGCGGTGGCGCTCGCGCCGCTCGTCGAGCGTTGCGCGCGGTTCCTGCGCGTGCGGCGCGCGGGCGTGCAGCGGCTGCTGCTGCGCTTGTGGCATCGGCGCGCGCCGACGACGCGCGTGACGGTCGGCCTCGCCGGCGTGACCGGCGATCCGCGCCGCCTGCAGCGCGTGCTCGAGGAGCGCCTGTCGCGGCTCGCGCTCGCTGCGCCGGTGCGGGCCGTCGGGCTCGCATCCGGCCCGCTCGAACGCCTGTCCGGCGAGTCCGACGATGCGTTCGGTGGTGCCGGCGGCGCGCCGACGAACGGCGCCGCGCTGCCGCTGATCGAGCGCCTGCGTGCGCGGCTCGGCGAACACGCGGTCTACGGCGTCGCGGCGATCGCCGAGCACCGCCCCGAGATCGCCTCGTGCCGCGTGCGCGAGCCGAGCCTCGCCGGCGCGCGGCCGCCGCTCGACGCGGCGGGCGTACCACGCCCGGTGCTGCTGCTGCCGACCCCGCGACGGCTCGCGGCGAGCGTGGCGGCGGATGCATGGCCCAGCGATTGGCGCCTCGAGCGGGGTCCCGAGCGGATCGAGAGCGGTTGGTGGGACGGTGCGGACGTCGCACGGGATTATTACGTCGCCTGCGATCGGCGCGGCGTCCGGGGCTGGATCTTTCAGGAGCGGCGCGACCGCCACTGGTATCTGCACGGCCTGTTCGCCTGAGCGGGCGCGATGTACGCCGAGCTGCACGCGTTGAGCCACTATTCGTTCCTGCGCGGCGCGTCCTCGCCGGAGGAACTCGTCGCGCAGGCGAAGCGCCTGGGCTACCGCGCGCTCGCGCTCACCGACGAGTGCTCGCTCGCCGGCGTCGTGCGCGCCCACCTCGCGGCGAAGGCGCATGCGCTCGCGCTGATCGTCGGCGCGGAGTTCACCTGTGCCTGCGGCCTGAAGCTCGTCGCGCTCGCCACCTCGCGCCGCGGCTACGGCGCCTTGAGCCGCCTGATCAGCCGCGCGCGGCGAGCGAGCCCGAAGGGCCGGTACGCGCTCGCGCGCGAGGATCTGGCGGACGCGCTCGCGGACTGCGCGATCCTCTGGTTGCCGCCGGCCGGCGCCGCCGCCGCGCGCGGCCGCGACGACGGAGCGTGGCTGCGCGAACGCTTCGACGGGCGATTGTGGCTCGGGATCGAACTGCTCGCGAACGGCGCCGACGCCCGCCGCCTCGCCGAACTCGAAGCCCTCGGCGCGGCGCTCGGCGTGCCCTGCGTCGCGGCCGGCGACGTGCACATGCATCGCCGCGGCCGCCGCGCGCTGCAGGACGTGCTGACCGCGATTCGCCTGAACACGCCGCTCGCGCGCGCCGGCTTCGCGCTGCACCCGAACGGCGAGCGGCACCTGCGCGCGTTGCGGTTCCTGCAGGAGCGATATCCCGCGCACTTGCTCGCGGCGACGCTCGCGATCGCCGATCGCTGCCGGTTCGACCTCGCGGAGCTGCGCTACGAATACCCGCAGGAGATCGTGCCCGAGGGTGCGACGCCGGCGAGCCACCTGCGCGCGCTCGTCGAACGCGGCGCGCGGCGCCGCTGGCCGGCGGGCGTGCCGGCGCCGGTGCGCGCGACGCTCGAGCACGAGCTCGCGCTGATCGCCGAGCTGCGGTACGAGCCGTTCTTCCTCACGGTGCACGACGTCGTCGAGTTCGCCCGCGGGCGCGGGATCCTGTGCCAGGGCCGCGGCTCCGCCGCGAACTCCGCGGTGTGCTACTGCCTCGGGATCACCGAGGTCGACCCGGCGCGGATGTCGATGCTGTTCGAGCGCTTCATCTCGAGGGAACGCGACGAACCGCCGGACATCGACGTCGATTTCGAGCACGAGCGGCGCGAGGAGGTGATCCAGTACCTGTATCGCAAGTACGGCCGCGAGCGCGCGGCGCTCGCGGCGACCGTGATCCGCTATCGCCCGCGCAGCGCGCTGCGCGACGTCGGCAAGGCGCTCGGGATGGACCCGGCGACGCTCGACCGGCTCGCGAAGAGCGTGCAGTGGTGGGACGGCCGGCGCGTCGACCCGGAGCGGCTGCGCGCCGCGGGTTTCGATCCGGAGGCACCCGCGACGCGGCGCCTCGCGGCGCTGGTCGGCGAGATCCTCGGGTTTCCGCGGCACCTGTCGCAGCACGTCGGCGGCTTCGTGATCGCGCGCGACCGGCTCGACGAGCTCGTGCCGATCGAGAACGCGGCGATGCCGGAACGTACGGTGATCCAGTGGGACAAGGACGACATCGACGCGCTCGGCTTGATCAAGGTCGACGTGCTCGCACTCGGGATGCTCGCCGCGATCCGCCGCACGTTCGACCTGGTGAACGCGTTCGGCGGAGCGGCGCGTCGCGGCGGACCGCTCGCGCTCGCGACCTTGCCGGCCGAGGACCCGCAGGTCTACGCGATGATCTGCCGCGCCGACACCGTCGGCGTGTTCCAGATCGAGTCGCGCGCGCAGATGGCGATGTTGCCGCGCTTGCGCCCGCGCAACTTCTACGACCTGGTGATCGAGGTCGCGATCGTGCGGCCCGGACCGATCCAGGGCGAGATGGTGCATCCGTACCTGCGCCGTCGCAGCGGCGAGGAGCCGGTCACTTATCCGAGCCCCGTGGTCGAGTCGGTGCTTCGCCGCACGCTCGGCGTGCCGATCTTCCAGGAACAGGTGATGCAGCTCGCGATCGTCGCGGCCGGCTTCACGCCGGGCGAGGCGGATCAGCTGCGCCGGGCGATGGCGGCGTGGCGGCGCAAGGGCGGGCTCGAGCCGTTCGAGCGCCGTCTGATCGACGGGATGCAGGCGCGCGGCTACCCGGAAGGCTTCGCGCGGCAGGTCTTCAACCAGATCCTCGGGTTTGGCGAGTACGGTTTCCCGGAGTCGCACGCGGCGAGCTTCGCGCTGCTGGTCTACGCGTCCGCGTGGCTGAAGCGCTACGAGCCGGCCGCGTTCTGCGCGGCGCTGCTGAACAGCCAACCGATGGGTTTCTACGCGCCGGCGCAGCTGGTGCGCGACGCGCGCGCGCACGGCGTCGAGGTCCGCGCCGTCGACGTCGGCGTGAGCGAGTGGGATGCCACGCTCGAGCGACGCGCGGACGGGCACGCGGCGCTGCGCCTCGGCCTGCGGCTGGTGAAGGGCTTGAGCCGCGACGGCGCCGCGCGGCTCGTCGCCGCGCGCGCCGAACGCGCGTTCGCCGGCGTGTCGGACCTCGCCGCGCGCGCGGCGCTCGACCGGCGCGACCTCGCGGCGCTCGCGGACGCCGATGCGCTCGCGGCGCTCGGCGGTGACCGGCATCGGGCCGCGTGGGCGGTCGGCGGGGTCGAACGGCCGCTGCCGTTGCTTCCGCCCGCGACGGAGGGTCACGAGGGCGTGCCCTTGCTGCGGGCCCCGCGTGAAGGCGAGGCGATCGTCGCCGACTACGCGAGCGTGGGCTTGACGCTGCGGCGCCACCCGCTCGCGTTGCTGCGCGCGCGGCTCGCGGCGCGCGGCGCGGCGCCCGCCGAGACGCTCTGGGGGCTGCCGGACGGGGAGGCGGTCTGCGCCGCCGGGCTCGTGATCACGCGGCAGCGGCCGGGCAGCGCGGGCGGCGTCACCTTCGTCACGCTGGAGGACGAGACCAGCCACGTGAACCTGATCGTCTGGGAGCGGGTCGCGACGGCGTACCGTGCGGCGCTCCTGCAAGCGCGGCTACTCGAGGTCCGCGGCCGCCTCCAGCGGCAGGGCGACGTGCTGCACGTGATCGCGCGGCGCCTGTGCGACCTGACGCCGTGGCTCGGCGAACTCGTGGTCGTCTCCCGCGACTTTCACTGAGCGTCGTCGATCCGCTCCGTCTCTTGCCGGTTGCCGGACGCCGGGGTATTTTATACACCTCCTAGGTGTATGAAAGCGCCGCAAGGAGGTCGGAATGAAAGTCCGAAACACCGCAGACCGCACCAATATCGTCCTCGACCCGAAATTGGTCGCCCGCGTGAAGCGCTTGGCCGGCGTCAAGACGACGCGTGAGGCCGTCCACATCGCGCTGGATCACTACGTGCGCAGCCGCGATCATTCGACGGTCCTGGCGCTTCGCGGAACGGGCGGAGTCGCCCCAGGCTACGACCCGAAGGCCGTGAGCCCTCGACGCTGAGCGGCGATGCTGGTCGATTCCTCGGTCTGGATCGCGTTTCTGCGCGGCGACGTTGCGCCTGAGGTCGACCTGCTGGTCGAGGCACTGGAGCGCCGCCATGCGGTATGGCTGGCGCCGCCCATTCTGCAGGAAGTCCTGCAGGGGGCGGACCGTCCCGAGCGATTCGTCAAGTGGGAGCGGATTCTCGGCGAATTGCCGATGCTGGACGCGCCGCCGGCACGCACCGCTGCCCGCACCGCCGCCGAACTGTATGCGCGATGCCGATGGGCCGGCGTAACACCGCGTTCGGCCAACGACTGCCTGATCGCCGTGCACGCGATCGCCAACGACATCCCCTTGTTGCATTGTGATCAGGATTTTCCGTTGATCGCCAGCGTCGAGCCGAAGCTGATATTGCTCCCATCGCGGCGTTAGCCCCGGGCAACGACCCGCGGTCCCTCACTGAGCGTCGTCGATCCGCTCGAGGCTCAATCCCTTCGTCGGCGGACCGAACAACGCGATCGAGGCGATCGCGATCAGCATCGCGCCCGCGATGAACGCGGCGACCGCGGGCACGCCGCCGGCGCGCAGGAAGTAGTCGACCGCGAGGCCGCTGAACGCCGCCGCGAGCCGGCTCCAGGAGTACACGAACCCGACCGCGCGCGCGCGGATCGAGGTCGGATACAGCTCCGCCTGGTAGTTGTGGAACGCGTAGGACATCACGTTCGCGGCGAGCGTGAACACGACCCCGATCGCGATCAGCGCGACCGGGTCCGCGGCGCGCGCGAATACCGCGATCGCGATCCCCATCACCGCGAGCGCCGCGACGATCTGCGTGCGCCGTTCGAGGCGGTCCGCGAACAGCGCGCCGACCGCCGGCCCGATCGGCTGCGCGATCGCGATGATGAACGAGTACTCGAGACTGTGCGTGACCGTGATCCCGCGCGCGATCAGCAGCGTCGGGACCCACGCGTTGAAGCCGTAGAACCCGATCACCTGCGCGGCGTTGAACACCGAGAGCATCACGGTGCGTCCCCGGTGGCGCCGATCGAACAGCCGCGCGGCGGGAGCGGGTGCGCCGGCGCCATGGCCGGGCGCCGCGGACGCGGGGCGCGCCACGGTCGCGCTCGCGCTCGCGGCGGGCGGCGTCGCGCCGCGCTCGGCAGCCGAGCGCCGCTCGAGATCGGCGACGATGCGCTCGGCGCGCTCGAACTCGCCGTGCAGCGCGAGCCAGCGCGGACTCTCCGGGATCCCCCGCGCGAGCGCGAGCACCACGAGCGCGCCGAGCGAACCGATCAGCACGACGATCCGCCAGCCGTCGACGCCGTCGATCCGGTGCGGCACGAGCAGCCAGGCGAGCAGCGCGACGAGCGGAACCGCGGTGAAGCTCACGACCTGGTTCAGCGAGAACGCCCGGCCGCGATAGGGCGCCGGAACGAGCTCGGACACGTACGCGTCGATCGTCACGAGCTGCACGCCGAAGCCGACGCCGGCGATGAAGCGCCACAGGTCGACGGTCTCGCCGGTGCGCTGTACCGCCATGATCGTCGTGCACGCGACGTACCAGAGGAGCGAGCCCACGAACACGCGTTTGCGGCCGAGCCGGTCCGCGACGGTGCCGAGCGCGACCACGCCGACCCAGAGGCCGGCGAAGGTCGCGAACACGAAGGTGCCGAAGCCGGCGACGCCGATCGGCACGAGCGTCGCGAACAGCCCGAGGCTCGCGGGCGTGAACAGGCCGCTGTGCACCATCCCGGGTGCGACGTACGCGGTGAAGAACAGGTCGTAGTACTCGAACACGCCGCCCGCCGAGATCAGCAGCACGATCGTCCAGATCGCGCGCGAGGGTGGCAGTCGGTCGAGGCGCGCGGCGATCGCCGCGTGCGTGGCGGCGGCCGTCGTGGACGGGGGAGGGGTTCGATCGCCGTCGGTCGAAGGGGAGCTCATGCGGGGCGAAGTCCTGTGCGTCGGCTGCGTGTCCTGCGCGAATCTACGCGTCGCGTGCGGAGGCTGCAAATTCCGGCGCACGATCGCGGTCGCGCGGGCCGTGGTTCGCCGCCGCGATTGCCGGTATAGTCGGGCGTCCCCTGGGTCAACCTCCGCGAGACGCTTGGCACTCAACATCGAACATCGGTCGATCGACTGGATTCCCGAACGCGATCGACATGGCCGGATCCGCGACCAGATCACGTTCTGGTTCCTCGGCAATTTCCATTTCTTCACGCTGTCGATCGGGTTCGTCGGTCCGAGCCTCGGGCTCGGTTTCGGCTACACCGCGCTCGCGGGCGCGCTCGGGATCCTGTTCGGCACGGTGTTCGTCGCGTTCCACGCCTCGCAGGGACCGGAACTCGGCCTGCCGCAGATGATCCAGTCGCGAGCGCAGTTCGGCTACCGCGGCGTGGTGCTGGTGCTGGTCGCGACGCTCCTGATGTTCATCCTGTTCAACGTCGCGGACCTCGTGCTGATGGCGCACGGCCTCACCGCGATGCTCGGCTGGGCGCCGGCGCCGGTGTTCCTGGGAGCGACCGCGGTCGCGATCCTGATCGCGGTGCTCGGCCACGACTGGCTGCACCGGATCTTCCGCTGGTGCTTCTGGATCTGCCTGCCGCTGTACCTCGCGGTCAGCGTCGCGATCGCGACCGGGCACGTGCCGGCGGTGCACTCGCCGAGCGATGCCTTCGCCTGGCCGGCGTTCATCGCGCAGTTCGCCGCGAGCGCGGGCTACAACCTCACCTACGCGCCGTCGATTTCCGACTACTCGCGCTACCTGCCGCGCGCGACGCGGCCCGGCCGCCTGATCGTCGCGGTGTTCGCCGGCGCGACGTCCTCGGCGATCTGGCTGATCGCGCTCGGCGCGTGGCTCGCGACCCGGCTCGGCGCGGCCGACGGGCTGCTCGCGCTGCACGACGCCGGCAACGCGCTGTTCGCCGGGTTCGGCGTCACGCTCGCGCTCGCGTCGGTCGCCGCGCTGGTCGCGACGATGGGCCTGAACGCCTACAGCGGCATGCTGACCGTGGTCACCGCCGCGAACTCGCTCGTCGGCGCCCGGCCGAGCTTTCGGCTGCGGATCGGCGCGATCCTCGCGCTCGCCGCGGCCTGGAGCGCGATCGCGTTCGCGCTGTCGATGGACGCGATCGGGTTGCTGTTCGCGACGCTCACGGTGATGTTCTACCTGCTCGTGCCGTGGACCGCGGTGAACCTCACCGATTACTTCTTCGTGCGTCGCGGCCGCTACGCGATCGCGGACCTGTTCGATCCGCGCGGGATCTACGGTGCGTGGGGCTGGCGCGGGTTGCTGCCGTACGTCGCCGGGTTCGCGGTGACCTGGCCGTTCTTCGTGCTGCCCGGGATCTACGTCGGCCCGGCCGCGCGCGCGCTCGGCGGCCTCGACGTCGGCTGGCTCGCGGGGCTGCTGGTCTCGGGGGGCAGCTATCTCTGGCTCAGCCGCTCGTTCGATCCGGCGACCGAGCGGGCGGCGATCGCCGCGAGCGAGCGCGCGCTCGCGGCGCGCGGCGCCGGGCACTGACGCGCGGGCCGACGCGCGGACCCGGCCGGGCTCAGCCGTCGAGGTCGGCGGACGCGGGAATCCACCACTCGTGGCCGCGCGCGGTGTCGACGTACTCGGGCCACCGGTAGTCGATCGGCGGCGCGAAATCCCGCGGCAGCAGCGGCTCGATCCGACGCTCCCCGCCGGTGCGCTCCGCGAACTCCCGGCGCGCCGCGTCGCGCACCGCGCCGTCCGTCAACACCTCGAGCAGCGTCGCCGCGATCGTCTTGCCGGCGACCTGGACCGTCGGGTCGATGCAGGGCGCGAGCCCGCCGAGCGCGTTCGCGACCCAGGGCGGATAGCCCGGGTGGCCGGCCGGGACCTCGAGCATCGGCCGAGCGACGTACAGGCGGACGGTCGGCGCGTACCAGGTCATCTCGACGTAGTCGTCCGAGGTCCAGTTCGTCTGCCACGCGGGCATCTGCGCGCGCAGTTCCCGCTCCGCGTCGCGCGGATCGATCAGCCGCTCGCAGGCCGGCAGGAACGGCGAGTCCATCGGTTCGAGACCGAGGTTGCGCTGGATCTCGCGCGCGAGCCGCCGCGCCTCCTCGTCGTAGCGCGGCGGGCCGACCGCGGCCAGGTTGCGGAACGCGAGGTCGGCGAGCACGTGGTTCGCCACTCCTGGACGGGTCCGCGACACCCAGCGTTTGACGACGCGGCAGTGCGCGGTCGCCGCGGCATGGTCGGCATTGCGGTCGAGCACCTCCAGGATCGCGTTCGCCATGCCGAGATCCGGGGTGCGCCATGCGTACACGATCTGTGCGAGCTGCGCGGGGAGGTTGTCCGCGGTCGCCTGGCCGGCGCTCAGGATCGCCTCGTTCAGCGACCACCCGCCGGTGTGCGCGAGCATCGATTCGAGCGTCGCCTTGCCGAGGGAGTACATCGTGAACAGCGCGACGTTCGCGCCGGGCGCGCGCGCCGAGGAGTGGGCCGCGGGGATCGGGCTGTTGCTCGCGGCCTGCGCCCAGGTCTGCGGCGCGTCGCATACGAACGAATACACCCGGCTCGCATAGGCGCCGCAGTGCGTGTCCCACCGGGTCGTATTGCACAGCGGGAGCATGTAGAACGGGTGATAGCTCACGATCGCGTCGATCCCGTCGTAGTAGCCGCGCAAGCCGTGCACGAGCTTCGAGCCCTGCACCTTCTCGGCCGGCTCGCCGAAGAACCGCAGGTGGCCCGGGATCCCGTGGGTGCGCATCGCGGCTTGGGTCGCGAGGATCCCCGCGAGCGCGCCGATCCCGAGCGCCGAGTGCGGATCGGTATGGCCGGGTGCGTGCGTCGAGAGGCCCGCGCGCGGTGCGCGCATCGTCGCCGCCGCCTGGCAGTTCCCGGGCACCGCGTCGTACTCGGCGTAGGTCGCGACGGTCGCGCCGGGGCCGTTCGACCAGCGCGCCGCGAACGCGGTCGGCATCCCGCCGCTGCCGGCCTCGACCTCGAAGCCCGCCGCGCGCAGGCGCTCGACGAACCACGCGGCCGACGCGTACTCCCGCCAAGCCGGCTCCGCGTACTCCCAGATCGTCCGGTGCCACCCGGACAAGGTCTCGCGGCGTTGCTCGATCCATTCGCAGGCGGTGCGCTTGAAACTCACGGGGTCACTCCGATGAAAAGCCGGGAAGGGCGCGGCGGGGCCTTCGGACTGCCGACGGCGGGCGCGCGCTCAGCGCGCCTTTTTCTTCTTCTTGCGAGGCTTCTCGGCGGTGCCGTCGCCGCCGATCTCATAGTCGTCGAAGTCGCTCAAGAGTTCCGCGGTGCGCCGCTCCTCCATCACGCGTTCGAGGCGGCGCCACGCCGGTTCGCTGCCCTTCGGGCCCCGCCGGCGCTGCGATTCGACGTCGCGGATGATGTGCTCGACGTCCTCGTCGCCGCCGGCATCCGGCCCCTCGCCGTCCTCTTCCTCGAACTCGTCGGATTCGGGCTTCTCGCTCATGGGATCGGCGCCTTGCGATGATCGATCGTCACGCGCGCGGTTTTATCCCAAAAGGCGGCGGGCGTGCAATACCTGCGTCGCTACTTGACGAGATCGTTGAGCTCGAATATCGGCAGCAGCAGCGCGATCACGATGAACATCACGATCGCGCCCATGAAGACGACCATGAACGGCCCGAGCAGGTTGGTCATCGTCGCGATCAGCCCCTCCATTTCGCGCTCCTGGTTCACCGCCGCCCGCTCGAGCATCTTCTCGAGCTCACCGCTCGCCTCGCCGCTCGAGATCAGGTGGATCATCATCGGCGGGAACAACTTGTGCACCGCGAGCGACTTGCCGATCGGCGCGCCCTCGCGCACCCGTGCGGCGGTCTCGAGCACCGCTTGCTTCATCGGCTGGTTGTTGACCACGTCGGCCGCGATCCGCAGCGCCTCGAGCACCGGCACCGCGCTCGCGGTCAGGATGCTCAGGGTGCGCGCGAAGCGCGCGGTGTTGAGCCCGCGGATCAGCTTCCCGGCGAGCGGCAAGCGCAGCAGGAACCGATCGAAGCGCAGCCGCGCGTCCGGGCGCTTCAGCCAGCGGGCGAACCCGAAGCCGGCGGCGCCGATCGCGACGAGGCCGAACGCCCAGTAGCGGCGCACCGCGTGGCTCGCGCCGATCAGGATCCGGGTTGCGAGGGGCAGCTCGGCGTGGCCCGACTGGAACACCGCGACGACCTGCGGGACCACGTAGGCCAGCAGGAACGAGACGATCGCGAAGGACAGCACCACGAGCACGATCGGGTAGACGAGCGCGTTGCCGACCTCCTGTCCCATCGCCTGGCGCGACTCGGTGAAGTCCGCGAGACGTTCGAGCACGTGATCGAGCCGCCCGGATTGTTCGCCGGCCGCGACCGTCGCGCGGTAGATATCGGGGAACACCTGCGGAAAGTCGCGGAAGCCGTCCGCGAGCGGGTGTCCCTCGACGACCTTGCTGCGCACGCCGAGCACGATGCGCTGGACGCGCGGCTTCTCGGTCTGCTCGGCGACCGCCTGGAGCGACTCGTCGAGCGGCAGCCCCGAGCGCACCAGCGTCGCGAGCTGACGGGTCAGCATCGCAAGGTCGAGCGCGGAGATCCCGCGGCGCATCAGCGGATGGGTGCGGCCGCGCTTGTGCTCGCTCTGGCTGGCCTCCTGGATCTGGATCGGCAGCAGTTGCCGATCGCGCAGGAGCTGGCGCACGTGCTTCGGCGTGTCGCCCTCGATCAGGCCGCGTCGTTCCTTGCCGTCGGCGTCGAGCGCGGTGTACTCGAACGCTCCCATCAATCCTCGCGGGTCACGCGCAGCACTTCCTCGAGCGTCGTCTCGCCGGCGAGCACCTTGCGGCGGCCGTCGTCGCGGATTCCCGGCCCGCGGGTGCGGGCGTAGCGCTCGAGTTCCTGTTCCGAGGCGCCATCGTGGATCATCGCGCGCATGTGATCGTCGACCGCGATCAGCTCGTAGATCCCGGTCCGGCCGCGATAGCCGCTGCCCGGCTCGCTGCTCGGCCGAAAGAGCTCCACGGGGCCGGCGGACGGGTCGAGGTTCAGCAGCCGGCGCTCGTGCTCGCCGGCGGTGAAGCGCTCCTTCGTCTCGGGATTCAGCGTGCGCACGAGCCGTTGCGCGAGCACCCCGATCAGGCTCGAGGAGAGCAGGAACGGCTCGATCCCCATGTCGCGCAGGCGCGTGACCGCGCCGACCGCGGTGTTCGTATGGAGCGTGGAGAGCACGAGGTGGCCGGTCAAGCTCGCCTGCACCGCGATCTGCGCGGTCTCGAGGTCGCGGATCTCGCCGACCATCACCACGTCGGGGTCCTGGCGCAGGATCGCCCGCAGCCCGCGCGCGAAGGTCATCTCGACCTTGGTGTTCACCTGCGTCTGGCCGATCCCGTCGATGTAGTACTCGATCGGGTCCTCGACCGTCATCACGTTGCGGGTGTTGTCGTTGATCCGCTCGAGCGCCGCGTACAGCGTCGTCGTCTTGCCCGAACCGGTGGGGCCGGTGACCAGGATGATCCCGTGCGGCTTGTGGATGATCTCGTCCATCAACGCCCGGGTGTTCGGATCCATCCCGAGCGACGTGAGATCGATCCGCCCGGCCTGCTTGTCGAGCAGGCGCAGCACCACCCGCTCGCCGTGGCCCGAGGGCAGCGTCGAGACGCGTACGTCGACCGCGCGGCCGGCGATCCGCAGGCTGATCCGGCCGTCCTGCGGCAGGCGGCGCTCGGCGATGTCGAGCTTCGACATCACCTTGATGCGCGAGACCACGAGCGGCGCGACCGCGCGCTTGGTCTGCAGCACTTCGCGCAGCACCCCGTCGACGCGGAAGCGGATCACCAGGCGGTTCTCGTACGGCTCGATGTGGATGTCGGAGGCGTTCTCCTTCACCGCCTGGGTCAGCAGTGCATTGATCAACCGGATGATCGGCGCTTCGTCGTCGCTCTCGAGGAGGTCCGAGGACTCCGGGATGTCCTCGGCGAGATGCGCGAGGTCCTCGTCGCCGTCGAGGCCCTCGAGCATCTGCATCGCCGCTCCCGAACCGGACTCGTATGCGGCGCGCAGCAGCGCATCGAACGTCTCCTCCGACACGCGCGTGAGCTTCAGCGGCTTGCCGACGAAGCGGCGCACCTCGGCGAGCGCGAGCGGGGTGACGCCCGGTCGATAGACCGTGTCGGCGACGTCGCCGACGATACCGCGCACGAGCACGCCGTGGCGCTTCGCGAACGGAAACGCGAGCAGCGCGGCGGCGGGTACGGGCGTGGCGGCCCCCGCGGCGCTGGGGTCGGCGCTCATGGCGGTCCGGCCGGCGCCGCCGAGGCGGGCGCCCCGGGCGCGTCAGGCGCCGATGACGGCGGCGTCGACGGCGGCGTCGACGGCGTGGGCGCGGGGTGCGGCGCCGGTCCGATCGGCGGGATCACCGGTTGATGCTCGCCGGGGAGCAGCATCACCTTGCCCCCGTGCAAGTGCAGCTGTTGCTCCCGCAGGTGCTGGTACTGGCGGCGGGTCGTCGCCTCGAGCTGATTCGGATCGCGCAGGATCGTCGGCTGGATGAACACCAGCAGTTCCTTCTTCTCGTGCGAGCCGTTGCGCGCGCGGAACAGCGCGCCGATCAGCGGGATGCGTCCGAGGAACGGGATCCGGTCCTCGTTCTCGTTCACGGTGTCCGAGATCAGGCCGCCCAGCACGACGATTCCGCGGTTCTGGATCAGCACCGTGGTCTTGATCGCGCGCTTGTTCAGCGAGATCTGGTTCGTTCCGGCGAGCACCGCGCCGGGCGAGGAGTCCTCCTGCGAGATCTTGAGCTGCACCATCTGGCCTTCGTTGATGTGCGGCGTGACCTTGAGGATCGTGCCGACCTCCTGCAGCTGGGTCGTCTGGAACGGGCTCGTCGTGCCGTTCACGCTCTGCGTGGTCGTCGCGTAGCTCCCGGTGATGATCGGCACTTCCTGCGTGACCTTCACCTCGGCCTGTTCGTTGTTCATCGTGATCACGGACGGCGTCGAGATGATGTTGCTCGAGCCGTCGCTGCGCAGCGCCTGCAGGAGCGCCGCGAAGTTCGTGCCGGAGTACTTGTTGTACCGGCCGATCGCGAACGAGGCGCCGGCGCCGAGCGCGGCGCCGGTGAGCGACGCGTAGTTGCCGGTCGCGGCCGCGGCGGCGAGGTTCACGATGCTCACGCCGTTCGTGGTCGGCAGGTTCGACACGCCGGCGAGGGTGCCGCTGTTCACCCCGTCGATGATCCACTGCACGCCGAGATCGGAGCTCTTGGTCACGTCGATCTCGACGATGATCGCGCGCACCTTGACCTGCGCGCGCCGGATATCGAGCTTGTCGATCACCGCCATCAGCGACTTCATCGTCCGGGGCGGCGCGGTGATCACGAGCGCGTTCGTCGGTTCGTCGGCCCAGATCGTGACGTCGTGCCCGCCGCTCGAGCCGCTGACCGCGGCGGTCGGTCCCTTCGCGGCCGCGGTGGCCTGTTCGGCCGCGGTGGCCTGCGCGCGCAGCTGCTTCGCGAGCTTGTCCGCGTCCGCGTAACGCAGGTAGCGCACGCGGGTGTCGCCGCCGGCCTTCATCGGCGTGTCGAGGCTCAGGATCAGCGCCCGCATGCGCAACCGCGTCGCCTTGTCGCCGCTCAGCAGCACGCTGTTGGTGCGCTCGTCCGCGACGACGTGCACCGCCGCGGCGCCCTGGGCGGCGGCGCCCTGGGTCAGCTGGTCGACGGTGCGCACCACGCTGTCGGCGCTCGCGTTGTGCAGGTGGATGATCTCGAACGGCTCGCTGCTCTCGCGGTCCATGCGGTGGACGATGCGCATGATGCGCTCGACGTTGCTCGCGCGGTCCGAGATGATCAGCATGTTGCCGCCGGGGTACGCGGCGAGCTGGCCGTACTGCGGGATCAGCGGCCGCAGCAGCGGCACCAGCTGCGCGGCGTTGATGTTCTTCACGGTGATGATCTGGGTGACCAGCTGGTCCGAGGTCGAGCTCACCTTCCGCTGCAGGTCTCCGGAGGGGTACTCGCGCGCGTCGATGTTCGGGATGATCTTGATCACGTTGCCGGCGGGTACCGCGACGTAGCCGTAGACCTGCAGCACCGACAGGAACGCCTGGTAGAACGCCGCCGGCGACATCGGTGTCGCCGACAGCATCGTCACCTTGGCGTTCACCCGCGGGTCGACGATGAAGTTCTTGCCAGTGACTTCGCTGACCGCCTGGATGATCTGCGTGAGGTCGGCGTCCTTGTAGTTCGGCGTGATCGTCGTGCCGGCGGGCGGCGGGGCGGCCTGGGCGAACGCGAGCGCGGCGAGCGTCGCCGACAGCGCGATCGCGGCGAGGCCGTGGCCGGCGATTCGGAGGAGGGGATTCATGCGCTTCGGCATCGGCGGGTCTCGTGCGGTTGAGGGCGAGCGGGGCTCGCGCGCTAGTCGATCGGGTTCGACCCCGAGAACGGCATCGGGCGGCGCATCGGCACCATCCCAGGCGCCGGCGCGCTCGGCGCGGTCAGGTCACGCGTCGCCTCGGCGGTCACCTTCGCGATGTTCAGGGTCAGGCTCAAGGTCTGCCCGCCCCGGTCGATCGTGACGAGCGCCTGGGGCGAAGTCTGCAGCGTATCGAAAATCATCTGGCCGCGCTGTGGATCGTCGAGCGGGGTGCCGTCGATCGCGGTCACGAGGTCGCCCGCCCGCAAGCCGAGGCTCGCGAAGGCGCGGGCGTCCGTGCCGGGATAGATCCGAAATCCCCGCAGCCGCCCCGCGCGACTGTCGTACGAGGGCACCGCGCGCAGCACGGTGTTCAGGAGGCTCGGGTTGCGTTGCACGATCCGGCGCAGCTGGTTCAGCGCGCGATAGGTCGCGGGACCCGCGGACGCGCTGTTCGGCATCGGGTAGGCGGGTCCCGGCGTCCCGAGCACCTGCCGCGGCATCCGCACCGTCGCGAGCGTGCCGTTGCGTGCGATCACGATCCGGTCGGCGTACACCGCGTACAGTGTCGCGTCGTCGATCCGATCGCCGACCGAGTAGAGCTTCGACGGTCCGTTCGCGGCGACGATCGCAAGGCCGCGCTTCGGGTTCGTGGTCGAGATCGTGCCGGCGAGCGTCCAGTTCACCCCGGCGGCCGGCGCGTTCGCGGGATTCTGCGCGGCCGCGTCGATCGGCGCGATCCCGAAGAGGTGCGCGGCCGCGATTCGCTGTCCGTCGAGCGAGGGCGCCGTGGCGTTCGCCGGGGCCGGTCTCGCCAGCACGAGCGGCTGTGCCGGGCGGCCGCCGAGCAGCATGAGGGCGAGCCTCGCGAGGTCGAGCGCGATCAAGATCGCGCACAGCGCGGACACGAGCCAGGGCCCGTGCGCCGGCAGGCGCGATCTCCATTCGTTGATGCGTGCATCCAGCATGAACCCGTATGCCGCCCGGAGCTTATCGATCGCTCAATCATAATGTTTATCAGATTGAATTCACAAGTATTTGTTTTTATTTACCAAATTATCTCATCGTGGGGTGGCTTGTCAGGGACCGGTGCGGACCCTATATAGTGTCGAACCGATGAGCGAAAACGATCCGATCGACACCGGGCGAGGCAGCACCGGCCTCGTGACCGAGGAGGCGGCGCCGCGCCTGAAGCGGCCGCCGTTGTACCAGGTGCTGCTGCTGAATGACGACTACACGCCCATGGAGTTCGTCGTCGAGATCCTCGAACAGTTCTTCGCGATGGACCGGGTGAAGGCGACGCGGGTGATGCTCGAGGTGCACATGAAGGGCAAGGGGGTCTGCGGCGTCTTCACGTACGAAATCGCGGAGACGAAGGTGGCCCAGGTGATTGCTTACGCGCGACAACATCAGCATCCGCTGATGGCGACGCTGGAAGAGGCTTGAGACCGTGCTGAGCCAAGAACTCGAGTATTGCCTGAACGACGCGTTCGCGGCCGCCCGCGAGGCACGCCACGAATTCATGACCGTCGAGCACCTGCTGCTCGCGGTCCTCGACACCCCGAAGGTGCGCGAGATCCTGAAGTCCTGCGGCGCGGACCTCGCGAAGCTCAAGACGGACCTGCGCCAGTTCATCGACCAGACGACCCCGCGCCTGCCCGAGGGCGACGAACGCGAGGTACAGCCGACGCTCGGGTTCCAGCGCGTGCTGCAGCGCGCCGTGTTCCACGTGCAATCCAGCGGCAAACGCGAAGTCACGGTGGCCAACGTGCTGGTCGCGATCTTCAGCGAGAAGCAGTCGCAGGCCGCGTACCTGCTGTCGATGCAGGACGTATCGCGGCTCGACGTGGTGAATTTCATCGCGCACGGACTTTCCAAGAGCGGTGGCGAGGAGCGCAGCGAGCGCGACGACTCGGCCTCCGGCGCCGACGCCGAGCGCGACGCGGAGGGCTCGGGCAGCGCGCTCGAGAAGTATGCGACGAACCTGAACGATCTCGCACGCCGCGGCAAGATCGACCCGCTGATCGGCCGGCGCCTCGAGATCGAGCGCACGATCGAGATCCTGTGCCGGCGGCGCAAGAACAATCCGCTGTACGTCGGCGAGGCCGGCGTCGGCAAGACCGCGATCGCCGAGGGGCTCGCGCGGCTGATCGTGGAGAACGCGGTGCCCGACGTGCTCGCCGATGCGACGATCTATTCGCTCGACATGGGCTCGCTCGTTGCCGGCACGAAGTACCGCGGCGACTTCGAGAAGCGGCTGAAGGCGGTGCTCGCCGAGATCAAGAAGCAGCCGGGCGCGATCCTGTTCGTCGACGAGATCCACACCGTGATCGGCGCGGGCGCGGCATCCGGCGGGGTGATGGACGCCTCCAACCTGATCAAGCCGGCGCTCGCGAACGGCGAGCTGCGCTGCATCGGTTCGACGACCTACAACGAGTACCGCGGGATCTTCGAGAAGGACCATGCGCTCGCGCGACGCTTCCAGAAGATCGACGTGACCGAGCCCTCGGTCCAGGACACGATCGAGATCCTCCGGGGTCTGAAGCCGAAGTTCGAGGAACACCACGGCATCACCTACGAGGACGAGGCGCTGCGCGCCGCGGCCGAGCTCGCGGCCCGGCACATCAACGACCGGCACATGCCGGACAAGGCGATCGACGTCGTCGACGAGGCGGGCGCGAACCTGCGCTTGAAGCCCGCCGGCGAGCGCGCGTCGGCGGTCACGGTCAGTCAGATCGAGAACGTCGTCGCGCGGATCGCGCGGATTCCGCCGAAGACGGTGTCGGTGTCGGATCGTGACGTGCTCAAGAACCTCGAGCGGAACCTGAAGCTCACGATCTTCGGCCAGGACAAGGCGATCGAGGCGCTCGCCGCGTCGATCAAGATGTCCCGCTCCGGGCTCGGCGACCAGCGCAAGCCGGTCGGCTCGTTCCTGTTCGCCGGCCCCACCGGCGTCGGCAAGACCGAGGTCACCCGCCAGCTTGCCATCGCGATGGGCATCGAGTTCGTGCGCTTCGACATGTCCGAATACATGGAGCGCCATACGGTCTCGCGGTTGATCGGCGCGCCGCCGGGCTACGTCGGCTTCGACCAGGGCGGCCTGCTCACCGAGGCGATCGCGAAGCACCCGCACTGCGTGCTGCTGCTCGACGAGATCGAGAAGGCCCACCCCGACGTGTTCAATCTGCTGCTGCAGGTGATGGACCACGGCACGCTGACCGACAACAACGGCCGCAAGGCGGACTTCCGTCACGTGATCATCGTGATGACCACCAACGCGGGCGCGTTCGAAATGAACCGGCCGAGCATCGGCTTCACGCAGGCGGACGTCGCGAGCGACGGGATGGAGGCGATCCGCCGGCTGTTCTCGCCGGAGTTCCGCAATCGGCTCGACGCGGTGATCCAGTTCGCCTCGCTCGACGAGGACACGATCGAGCGCGTCGTGGACAAGCTCCTGGTCGAGGCCGAGGCGCAGCTCGAGCAGAAGCACGTGTCGCTCAGCGTCGACGAGGCCGCGCGCCGCTGGATCGCGAAACGCGGCTACGACCCGAAGATGGGCGCGCGGCCGATGGCCCGGGTGATCCAGGAATTCATCAAGCGCCCCCTCGCCGAGGAGCTCTTGTTCGGCCGCCTGGTCAACGGCGGACAGGTCGAGGTGCGCTTGAACGCGGACGGCGAAGGGCTCGAACTCGTCACCCGCGGCGCGAACGAACCGGCGCTCCTGGGACAGGAACGCTGATCGGAGAGAGAGGGCGGAGCCGTCGCGCGAGCGCGGCGGCGCGGCGGCCGTCAGCGGCCGCGGTAGACGATGCGACCCTTGGTGAGGTCGTAGGGCGTCATTTCGACGGTCACCTGGTCCCCGGTCAGGATGCGAATGTAGTTCTTGCGCATCTTTCCCGAGATGTGTGCGGTGACCACGTGCCCGGTCTTCAACTTGACCCGGAACGTCGTGTTCGGCAAGGTTTCGATCACCTCACCCTCGAATTGAATCGCCTCTTCTTTTGACATGCGTACTGCTGGTGACCAGAAGTCGCGCATTGTGCATAAAGCGCTCCGCTAATGCAATTTACGCCCCTGCCCAGGACCCGCTCGGCTCACGGCGGGCGAGCCGCGCCAGATCGGCGAGAAACGTGCGGCGCGGGATCTCGCGTGCGCCGAGGCTGGCGAGGTGGGCGCTCGCGACCTGGCAGTCGATCAGCTCGACCCCGCGCGCGCGGCACTCCTCGACGAGCCGCACGAGCGCGACCTTGGAGGCGTCGGCAACCGTGCTGAACATCGACTCGCCGAAGAAGACGCCGCCGAGCGCGAGCCCGTAGACGCCGCCGACCAGCCGTCCGGCCGCGTAGGTCTCGACCGAGTGGCAGTAGCCCGCCGCGTACAGCGACTCATACGCGTCGATCATCGCCGGGTTGATCCAGGTCCCGGGACCCGCGCGGCGCGGCGCCGCGCAGGCGCGGATCGTCGCCGCGAAGTCGGTGTCCACGCGCGTTTCGAAGAATCCCGAGCGCAAGCGCCGATGGAGGCTCCGCGAGACGTGCAATTCCGCGGGGAAGAGCACCATCCGCGGATCGGGCGACCACCACAGGATCGGCTGATGGTCGGAATACCACGGGAAGATCCCGCGCTCGTACGCCGCGAGCAGCCGCGCCGGCGAGAGATCCCCGCCGGCGGCCAAGAGCCCCGGGGGGTCCACGAGCGCCGCGTCGACCGGCGGGAACGCGTCGGCGGCGGCGCTCTCGGCGAGCCAGGCCAGCCGCGTCAGACGCGCAGCTCCTCGTCCAGCCGACGATAGGGCACGTGCGCGTCGACTTCGGCGGCGTACGCACGCACCGCGCGCGCCTCGCGCTCGGCGAAGTCGCGAATCGCCCGCTCGAAGCGCGGGTCGAGGATCGCGTGCGCCGAGCCGACGAGCGTCGGCACGAAGCCGCGCGGGACCTTGTGCTCGCCTTGCGTGCCCGGCTCGAACCGCTCGATCCCGTGCTCGATGCAGTATTCGATCCCTTGGTAGTAGCAAGTCTCGAAGTGCAGGCTGTGATACTGATCGTTCGCGCCCCAGTAGCGACCGTACAGCGCGTCGCTGCCGACGAAGAAGATCGCGACCGCGATCGGCTCGGCGCCGTGATACGCGATCTTGAGCATCAGGCTCGCCGGCAGAGCGCGCGCGACCGCGCGGAAGAACGCGAGGTCGAGGTAGGGCTCATGGCCGTGGCGGTGGAAGGTGTCGGCGTAGAACCCGTACAGCACCCCCCACAGGCGCGCATCGATCTCCCCGCCGGTGCGCGTCTCGAAGCGGATCCCGGCCTCGGCGACGCGCCGCCGCTCGCGCTTCGCCTTCTTGCGCTTCTCGGCGTTGAAGCTCCCGAGGAACGCCTCGAACGACTCGTAGTGGTGGTTGAACCAGTGGAACTGGCAATCGAGGCGGCGCACGAGTCCGGCGCGCTCCAGCCCGTCGAGTTCCGTCTCCATCGGGAACAGCACGTGCCAGGACGACAGTGCCGTCTCGCGCAGGATCCCGCGCGCGGCGCCGATCAGCGCGGCACGCACCACCGGCGCCTCGGCGTCCGGCGCGATCAGCAGGCGCGCGCCGCGCACCGGCGTGAACGGCACCGCCGTCAGGAGCTTCGGGTAGTACGCCAGACCATGCGCGTGGTACGCGTTCGCCCACGCGAAGTCGAACACGAATTCCCCACGCGAATGGCTCTTCTCGTAGAGCGGCAACGCGCCGACCACGCCGCCGGCGCGGTCCTCGAGCACGAGGTGGCGCGGCGTCCAGCCGCGCGCCGGCGCGACGCAGCCGCTCGCCTCCAGCGCGGCGAGGAATTCGTGGCGCAGGAACGGCTGTGCATCGCCCGCGAGGCGGTTCCAGACGCCCGCATCGACGTCCGCGACGTGCTCGAGGAGGCGCACTCGATACGGTGCGCCGCCGGCGGGTTCCCGCGCGGCCGTGCGGCTCACGTGCCCGCGGCGCGCCCCGCGGCGCGGATTTCCGTTTCCAGATGCTCGAGATACCGGTCGGCATCGAGCGCGGCCATGCAGCCGGTGCCGGCCGAGGTTACCGCTTGCCGGTAGACGTGATCGGCGACGTCGCCGGCCGCGAACACGCCAGGGACGCTGGCCGCGGTCGCATCGCCCGCGGTCCCGCCGCGCACCACGATGTAGCCGCCGCGCATCTCGAGCTGGCCTGCGAAGAGCGCGGTGTTCGGCTGGTGGCCGACCGCGATGAACACGCCGTCCAGCGCGAGCTCGCGCCGGGCGCGCGCACCCGTCGTCGCGCGCAGCCGCAGGCCGGTGACGCCGGTCGCATCGCCGAGGATCTCCTCGACCTCGTGGTTCCACACGATCGCCGCTTTCCCCGCGCGCTCGAGCGCGAACAGCCGATCCTGCAGGATCCGCTCGGCGCGCAGGCTGTCGCGGCGGTGCACGAGCGTCACGTGGGACGCGAGGTTCGCCAGGTACAGCGCCTCCTCGACCGCGGTGTTGCCGCCGCCGATCACCGCGACCCGCTTGCCGCGGTAGAAGAAGCCGTCGCAGGTCGCGCAGGCCGAGACGCCCTGGCCGCGAAAGCGCTCCTCGGAGGGCAGCCCCAAGTACTTCGCGGACGCCCCGGTCGCGACGATCAACGCGTCGCAGCGGTATTCGCCCGCATCGCCCACGAGCCGGAACGGGCGCACGCCGAGCTCGACCCGGTTCACGTGATCGATCACGATCCGCGTCGCGAACCGCTCCGCGTGCCGGCGCATCCGCTCCATCAGCGCGGGCCCCTGCAGGCCCTCGACGTCGCCCGGCCAGTTGTCGACGTCGGTCGTCGTCATCAGCTGTCCGCCCTGCTCGAGGCCGGTGATCAAGAGCGGTGCGCGGTTCGCGCGCGCCGCGTAGATCGCCGCGGTGTAGCCGGCCGGACCCGAACCGAGCACGATCAGGCGGCTATGGATCGCTTCGCTCATGTACAATTTTCCTCGCGGCGGTGACGGGCCCGCGTCGCCCCTCGAGGCACGCGCGCATCGGCACTTTAGTTTATTTCGTTCAATGAGTTGGGTAAACGACCATTAAGGCAGTCGACGCCGAGAAATCCTCCGAAACCCGCCCCGAGAAACCCAAGCCGGCGATCTCGGCCGCGGTCGCGCGCTCGCTGCGCGAGGGTGCGCTGTGGGTGCTGGGTGCGCTCGGCCTCATTCTGCTGCTCGCGCTGTGGTCCTATCATCGCACCGACCCCGGCTTCGCGGATACCGGCGTCCACGGCCAGCCGGTCGCGAACTGGATCGGTCCCGTCGGCGCATGGCTGTCGGCGCTGTTCTTCTTCCTGTTCGGCCGTCCGGCGTATCTCTTCCCGGTGCTGCTCGGCTACGCCGGCTGGCTGGTGCACGAGGACGCGGCGCCGCCGCGCGGGCGTTCGCGCGCGAACACCTGGCTGCGGGCGGGCGGGTTCGCGCTCACCTTGCTCACGAGTTGCGGCCTGGCCGCGCTCCATTGGAACGGCGCGGGTTTCCCGAGCAGTGCCGGCGGGGTCCTGGGAGAACTCGTCGGCGAGGGCGCGGCGCATGGGCTGCGGATGCTCGGGGCAACGCTGCTGCTGCTCGGACTGTGGTTCGCGGGCGTGGCGCTCTTTCTCGGCGTTTCGTGGTTCACGATCATGGATCGGCTCGGGGCGGCGGCGCTGCGCGCGTTCGAGTGGACGCGCGCCTGGATCGAGAGCCGGCGCGAGCTCGCGAGCGGCCAGCAGCGCAAGCAGGCACGGCAGGAGGTGGTCCGCGAGGAACAGAAGAAAATCGGCCCGCGCCCGCCGCCGCGGATCGAGGCGCCGGCGCCCGCGCCGGCGCGTTCCGAGCGCATCGAGCGCGAGCGCCAGGTGCCGCTGTTCGACGCGCCGAAGTCGAGCGAGCTGCCCTCGCTCGCGTTGCTCGACGAGCCGCCGGCGCGCGAGCCCTCGTACTCCGACGAGGCGCTCGAAGCGATGTCCCGGCTCGTCGAGCTCAAGCTCAAGGACTTCGGCGTCGACGCCGAGGTCGTCGCGGTGCAGCCGGGGCCGGTCGTCACGCGCTTCGAGCTGCGTCCGGCGCCGGGCGTGAAGGTGAGCCAGATCAGCAACCTGTCGAAGGATCTCGCCCGCGCGCTCTCCGCGATCAGCGTGCGGGTGGTCGAGGTGATCCCGGGCAAGTCGGTCGTCGGGCTCGAGATCCCGAACGAGAAGCGCGAGATCGTCACGCTCGGCGAGATCATCAAGTCGAAGGCCTACGACGCCTTGGCGTCCCCGCTCGCGCTTGCGCTCGGCAAGGACATCGGCGGCGCGCCGGTCGTCGCGGACCTCGCGCGGATGCCGCACCTGCTGATCGCCGGCACGACCGGCTCCGGCAAGTCCGTCGGGATCAACGCGATGGTGCTGAGCCTCGTGTACAAGGCGACCCCGGAGCACGTGCGGCTGATCATGATCGACCCGAAGATGCTGGAACTCTCGGTGTACGAGGGGATCCCGCACCTGCTCGCGCCGGTCGTCACCGACATGAAGCAGGCGGCGAACGCGCTGCGCTGGTGCGTCGCGGAGATGGAACGGCGCTATCAGCTGATGTCCGCGCTCGGCGTGCGCAACCTCGCCGGGTTCAACCGCAAGATCAAGGACGCGGCGGATGCGGGCAAGCCGATCAAGGACCCGATCCGGATGCAGAAGATCGCGCAGGGCGTGCCCGGCGTCGTCGCCGAGGACGTCCCGGACCTCGAGACGCTGCCGATGATCGTCGTGTTCATCGACGAGCTCGCGGACCTCATGATGATCGTCGGCAAGAAGGTCGAGGAGCTCATCGCCCGGCTCGCGCAGAAGGCGCGCGCGTCGGGAATCCACCTGATCCTCGCGACGCAGCGGCCGTCGGTCGACGTGATCACGGGGCTCATCAAGGCGAACATCCCGACGCGGATCGCGTTCCAGGTCTCGGCCAAGGTCGATTCGCGCACGATCCTCGACCAGAGCGGTGCGGAGTCCCTGCTCGGGCACGGCGACATGCTCTACCTGCCGCCCGGTACCGCGATCCCGACCCGGGTGCACGGCGCGTTCGTCTCCGACCAGGAGGTCCACCGGGTGGTCGCGGGGCTCAAAACCGCCTCGGCACCGGTGTACATCGATGAAATTCTCGACGGACCGCGGAACCCCATCCCTGGATTCGCGTCCGACGACGAGGAGTCCGGCGAGGGCGCAGCGGATGCGGAACAGGATCCGCTGTACGATGAAGCGGTGCGGATCGTCACCGAGACCCGCAAGGCGTCGATCTCCGGCGTGCAGCGGCGGCTGAAGATCGGCTACAACCGCGCGGCGCGTCTGGTCGAGGCCATGGAGGCCGCAGGCCTGGTCGGACCCCTGCAATCGAACGGCAACCGAGAGATTTACGGCGCACCACCGCCCGAGGAGTGAGTCGATGTTCAAGTTCCATCGCTGGGCCGCCGCCGCGGCCGGCGCACTGATCGTGCTGCAGACGGCCGCGGCACAGACGCCGAGCGCCGCCGCGGCCGCGCAGGTCGAGCGGTATCTCGAGGGGCTCAAGACCTGGTCGGCGGACTTCACCCAGGAGATCGACGACGCGAACGGCAAGGTGCTGCGCAGCGCGTCGGGCCATCTGTACCTCGAGCGGCCGGGCAAGTTCCGCTGGGATTACCTGAAGCCCTCGCGGCAGCTGATCCTCGCCGACGGCAAGCTCCTGTGGTTCTACGACCAGGACCTCCAGCAGGCGAACGTGCGCGACCTCGACTCGACGCTCGCGAGCACGCCCGCGGTGCTGCTCGCCGGCGGCGTGACCGTGAGCAGCCAGTTCGAGATCAGCGCGCTGCCGGATCAGGACGGCTATCACTGGTACCAGTTGATCCCGAAGCACCCGACCAGCGACTTCCAGGCGATCCGGATCGCGTTCTCTCACGGGGAGCTCGTGCGGATGCTGTTCGCGGACAAGCTCGACCAGGTCACGCGGCTCGCCTTCACCGATCCGAAGCGCAACATCCCGCTGTCGCCGAAGCTGTTCGTGTTCAACCCGCCGCCGGGCGTCGACGTGATCGGGCGCGTCTCGCCGTGAACGCGGCGCGGAGCGGCGCCTACCGGCCGCTCGCCGATCGCCTGCGGCCGACCAAGCTCGAGGAGATCGTCGGCCAGCGTCACCTCGTCGGACCCGAGGCGCCGTTGCGCCGGGCGCTCGAGGCCGGCCACCCTCACTCGATGATCCTCTGGGGGCCGCCGGGTACCGGCAAGACGACGCTCGCGCGCCTCGTCGCGAGCACGGCGGACGCGGAGTTCATCGCGATCTCGGCTGTGCTCGCCGGCGTCAAGGAGATCCGCGCCGCGGTCGAGCGCGCGCAAGCCTTGCGCGGCTCGCGCAACACGGTGCTGTTCCTCGACGAGGTACACCGGTTCAACAAGGCGCAGCAGGACACGTTCCTGCCGTACGTCGAGGACGGCACGTTCGTGTTCATCGGCGCGACGACCGAGAACCCATCGTTCGAGGTCAACAACGCGTTGCTGTCGCGCGCGCGGGTGTACGTGCTGAAGTCGCTGGATGCGACCGACCTCGGCGTGCTCCTCGACCGGGCGCTCGGCGATTCGCGCGGCTTGGCCGACGCGGCGCTGCGCCTCGAGGCGGACGCGCGCGAACTCCTGATCGCCGCCGCCGATGGCGACGCGCGGCGGATGCTGAACCTGCTCGAGACCGCCGCGGACCTCGCGACCCCGGCGGAGGGCGGGCGGGTGCTCTCGGGCGAGACGATGCGCGGCGCGATCGGCAGCCAGTACCTGCGCTTCGACAAGGGCGGAGAGAACTTCTACGACCAGATCTCCGCGCTCCACAAGGCGGTGCGCGGCAGCGACCCCGATGCGGCGCTCTACTGGCTGTGCCGGATGTTCGCCGGGGGCTGCGATCCGCTCTACATCGCGCGGCGCGCGCTGCGGATGGCGAGCGAGGACATCGGCAACGCCGATCCGCGGGCGCTCACCCTCGCGCTCGAGGCCTGCGCGGTCTACGAGCGGCTCGGCAGTCCCGAGGGGGAACTCGCGATCGCGCAGGCGATCGTGTTCCTCGCGTGCGCGGCGAAGAGCAACGCCGTGTACGTCGCCTACCAGGGCGCGACCGAGGATGCGAAGCGCTTCGGTTCCCTCGAGGTGCCGCTGCACCTGCGCAATGCGCCGACCCGGCTGATGAAGGAACTCGGCTATTCGAAGGGCTATCGCTACGCGCACGACGAGCCGGACGCGTACGCGGCCGGCGAGCGCTATCTGCCGGAGGGGCTGCCGGACCGGCGCTACTATGTTCCCGCGCCGCGCGGCCTCGAGATCAAGATCGCCGAGGCGCTCGAGGCACGGCGCGCCCGCGATCGCACGCCGCGCGGCGGGTGACGCGGCGGCGGTATCGCCTACAATGAGGGCCTCGGCCGCGCCGCGCGGCCCATCCTGAGGAACCGACCGTGCTCGACCCCAAGCTCCTGCGCAGCGACCCCGAGGGCGTCGCGTCCCGGCTCGCGCGCCGCGGCTACACGCTCGATCTGCCGCGCCTGCTGGACATGGAAGACAAGCGCAAGACCGCGCAGATCGAGGCGGACCGATTGCGCGCGGAGCGCAATGCGACCGCGAAGGCGGTCGGCGCCGCGAAGGCGCGCGGCGAGGATGCGAGCGCCTTGCTCGCGGCCGGCGAGGCGCTCGGCGCGCGTCTGAAGACGATCGACGAGGACCTCGAGCACCTGCAGGCGCAATTGCAGGAGCTGCAACTCGAACTGCCGAACCTGCTGCACGAGAGCGTGCCCGAGGGGCGCGACGAGAGCGCGAACGTCGAGCTGCGCCGCTGGGGCGAGCCGCGGGCGCTCGATTTCGCGCCACGTGATCACGTCGCGATCGGCGAACGGTTGGGAATGGATTTCGAGGCGGCGGGGCGGATCTCCGGCGCGCGTTTCGTGGTGATGAGCGGCGCGATCGCGCGGCTCCACCGCGCGCTCGCGCAGTTCATGCTGGACCTGCACACGCGCGAGCACGGCTATCGGGAAGTCTACGCACCGTACCTCGTGCACGCGGAGGCGCTGGTCGGGACCGGGCAACTGCCGAAATTCGAGCAGGACCTGTTCGCGGTGAGCGGCGACCCCGGGTTCTACTTGATCCCGACCGCCGAGGTCCCGGTCACGAACCTGGTACGCGACCAAATCCTGCGCGCAGAGGAACTGCCACTGCGTTTCGTCGCGCATACGCCGTGCTTTCGGTCCGAGGCGGGCGCCGCCGGCAAGGACACCCGCGGGATGATCCGCCAGCACCAGTTCGACAAGGTCGAGCTCGTGCAGATCGTCACGCCGGAGCGTTCGTACGCCGCGCTCGAGGAACTCACCGGGCATGCCGAGGCGGTGCTGCGCGCGCTCGAGCTGCCGTACCGGGTGCTCGCGCTGTGCGCGGGCGACGTCAGCTTCTCGAGTGCGAAGACCTACGACCTGGAAGTCTGGCTGCCGAGCCAGGGGCGTTATCGCGAGATCAGCTCGTGCAGCAACTGCGAGTCGTTCCAGGCGCGCCGCATGCAAGCGCGCTGGCGCAATCCCGCGACCGGGAAGCCCGAGCTCGTGCACACCTTGAACGGCTCCGGCGTCGCGGTCGGCCGCGCGCTGGTCGCGGTGCTCGAGAACTATCAACAAGAGGACGGCAGCGTCGTCGTGCCGAAGGCGCTCGTGCCCTACGTCGGCGGGATGGAGCGGCTGGGCTGACGACGGTGCCGCGGAGCCTGTGCATCCTGCGGCTCTCGGCGATCGGCGACACCTGCCACGTCGTGCCGCTGATCCGTACGCTGCGGCACGCCTGGCCCGACTGCCGGATCAGCTGGATCATCGGTCGGACCGAGGCAAAGCTCATGCGGCTTGTCCCGGACGTCGAGTTGATTCCGGTCGACAAGCGTCATTTGCGTGCCGAATGGATGCGTCTGCGGCGCGAGTTGCGCGATCGGCGGTTCGATGCGCTGTTGCACATCCAACTGTCGCTGCGCGCGAGCTTGCTCAGCACCGCCGTGCGCGCCGAGCGCAAGCTCGGCTTCGATCGCGCTCGGGCGAGAGAGCTGCAATGGGCGTTCACGAACGCCCGCGTGCCGGCGCGATCGAGAGAACACGTGCTTGACAGCTTCCTCGGTTTCGCCGAGGCGCTCGGCGCGCGCGAACGCGTCCTCGAATGGAACCTCGCGATCCCGGCCGACGCGCAGGCGTACGCCCGCGGCTTGATCCCCGACGAGCGGCCGACGCTCGTGATCAATCCCGCCTCCAGCCATCCGTTGCGCAACTGGCGGCCGGAGCGCTACGCCGCGGTCGCCGACCACGCCGCGACCCGCCACGGGATGCGCATTATCCTGTGCGGCGGACCCAGCGCACGCGAACGCGAACTCGGCGCCGCGATCGCGGCGGCCGCGCGGACGCCGCTCGTCGACCAGATCGGACGCGACACGCTGCCCGAGATGCTTGCGCTGCTCGCGCGCGCGACGGTGCTCGTCGCACCGGACACCGGACCCGTGCACATGGCGACCGCGGTCGGCACGCCGGTGATCGGTCTCTACGCCGCGACCAATCCTAAGCGCAGCGGGCCGTACTTCAGCCGAGCCTGGTGTGTCGACCGATACCCGGACGCCGCCCAGCGCTTTCTCGGGAAGTCACCCGAGGAACTGCCCTGGTGGACGAAGATCGAACGCCCCGGCGTGATGGACCTGATCGACACCACCGCCGTGACCGAACGCCTGGACGCACTGATGCAGCAGCGGACGCCGCGGTGAACCGGTTCGGGTAAGATCGCGGCTTACGGAGAGGTGGCAGAGCGGTTGAATGCACCGGTCTTGAAAACCGGCGTCGGAGCGATCCGACCGTGGGTTCGAATCCCACCCTCTCCGCCAGAGGCGAGTTCGACAAAAAATCGCGCAGCGATTTTGGACGCCGGAGCGAAGCGACGGCGGTCCCGAGCGCAGGCGAGGGATCGGCGCGCAGCGCCGACAATCTCGCCCTCTCCGCCAATGTGAAGGACCGAGTTCGGCCCGATGTTGCCGTCGATCAGTGACCGCTCATTGGCACTGAGCGCGCACGTTCCGAGGCTTACTGTCCGTGCGAGGCGGCTGAAACAGCGCCATCGACTGCGCATATCGATGCCTCTGGCGTGCCTCCTATCGGACCGTTCGGTAGCGTACCGAAGACGTGCCATCCGTCGTCTTCAAGAATCGCCACGTAGGGCTCGCCAAGCGCAACACTCTCCGGACTGAATACCGAATGTTGCGGCGCCTTGCGGTAGATGGCTTTCCAAGCTTCTTTTGCCACGACGATTGCGGCGGCGGACGTGACGATGCGGGGCACGATGGCGATCTTCAGCCTGCGTCGTTTTCACGTGGTGCCCCTACAGGTTGGCTTGTCGCGCGCTGCGAACGTCCGGTTCAAGGCGATTATATCGATCCCGCGACCACCCGGTTCCGGTCTTGAGCGGCGCCGGACGCGGACACCGATTTCCTTTAGGCGGACTTTCGCCTCGGTTGTATGGCCCGATCGATTTGCTTGGCGTGACCTAACTCTGCGGTGCGCAGATCGTGCGCGGTCTGAAGGTTGAGCCACGAGCGCGCGTCCCCACCGAAATAGCGCGCCAACCGCATGGCAGTATCCGGTGTCACGCCACGTCGCCGAAGTACGATGTCGTTCAGCCGAGAGGTAGGTATGGCAAGTTGCTTGGCCAGCGCGTTGACGCTCATATTGAGAGGCTTCAGGTAGTCTTCTCTCAGAATCTCGCCAGGATGCACCGGACGCATGCCATTCTTGAACGCCATTTCCATTGCCTCCTAGTGATAGTCAACGATCTCCACGTCTTCCGGCCCAGTTGCGGTCCATCGAAAGCACACACGCCACTGGTCGTTGATACGGATACTGTGGTGCCCGGCGCGATCGCCCGCAAGAGACTCCAAGCGATTGCCAGGCGGAGATCTGAGGAATTCCAGCGTTTCCGCCGCGTCCAACTGCGCCAGCTTGCGTGTAGCCACCTTCACGATTGAACCGAATCGCTTGGACCGCCCGGTCTCTAAGAGCTTCCGCGTCTCGTCGCTCCGGAAGCTCCTTATCATTCGAGCATGATATACCGGTTACCGGTAATAGACAAACCCGACGACATGACATTGGGCTTGCGACTCTCAGGTCGGCGCTCGCCTTCGATGACCGCTTTGGAGGTCCTCTCCGCCAACATCGCTACGGGATCGCGCACCCAAGGGCGAAGCCAATCGCGCCCGCCGCCGCCCTCATTTTGGACGCGGACAGATGAGTTATCGGTGCGCTGATGTTTGCTTTCGGGACCGTCTGAATATTATCGAAATTTGCAGCGCAGATTTCGGGCAGACCATCTTCGCTCGTAAGCACCACTTCAGTCGGAATGCTGCGGATCGTCGAGGTAATCGGCGCAACGGTGACGCTGTTCAGTACGGGGATCGCCGAATCACGTGTCAGGATGAGCACCGGTCGTCGATTGTTTGGCGCGGGGAAGGTATACCAACATACGTCTCCACGTTTCACCGGTTGCCCCAGTCCTGCTGATCGAGCCACGGGGAGAGTTCGCCCGGATGCGGCGGGTGTTCGGCGTAACCAGCGGCGTGACGCGCTTCGAGCTCACTTACACGTTCGCGGCGAAGCTCTGCCTCCAGGGCGTCGCGAATCAACGCGGAGCGCGTCGTCTTGCGCGCCCTTGTCAGCTTGTCCACCGCCTTGAGCAAGTGCGGGTCAATCGTCATCTGTATGGTTTTCATGAATAGCTATAATACTAGCTATTGAAGTCAACATGGTAATCCACAGCGCATTTCGGCGCAAGAACTGCATGACAAACCCGGTTTCCAAGTTGCACTCAAGTTGCACTGGATGTTGAAGCCGCGATGAATGCAGCTTCGGCGACACGTTGATGAGATGGGAAATGTTGGCATGTACGTGCGAGTGCGTGCCGCTGACGTGCGACCCCACGGGCTTGAAAACCGGCGTCGCCTCACGGCGACCGCGAGTTCGACAAGATCGCGCAGCGATTTTGGATGCCGGAGCTGCTTCGTCACGGTGCGGCCGCGCTCACGCCAGGAGCCATCGAGCTTAGGCTATCTCCGCGAGATCGACATGCAACGCATGCCATCGCCAATCGGGCACGACCACGCCCAGCGCTGGCACAAGCCGTAGACGGTGGCGTATAAGATAGGCGGAGATGCGGCGGTACAAGCACTCGGCAGCGCGGTAGATCCCGCGTTGACCGCGGGTTGAGTGTGTTTTGCCGGAAATCATTATAACGAGAGGGAGAGCATCGCCATGGGCATCATTGCTTGGATCATCGTGGGGCTGATCGCGGGATGGGGCGCCGGCAAGGTCATGAAGGGCGGCGGCTACGGTGTGGTGATGGACATCGTGCTCGGCATCCTGGGCGGTCTGTTCGGCGGCTGGCTGTTCGGGGCGCTGGGCGTCTGGCAGGGCGGCGGGCTGATCGGCTCGATCATCGTCGCGTTCATCGGCGCGGTGATCCTGATCTGGATCACGCGACTGATCAAAAAGGCTTGACGATCGCCCGCCGAGGCGGTCGATAGCGCGACCGCATCAGCGGCCCGTGTCCCGCGGGTCGCGACGGGCTGGGTTGCGCCGTCGCGGCCAGCGTCGATGGTAGCGACGGTAGGCGGCGATCCAGTCCGTCGCGATCCGCTGTCTCGCGGTCGCCAAGCGCAGACGGCCGTGGCACACGAGCCAGCGCAAGCGGTTCTCCAAACGGTCCTTCCGGAACGACCCCCAACCACCTTCGACGAAGTGCGGCTCAGGCCAGAGGTTGCGCGGGGAAGCCGGCGCACCGCCGAGCTCGAGCGGGATCAGATGGTCTTCTTCGTAGTCTCGGAGCCGGCGGTCGCGATAGCGATACTCACGAATCTGCACGTGCTTGAGCCGTTCCGTGTATTCCTCCGGCGGCCGCACGGTCCGGGTCCAACGCGGGCGGCAGATCGTCGCGTGAATGTTCGCTTGCGTGACGGCGGGGTTGATCGCGCCCGGGGTGAGCCGTCGCTGCGGCAAGGCCGCAGCGATCGGGAGCACGATGCGATCGGCGTGCCACGCGAACGCGAGCGAGGGCAGCAATGCGCCGAACAGCAGCAATTGCCGAGTTGGCCAGCTCATCATCATTCGACGGGAACTCCACGGGCGGCGCCGTTTGACTTCGGTCATGGGCTTAGAGAATCGCGTGCAGGCTCTGCCCCAGCAACAGGAGCGCGATCGCGAGCAAGCCAAGGTTCACCGCGCGCACGAATGCGTGGGCGTGCAATCGGCCATGCACCGCACGGCCGAGCAAGATCGCGCCGAGCACCGCCGGGAGCGCCGTGAGGTAATCGCGGGTGACCGCGGCGGTCCACAATCCGGTGAGCCCATAGCCCAGCATCGAGGCGAGGCTCGCCGGCAAGAAGTAGCCTTGGAGTGTCGCGCGAAAGCGCTGGGGCGACCAGCCGCGCAGCGCACCGTACATCACGACCGGCGGCCCGTTCATGCCGTAGGCGCCGCCAAGCACCCCGGCGCCGAGACCGAAGGGCCACGCGAGCCGATCGTCGGTCAGTACCGCTCCCTTTCGAGCGAGCAGCGAACCCGTCGCGAAGGCTAGGAGCACGACCCCGAGGCCGGCTTTCACGATCGCCGCATGGACGCGTGTGAGTACCAGCAACCCCAAGGGCGTGCCGATCAGCGTCGAGGCGACCAGCCAGCCCGCGCTGCGCAAGTGCACGTGACGCCAGTCCTGCAGCAGCACGACCGTGGACACCGTGATCGAGATCAGGACCATGACCGGGACGGCGACCCGCAGCGGCATGAACAGCGCCAGCAACGGCACGCCGAGCAGCGCCTCGCCGAAGCCGAGCGTCGAGCGCACGAACGTCGCGAAGAAAATCACCGCAAGCACCGGGATCAGCCCGTGAGTCACCGCGAGCCCTCGAGTGAAGCTATTCCGAAACGTCGCGACGTCGTTGCCTGGGTCCGCCGCGCGGCGCAACGCGGCGCCATTGATCCTGCGTCCGGGAGTCCGCGAGCATTGTAGAGGGCCTGCGCCAACAGTGCATCGCGATGCAACGAACGCCGGAGTTCGCGGCCCGAGCGGCAGCGCAGCGCCGCCGACTTGATTTGCGAATGCGATCGGGGGCAAAGTGGATTCGAGTCTTGCCTGCACGCGCGACGTCGCGGCCAAGGGGGACACATGGGACGCATCCTCGCCTTTCTGTACGGCGTGCTCTGCTACGCCGTGTTCTTCCTGGTCTTCCTCTACTTGATCGGCTTCATCGCCGACGTCGGCGTGCCCAAGGGCATCGACGATGGCGCGGCGGGTACGACCGGCATCGCCTTCGTCGTCGATCTCGCGCTGATCGCGGCCTTCGGCCTGCAGCACTCGATCATGGCGCGGGCGGGCTTCAAGTCGTGGCTGACCCGACGGCTGTCGCCGGCCGTCGAACGCAGTACCTTCGTGCTGGCCTCGAGCGTCTTGCTCGTACTGCTCTTCTGGCAGTGGCAACCGATGAAATCGGTCGTTTGGTCGGTGTCTGACCCCATGGCGGTCGGGCTGCTGTGGGGGCTGTACCTTTTCGGATTCGGCATGGTCCTGGCGTCGAGTTTCATCATCGATCACTTCGACCTGTTCGGGCTACGGCAAGTGTGGCTGCACCTGCTGCAGCGTCGATACGTACATCCGCCGTTCATGGTGACCTGGATGTACCGGGTGGTGCGGCATCCACTCTATGCCGGGATGTTGCTCGCGTTCTGGAGCGCACCGACGATGACGCTTGGTCGGCTGGTGTTCGCGATCGGCATGAGCGCGTATATCGGCATCGGCGTCCGTTACGAGGAACGCGATCTGGTGCGCTTCATCGGTCAGGACTATCAGCGCTACCGCGAGCGCGTACCGATGATCGTTCCGCGCCCGGGTGCGAGTCACGAAGTCGTGAGGCCGCGAGGGACCACCAGCGGATGATTCAGGGGGTCGCGACGGTCGAAGCGCCTCGACCGTAGGCGCTGGGTCGCTGGCGTCGGTGCGGCAGGTCAATCGCTACGGCGCGTATTCCGGATAGGTGGGCAAGCCGTCACCCGCACACGACCAGCTGGCTCGAGAACCGAAGAAGATGCGTCCCTGCAGCGCGATCGGTGGCTCGACGTCCAAGGATCCGGCCGGTAGGAGCACGAGGTCGGAACCTTGGGGTTGGCGTGGCAAACGGCCGCCGCATATCCCGCAGAACTGATTCGTGAAGCGTTGCGCGTCCGGGAGCTTGAACGAGCGGACATGCTCATGACCGGCGAGCCAGCGCAGCGTCGCCGGTTGAATGATGAGATTCGATGCATGTCCAGTGCCCGTCGCCTTGCGACAGCGCCGGCAGTGACAGTGATAGAAACGCTGCGCCTCGCCCGAGACTTCGTATTTCACAGCGCCGCACAAGCAGCTGCCCGTCAACAAGCTCGAGTTCACGATACCTCCGAGTCGACCACCCTTCGTGGTCGTGAGAGTGGCATATCTCACGGGTCGCAGGGAAGACATCTGCGCGAGGGTCGGACGCGGCGCGCGCCGCGCCGGATCCGGTCGGGATATTCTGGGCAGCGCGTCCGCCGAGGGCTATCATCCGGGCGTGAATCGGTACAAGTACGTCGGACGGGACCATCCGGTCTCCGATGCCGTTCGCAAGGCGAGCGGCGATCTCGTCTTTGGTTCGGATCTGCGCTTGCCCGGGATGGTGCACGCGGCGCTTCTGCTGAGCCCGCATGCGCATGCGAGGGTTCTGCGCGTCGATTCGGTGCGGGCGCGGTCGATCCCGGGGGTGCTCGGCGTTTACGCGAGCGAGGATGCGCCGACGGGAAGGTACTGTCGCTATCGGATCCTTCCCGGACAAGCCGGATGCGTGGACGATGAGTCCCTGTTCGCCTCGACGGCGCGATTCGTCGGCGACCGGATCGCCGCGGTGGTCGCGACCACCCGTGCGATCGCCCGCGAGGCGGTACGGACGATCGAGGTCGAATACGCACCCTTGGCACCGGTGCTCGACGCGCAGGCCGCGCTCGCACCCGGCGCGCTCCAGGTGCATCCGGGCGGCAATCTCTTGCATGAATTCGAGGTCGTCGTCGGGGAGCCCGAAGACCTTGCCGGCGGTACGGTCCCGATCGACACGACGATCACCACGCAGATGCTGCATCACGCGGCGCTCGAGCCGCACCTGTGCATCGCGGACTACGATTCAGCCGGCCAGTTGACGATCCGCAGCCCGTGCCAAAGCGTCTATGGTGCCCGTACCGTGGTCGCGGATCTGCTGGGGCTCCCGTATCACCGCGTGCGCGTGATCAAGGTGCCGATGGGCGGCTCGTTCGGTGGCAAGCAGGAATTCATCCTGGAGCCCGTGACCGCTTATCTCGCGATGCGCACGCGTCGCCCGGTGTCGCTCCTGCTCGATCGCGACGAGTGCATCCGCGCGACGACGGTGCGACCGACCCAACGTTCGATCGTTCGCAGTGTGGTCAGCCAGGACGGACGCCTGCGCGCGCTCGACATCGACACCCTGCTCGCCGCCGGGGCGTATGCCGGGAGTTCGCCCGACTACACGGAGGCGATGGCGCACAAGCTCACCCGCTTGTATCGCGTCGGTCGATATCGACATCGCGGCCGGGTCGCCTACACGACGACGCCGGTCGCGGGCGGCCTGCGCGGTTGGGGTGCACCCGAGCTCGCAAGCTGTGTGGAGGTCCATCTCGATCGCGTCGCACGCCGATTGAACCTCGATCCGGTCGAACTGCGCCTGCGCAACCTCGTCGAACCGGGCGACGTCGATCCGACGAGTGGCCACTCGGTAGGCGACGCGCGGGTGCGCGAGTGCCTGATCCAAGGAGCGGCCGCGTTCGAGTGGACGCGGCGCGTTGCGTTGGACCCGGAGCGCGGTCGATGGCGCCGCGCGGTCGGGGTGGCCTGCGGTGCGCACAAGAACGGCATGCTGAGCAACGCGTTCCCCGAGTCGACGACGATGTCCTTGAAGATGAACGAGGATGGAACGCTCGACTTGAATGCCGCGTTGCATGAGGTGGGCGCGGGCAGCGCGGTGACGCTCCGCACGATCATCGCCGAGGTACTCGATGTTTCCCCAGATCGGATCTCGACCCGCGAGGCGGACAGCGAGATCTCGCCGTTCGATTTCGGGTGCTTCGGCAGTCGGATGACCTACGTCGGCGGCGCGAGCGCGCTTGCACTCGCCACGGCGCTCAAGGAGCGCTTGATCGAAGCCGCGGCGCCGCTGCTCGGCCTTCCGCCCGAGGGCTTGCGGGCCGTTGGCGGACAGGTGTGCGCGACCGGCGCGGATGCGCCGGCGCTCGACTACGGCGCGATCGTGCAACGTGCGCGGATGCGCGACGGGCACGATCTGTGCGTCACGCAGACCTACCGCGGCACCTCGAATCCCGGTTCCTATTCGGTGCAGTTCGCCGAGGTCGAGGTCGATACCCTGACGGGACTCGCGCGCGTGACCGACTTCCTCACGGTGGTCGACATCGGCCGCGCGATCAATCGACAAATGGTCGAAGGTCAGTGCCGTGGTGCGGTCCAGGCCGGGATCGGCAGCGCGTTGTGCGAGGAAGTCGTGCTCGACGATCAAGGCCGCCCGGCGGCCGGCGGATTCAAGAACTACCACCTCGTCAATGCGGTCGACATGCCGCGGGTGAAGGTGCTGCTCGTCGAGCACGATGGCGACGAAGGACCCTACGGCGCGAAGAGCGTCGGGGAGATCGCGTTCGTCCCGACGGCCGCGGCGGTCGTGAACGCGGTCAATCGAGCGCTCGGCACGGAACTCTGCCGTCTGCCGCTGACGCCCGAGCGCATCCTCGCCGCACTCGAGACGGATGGACGGGTGGGCGGAGCGCGAACGGCATGCGGCTGACCGCGACCGTGAACGGCGCCCGCGTGAGCGTCGAGGTCGCGGCCGACGCGCGCTTGCTCGACGTGTTGCGCGAGGACCTCGGTCTTGCCGGCACCAAGGAGGGGTGTGCGGCCGGGGAGTGCGGCGCCTGCACGGTGCTCCTCGACGGCGTGGCGGTGAATTCCTGTCTGGTGCCGGCGGTGCAGGTCCAAGGCCGCGAGGTGCGCACCGTCGAAGGGCTCGGTGATCGCGGGACGCTCGATGAACTGCAGCGGCAATTCGTCGCCAGCGGGGCGATCCAGTGCGGGTTCTGTACCCCCGGGATGTTGATGTCGGCGACCGCGTTGTTGGCCGAGACCGTCAACCCCACGCGCGCCGAGATCGCCGAGGCGATCGCGGGGAACCTGTGCCGATGCACGGGGTACGAGGCGATCATCGATGCGATCGAGGCGGTCGCGGCGCGCCGGGCGGGTGGCGATGTCCGAGACTGAGATCCTCGCGCCGCGGGATCGCGCGGAACTGATCGGGGCGCTCGGACGAGCGACGAGCGCGAGCCGGCTCGTCGCGGGTGGGAGCGATTTGATGCTCGACTGGCATGCGAGCGGATTCCATCCGGACTTGTTGATCGATTTGTCGCGCCTCCGCGAACTCCGTTACGTTCGCTGCAGCGATCGAAGGATCCGCGTCGGTGCGCTGACGACCTGCGCGCAATTGCAGCGCGATCCCGTGCTCGCGACGCAAGCGGCGTGTCTCGCTCAAGCGGCCGCGCGGGTCGGCTCGGTGCAGATCCGCAACGTCGCGACCCTCGGCGGCAACGTCGCGAACGCTTCGCCGTGCGCCGATCTCGTCACGGCGCTGATCGCGCTCGAGGCGCTCGCAACCGTCGTCGACGCATCCGGACGCCTCGTCGAGCGTCCGATCGCGCGCCTGTTCGGCGCGGCTGGGGGCAGTACGCTGCGCCCGGACGAGGCGATCCTCGAATTCTCGTTCGCGGCGGCGGGTCCCGATCGGCGCAGTGCATTCGCGAAGCTCGGTGTCCGTTCCTCGGTCGCGGTCTCGCGTCTGAACGCCGCGTTGCGCGTCGATCTCGGTCGCGACGAGGCAACGATCACCGCGGCGCGGCTGGCGATCGGTTCCATCGCGTCGACCGCATTCCTCGCCGACGAGGTCGCGGCGGCGCTGCTGGGCGCGAACTGCCATGCCGCTTGTCCCGAGGAATTCGCCCACGGCTGCGTGCGTTTGGTCGACGCGCGCATCCCGGAGCGAAGCTCTTGGCCGTACAAACGCCTCGCGATCCGCGGACTCGCCGCGGATCTTTGGCGTGCGATCGCGCCGGTGCCCGCTTAGGCGCGCGACGAGCCGACATCGCAGCGCAGCGCCGCGCTACCGGCACGACCGAAGATGTCGCGTGCCGACGACAATCCGAGGGCTTATTCGAGCTGCGTAATACTTCCCGGTGCTGGGTTTCGACGGACGGCTCGCGTGAGCCGTGTTTGGCCGCCACGGGAGGACGCACCATGAAACGATCGGCTCGATACTCGAACTTCGCTGTTGCGCTGACCGTAGCCGCACTCGGACTCACCGGTTGCGGTGGCAGTGGCAGTGGCGGTGGCAGCACGCCGAACGGCACCGCGGCGCCGATGAATCAAGTGCAACTGGCGGTGGCGGATGCGCCGATCGACGGTGCCAGCCACGTCGTCGTGGTCTTCACCGGCGTCGAACTGCTACCGAACTCGGGCAATCCGATCACGATCACGTTCGCGCAGCCCAAGCGCATCGATCTGCTGACGCAAAGTGGAACGGCGTCGGCCGTGCTCTTCGATCAGCCGATCCCCGCGGGCACCTACGGGCAGGTGCGCTTGCTGGTGAATGCGGACGGCAGCGGCAACAATTCCTATATCCAGCTCTCCGATGGCACGATGCACGGACTGTTGGTGCCGAGCGGGGCGCAGACGGGCTTGAAACTGGTGTCGGGCTTCACCGTGCCGAGCAGCGGGGTCGTCGACTACACGATCGACTTCAACTTGCGTCAAGCGATCACGTGCCCCCCCGGTCAGGGAACCGCCTGCCTGCTGAAGCCGGCCGAGCGATTGGTCGAGGACACCAGTGTCGGCAACATCCAAGGGCAAATCACGAGCGCGCTGCCGTCGGCCTGCACCCCCGGCGTCTATTTGTACAATGGCGTCGTCGCGCGGCCGGAGGACATGAACAGCGGGGCGTCCAGCACCGATCCGAATCAGCCGATCGGATCGACCGCGCCGGTGGCGAATTCGACGCCGCCCTACTATTACCAGTTCACGTTCCTGCCGCCGGGCACGTATACGGTGGCGTTCACCTGCCAGGCGGCACTCGACAATCCAGACCAGGCCGACACCGCGGTGGTGACACTGATACCGGTGGCGACGACGACGGTCACGGCGACCCAGACGCAGACGGTGAACATCACGCTGGGAAGCCTCCAGGGGCAGGTGGCGTTGCCCTCGGGCTGCACGGTGCCCGATGCGGCCGTCTACCTCTACGCGGGTGACGTCACCGGCCCGGAAGACTGGAATTCGAGCGCGCCGGCGACCGATACCAACCAACCGCTGGCATCGACGGGTTGGCCCGCGGGCGCAACCTCGCCCTACGATTATGCGTTCACGGCGCTGCCACCGGGCAGCTATACCTTGGCGTTCACGTGCCAGGCGAATCTCGACAATCCGGCACAGAGCGATCCGGGCGTTCAATTTTCGCCGGTCAAGAGCGGGCTCACGGTGACCGCGGATCAGGCGACCGTGGTCAATCTGCCGTAGCCGCGTACGGCCGCGACGGCGGGGACGCACCGGGCGAGGCGCCTCGGTGCGTCCCTGCGTGCACTAGCCGTACCGGATCGCCCCGGTCTTCGGGTCGCGCTCGGTCATCACCCGGCCGTGCACTTCGCGCAGATCGCGCAGGAAGTGCTCGAGTGCCTCGTCCGAGAGGCCGGGGTCGAGCGGCACGGTGATCGCCGGGGGCTCGACCAGGCCGAGCATCATCCAGCCTTTGTCGAGCAGTCCTTGGTAGATCGCGGCCGTCGGCGCCTTCTCGGAATGAAAGTGCAGGGGCATCACGTCGACCTGCCAGGCCTTCAGCCCCTCGAGCGCATCGATCCCTCGAACGCAGCGGGATTTGAGCTCGAGCACCCGCCGGGTCAGCCGCAAATACCCTTCCTCGCCGAGGTGGCGCAGCACCGCCCACGCCGCGAAGATCGAGCCGGCGGAGCGGGAGCCGGAGAAGCCCGCCATCTTGTAAGGGCCGAGGAACGCATCGTCGACCTGCACGTAGTGATACTGCTGGTACTCGGCGTGGCGCCAGAAGATCGTCGACGCGGGTTTCGGGCAATAACCGTACTTGTGCAGGTCCGCGGAGATCGACATCACGCCGGGGACCCGGAAATCCCACGGCGGAATCGGCTCGCCGAGCTTCTCGAGGAACGGCGACAGGTATCCGCCGACGCAGGCATCGACGTGCATCCACACGCCCGCATCCGCGGCGATCTTCGCGATCGAGGCGATCGGATCGATGTTCGCGTAATGCCAGGACGGCGCGGAGGCCGCGACCATGATCGTGTCGTCGTTGATCGCGCGGGCGATGTTCGCCGGCACGCCGCGGCCGTCGGCGTCGAGCGCGGTCGTGACGATCTCGAGGCCGAGGTAGCGCGCCCCTTTCTGAAAGCTCGGATGGATCGTGAACGGCGCGACCACGTTCGGGCGTTTCGCGTTCGGGCGGTGCACGCGCGCCCATTCCTTGGCGGCGTGCAGCGCCGAGAAATTGCTCTCGGTGCCCCCGCTCGTGAAGTTCCCGGTCGAGTCGGCGGCCGGGTGCAACAAGCTCACGCCCATCGCGATCACTTGTTGCTCGATCTGCTGCATGTAGGGCGCGTACAGCGAGAAGAAGCCGTTGTCCGACATGAACTCGGTGAACGCCCATTTGCCGAGCGCCTGCAACTCCGGCGGCCCACGGAATGCGCGCGCGAAGTGCCCGTACGGGTCCGGGACCTCGATCCGCGTCAACGCCTCTTTGATCGCCTCGGTGGGGGTGCCTTGCTTCGGCAAGGGTTCGACGACGTAGCCTTCCAGCATGGTGGGATCCTCAAGGATGGTGGTGCGAGGGGTCGAGACCGGCTTCCTCGGGCGCCGCCGTGTCGACGTGGTGGCGCGAGTAGAGCCAGAAATACCCGATGAAGGCGGCGATGATCGCGCCGGCGACGAGCGTCTCGCGGGCGTCGAGACTCACGCTGACCGCGAGCACGACGAACGACAGCGCGAACGCGATGCCCGCCGTGACCGCCCCGCCCGGCGTCACGAAGGGTCGCGCGAGCCGCGGTTCCCGAAGGCGCAGCGTGATGTGCGAGGCCATCAACAAGAGGTACGCGAGCGCCGCGCTCGCGAAGCTGATCACGACGAGGTGGGCCGCATCGCCGAACAGCGACATCGGCAGCGCGGCGGCGCCGATTGCGAGCAACGCGACCGCCGGGGCGCCGCCGCGGCGGGTCCGCGCGAGCACTCGCGGCAGGTAGCCCGCCCGGCCGAGCGCGAACGCTTGGCGCGAGGCGGCGAACATCACCGCGAAGAACGCGCCGGCGATGCTCGTGAGGCCGGCGAGACTCACGAAGCCATGGATCCAACGCGCGCCCGGGGCGACTTGCGCGAGGGTCGCGGCGATCGGGTCGGGACTCGCGGCGAATCGCGCCGCGCCGGCGCTGCCCGGACCGACCACCAGGATCGCGAGGGAGATCACGAACAGTACCAGGATCGCGGCGATCATCCCGCGCGGCAGATCGCGCCGCGGATCGCGCGCTTCCTCCGCCGCGAACGGCACGCCCTCGACCCCGAGGAACATCGCGGTCGCGTACGGCATCGCGAGCCAGATCCCCTGGATCCCGTGCGGCAGGAGCGCGGAGGCGCCGGGGATCGGCGCCACCGGCAGGTCGAGCAGACGATCGACCGAGAACGCCGGGATCGCGGTCGCGACGAACACCGCGAGCCCCGTGGCCGCGATCAGCGCGAGCACGAAGGTCACCGCGAGGGATTCATCCGCCTTCGCGATGTGAATCGCGAGCGTCACCGCGTAGAGCGCGAGGGTCACGCGCAGGCCGCCGATGCCGGTGAGCGCCTGACAGTAGGCGCCGAAGAACACCGCGAGCGCGCCGAGCACGACGGTGTATTCGACCAGGAACACGACGCCGACGACGTAGCCGGCGAGCGGACCCAGCGCGCGGCGGGCGAAGCCATAGCCGCCCCCCGCGGTCGGCACGAGCGTCGCGAGTTCGGCGAGCGAGAAGATCAGGCAGAAATACAGGAGCGCCGCGATCGCGACCGCGGCGAGCATGCCACCCCAACCGCCGGCACCGATCCCGTAGTTCCACACCGCGTAGAGCCCGGCGATCACGTAGGCGACCCCGAGTCCGGCCAACGAGCGCCACCCCGCGCGTCCGCGGTGCGGTGCCATGACGGACGACGCCACCCGGGAGGTCTCGGGGTGCGCGGTGGATCGCAACACGCTGGGCTCGATGGTCATCACTCCTCGCTGGCGCCGCGACGCGGGGCGACACGGTGTCGGTCGACGAAGCGTAGGCGCCGAGCGCCGGCGGGGATTAGCCGAAAAGTGCAGAAATCGCGCCGGCGCCTCCCGGGCGGCCGGAGGTCAGTCGGCGGTGGGGCGGCTCCGGGCGGTCTCGAGGGCGCGCCGCCGCGTCTCGCAGGGGCGCTCGCCGAACAGGCGCCGGTATTCGGCGGCGAAGCGGCTGGGATGGGCGAACCCCGCGGTCCACGCGATATCGGCGATCGGGGCCGCGACCGGAGCTTGGGCCTTGATCGCCCGGCGAACCGCATTCAGACGCAGGGTCTGCCGATAATGGGATGGCGATACGCCGAGCACCTCGTCGAACGCATAGAAGAGGTTGCGGCGGGATACGCCGATCCGCCGGCACAGCGCTTCGGTCGAGACGGGGTGGGCGAGATCGGTGGCGATCTCGCGCTGTGCGGCGAGTACGACGCGATCGAAGGTTCGGGCGCGTCCACGCCGGCGTGACGCGTCGAGTCGGGGTAGGGCGGCGACCGTGAGCATCAGCTCCACGAGTTCTTGACGCAAGGTACCGGATCGCGCGGCCCGGGCGACGTCCGGCGCCGCATCGAGCAGCGCGAGCGCCTGCTGCGCTGCGCGCTGCAAGCGCGTCTGCACGACGTCAGGCAGCCGGCGAACCCCTTCGCACGCCCCCGGCGCACTGAGCGGTGCGAGCCACCGGGTCGCCTGCGTCAGTCGCTCGGGGACGATCGCGATGCCGATCAAATCGGACGGCGCGGCCTGGATCTCGAATTCGCTGCCTTGCCGGTAGAAGATCGCGCTGCGTGGCTCGAACTCCTCGCGATTGAAGCGAAACCGACCTTCGCTCCTGAGCAACCAGCCGATCGACGGGCTGCGCATCGAGCCGGTCTGCATGAGTCGACGATTGACGCGTTCGCGCACCACGATCACGCCGTCGAGATCGACGTGGATCATTTCGCCGCGAAATCGGCCGGCGTCGAGTTGGTCGTAGCATTGCGGGTAGAGCGAGTCCAGGCACGCGGCTTGTTCGTCGGCGTCACCGAAATCGCGCCGCCACCCACGCACCGCGTCGCCGCCGTCCGAGCGCCATCCACAGCCATCGCGCGTTCGCATCGCAAGAACCACCCGCGGCGTCAGAGGATCACGCGGTCGATTATGCGCTGCGAGCCGGCAAATCGGGTATCGTAAAGCGATTCCAGGAGTCGCGAGGTGGAGTCGCTCGATGCGCATGCAGGTCGTACCGGTCACGCCGTTCGAACAGAACTGCTCGCTCGTGTGGGACGAACGCACTCGCGATGCCGCAGTGATCGATCCGGGCGGCGATCTCGATCGGATCCTCGCCGCGATCGACGAGCACGGCGTGACCTTGCGCGCGATCTGGTTGACCCACGGCCATCTCGATCACGCCGCCGGGGCCGCCACACTCGCGGACCGCAACGGCGTGCCGATCGTCGGGCCGCAGCGCGAGGATCAATTCTGGATCGACGCGTTGCCCGATCAGACGCGAAACTACGGCTTCCCGCCCACGCGCGCGTTCGTGCCCGACCGATGGCTCGTCGATGGGGACGCGGTCACGGTCGGCGGGGAAACGCTTTCGGTGCTGCACTGCCCCGGACACACCCCGGGGCACGTCGTGTATTTCCATGCGCGCGAGCGCCTCGCATTCGTCGGCGACGTCCTGTTCGCGGGCTCGATCGGCCGGACCGACTTCCCCCGGGGCGACCATGCCGCGCTGATCCGTTCGATCCGGGAGAAGCTCTTCCCGCTCGGCGACGACGTGCGCTTCGTCCCGGGCCATGGACCGACCTCGACCTTCGGGCGTGAGCGGCGCGACAACCCGTACGTCGCCGATCGGCTGTTCGAACGGTCGGCTGCGAAGGGCTGATGCGGCCGCACGGCGGGCGGGTGCTTGTCAGCGGGCGGCACTCGTGCTAATCAGCTGCCATGGACGCACTGGCGATCTCGATCGGCGCGAACGTGGCCCTCGGCGTGGTGTTGCTCGGGATACTGTACCGTCGCCGCGGTGTCGATG
>JAJYFF010000075.1 GCA_021785405.1 Pseudomonadota bacterium | reverse complement strand
GCGGCTCGGGCGGCGGCGGCACCGCGGCCGGGACTGGCGCGGGTGCGGGTGCGGGCAGGCTCGCGACGACGGGCGCCGCGGCGAACAAGTCCGCGGTCCGGGAGTCGCGCGCGCGGGCGCCCATGGTCACGGCTCGAGCGCGATCGACGCCGGCTGGCCGCCGCGCGCTTTCAGCAGTTCGAGCCGCAGCCCCGCCGCGTCACGGCTCACCGCGAGCCGCAAATTCGCGGGCGAGGACTCGAAGCGGTGCCGCTCGGGACGAAACAGCACGCCGAGCGCGCCACCCTCCTCGGCGGCGAGCTTCAAGCGTCGCAGCCAGCGCGGATCGCTGCCCTTCAGCCAGAGGAAGACCGCCGCGCACGCGCCCGATTGCAGCGCCTGCTCGGCGGCCCAGAGGCCCTCGATCGCCGATTCCGGGCGCACGACCAAGAAGCGCCGCAGATCGAGGCCTTGCTGGGCGAGCGCCGGCGCGTACGGCTCGTACGGCGGCGCGATCCAGATCAGCCAGCGTCCGCCGCCGGCATCGCGCTGCCCGCCCCCCGCGAGCAACGCGGGCAGGAACAACTGCACCTCGCCGAGTCCGGGGCCGGCGAGCAGTACCTCGACGAGCGCCGCGGTCGGCCAACCGCCGTCCGGCAGCCGCGCATCGAGCGCCGCCCGACCGGTCGGCCAGACCGGTCGAGACGCCGCCGCCGTCGCGTCCTTGAGCCTCCAGACGCGCGCATCGGCGAGCAGTTCCGCGAGCGATTGCGCGTCACGCGGCATCCAGGGTCTTACCGCGACGCAGGACGCCGACGACGACGCCCTCGATGATCATCGGCTGGTGCTGCAGGTCGACGCGGATCGGCTCGAAATCGGCGTTCTCCGGCAGCAGCCACACGATCCGGCCTTCCTGCCGGTAGCGCTTGACCGTGACTTCGTTCTCCAGCCGCGCGACGACGATCTGCCGATTGCGGACCTCGGGCGTGCGATGCACCGCGACCAGGTCGCCGTCGAGGATGCCCGCGTCCTTCATGCTCATCCCGCGGACCTTCAACAGATAATGCGGTTGCGGCTGGAACAGCTGCGGGTCGATCTGGTAGCGCCCTTCGATGTGTTCCTCGGCGAGGATCGGCCGACCGGCGGCGACGCGACCGATCAGCGGCAAGCCGATCTGCTCGCGCAGCACGTCCTTCAGCTGGATGCCCCGCGAAGCGCCCGGGATCAGGTCGATCACGCCCTTGCGCTGGAGCGCGCGCAGGTGCTCCTCCGCGGCGTTCGGCGACTTGAAGCCGAGCGCCCGGGCGATCTCGGCGCGCGTCGGCGGCATCCCGCTCTCCGCGATGCTGTCCTGGATGAGCCGCAGAATCTGAGTTTGCCGGGGCGTGAGGTCGGTCATACGACACCTGGATATTTGAACAGTATTGGGATTATATACAGGAACGGCCACCTGGCAAGTCGCGCCGCACCGCGTTACCGTCGCCGTCAATCCATCCACCGCCAGGAGACGCCATGGCCGAGAACGACGACGACCGCTCGAATGACAAGGCCCTCGGCATGGGCTGCCCGATCACCCGCCGCGACTTCCTGAACGGCGTCGCGGTCGGTGCGACCACGCTCGCCTCGGGCCCGCTCCTCGCCGCCGCGCCCGGCGATCCGCCCGGCACCCTCGCGAGGCCTTCCCAGGACATGCCGGGCTACTACCCGCCGCAGCTCACCGGCCTGCGCGGCGATCATCCGGGCTCGTTCGAGATCGCGCACGCACTGCGCGACGGCCGTCACTGGACCCACGCGACCGACACCGGCGAGCACTACGACCTGATCGTCGTCGGCGGGGGGATCAGCGGCCTCGCTGCCGCGCACTTCTACCGCGCGAGCGTCGGCCCGAACGCCCGGATCCTGATCATCGAGAACCACGACGACTTCGGCGGCCACGCGAAGCGCAACGAGTTCCACTTCGGCGACCGGATGGAACTCATGAACGGCGGCACCGAGGACATCGACAGCCCGCGCCCGTACAGCCGCGTCGCGTACGGCCTGCTCGAGACGCTCGGGATCGACGTCCCGACGCTGCAGAAGTCGACCCAGCACCGCCAGTTCTACCCGCACGTCGGCCTCGAGCGCGCGGCGTTCTTCGATCGCGAGACCTTCGGCACCGACACGCTCTGCGTCGGCATCGGCTCGCGCCCCTGGGCCGAGGCGCTCGCGCACGCGCCGCTCTCGGCGCGCGCGAAGCAGCAGATCGCCGAGATCCAGGAAGGCCACGTCGATTACATGCCGGGCCTCTCCTCCGACCAGAAGAAGCAGTTGCTCTCGCGGATCAGCTACGAGGCGTTCCTGCGCGACTACGTGCACGCCGAGCCCGCGGTGCTGCATTACTACCACGCGAGCACGAAGGGCGAATGGGGCGTCGGCACCGACGCGGTCTCCGCGCTCGATTGCTGGGGCTTCCACCTGCCCGGATTCCAGGGCATGAATCTCGCGAAGGGCTCGATCTCGCGGATGGGACCGACACCGGCCGGCTACGAGGACACCGGCGGCTCGCCGTTCCTGCACTTCCCCGACGGCAACGCGACGATCGCGCGCTCGCTGGTGCGCCACCTGATCCCCGCGGCGCTGCCCGGATCGACGGTCGAGGATCTGGTGACGGCGCGCGCGGATTATGCGCAGCTCGACCGGGCCGACTCGCCGGTGCGGATCCGGCTGAACAGCACCGTGATCCACGTGCGCAATCTCGGCGAGCCCCAGACCGCGCGCGAGGTCGAAGTCACCTACGTGCGCCACGGCCGGGCGTTCAAGGCGCGCGCGCACGCCACGGTGCTCGCCTGCTACAACATGATGATCCCCTATCTCGTGCCGGACCTGCCCGCGGTGCAGCGCGAGGCGCTGCACCAGCTGGTGAAGACGCCGCTGGTCTATGCGTCGGTCGCGATCCGCAACTGGCGCGCGTTCGAGGCGCTGAAGACCTATTACGTGTACACGCCGGGATGCTACTTCTCGTACTTCTACCTGAACCCGCGCGTCGACATCGGCGCGTACCAGGCGCCGAAGACGCCCGACGAGCCGATCCTGGTGCACCTGACGCGCACCCCCTGCAAGCCCGGGCTGTCCGAGTTCGACCAGAACCGGGTCGGCCGCGCGGACCTGCTGGTGACTCCATTCGAGACGTTCGAGCGCAAGATCCGCGACACGATGGCGCGGGCGCTCGCCGGCGGCGGGTTCGACCCGGCACGCGACATCACCGCGCTCACGGTGAACCGCCACGCCCATGGCTATGCGCCGGAGTACAATCCCTTGTTCGACCCGGACCTGCCGCTGGAGCAGCGCCCCTACGTCCTCGGGCGGGCGCAGTTCGGGCGGATCGCGATCGCGAACTCCGATTCAGGGGGCGAAGCCTACACGGACTGCGCGATCAACCAGGGACACCGCGCGGTGATGGAACTTCTGGAGAGTTGAGGAGGTCCAATGGGCAGGTCGATCGTGACGCCGATTTAATACGGCGAGAGCGAAAACGCGCATAAAAACGTCGCGTTATACCGACACTCAGTATATTTACGGTTGCATTTGCCATTGAAAATTAGCTTTAATTGCAACGATTCGGCGCGCGCGAACCCGCCCATGTGACGGGCACGCGCGCGCAGATACGCTTCCGCTCACTAAGACCAATGCCACAACCCTAGGGGAAGATGCTATGAAACTCGCAACGGTAGTTAAGGTTTCGGCCGCCGCGGCCTGCTTGCTCGCGTTCACCGGCTGCACCGATCTGAAGCCGATCCAGTCGCAAATCGACGACCTGAAGTCGCAGGTCTCGAAGCTGCAGGGCGACACCGCGAAGGCGTCGAGCGACGCGGCGGCGGCGAACTCGGCCGCCTCGAGCGCGGCGTCCGCTGCGAACGCGGCGCAGAGCACCGCGAACCAGGCGCTGTCCACTGCGCAGGCGAACCAGACTTCGATCGAGCAGATCAACGAGAAGCTCAATCGGATGTTCAAGAAGTCGGTCTCGAAGTAATCCTTGCGATCCCGAGATTGAAGACGCCGCGGCTCACGCCGCGGCGTTTTTTTTTGCGCGGTCAGTAGCGGACGAGCGCCGAGCCCCAGGTGAAGCCGCCACCGAACGCCTCGAGCAGCAGGAGCTGCCCGCGCTGGACCCGCCCGTCGCGCACCCCGGTGTCGAGCGCGAGCGGCACCGACGCGGCCGAGGTGTTGCCGTGGTCGCCGATCGTCACGATCACCTTCTCCATCGACATGTCGAGCCGCTTCGCGATCGCCTCGATGATCCGGATGTTCGCCTGGTGCGGGATCAGCCAGTCGAGATCGGCCTTCGACACGCCGTTCGCGGCGAGCGTCTCCGTGACCAGCTGGCCGAGCGTGTTCACCGCGACCTTGTAGACCTCGTTGCCCTTCATCCGCACGCCGGCCTTGCCCGCGCGCATCAGATCGAAGCCGAGCGACACGCCGTCGGGGTACAGCAAGAGGTCCTTGTACTTGCCATCGGCGTGCAGGTGCGTGCTCATGATCCCGGGCTCTTTCGCCGGTTGCAGCACCACCGCGCCGGCGCCGTCGGCGAACAGCACGCAGGTCGACCGGTCGGTCCAGTCGACGATCCGCGTCAGCGTGTCGGCGCCGATCACCAGCGCGCACTTCGCATCGCCGAGCCGGACGAACTTGTCGGCGACGCTGAGCGCGTACAGGAAGCCCGCGCAGGCAGCCTCGAGGCTGAACGCGGCGCAGCCGTGGATCCCGAGGCGCTGCTGCAGCAGGGTGCCGACGTTCGGGAACACGAGGTCCGGCGTCGTCGTGCCGACGCAGATCAGGTCGACGTCCCCGGGCCCGACGCCCGCGGCCTCGAGCGCCTTGCGCGCCGCGCGCTCGGCGAGGTCGGTGGTCGTCTCCCCGGGGACCACGACGTGGCGGCGCGAGATGCCGGTCCGCGTACGGATCCACTCGTCGTTGGTGTCGACGAGTTTCTCCAGGTCGGCGTTGGTGAGGATCTTCTCCGGCAGGTAGCTGCCGGTGCCGGCGATGCGTGAGAACATACTCGTGAATCCCTCAAGTCACCGTTGGTGCGCCGAGTTTCGCCGCGATCCGCGCCGGCAGGTCGTCGCGCGCTTCCGCGACGGCCACTTCGATCGCGCGCTGGAACGAGAACGCGTCGGCGCTGCCGTGACTCTTGATCACGACGCCGTTGAGTCCCACCATGCTCGCGCCATTATAACGTCGCGGATCGAGCCGCGAACGCAGCGCGCCGAGCGCGGGCCCGGCGAGCAGCGCACCGAGCTTGCGCAACGCGCCGCGCGTGAACTCCTCGCGCATCGCCTGGGCGATGTAGCGGGCGGTGCCCTCCATCGTCTTCAGCGCGACGTTGCCGGTGAACCCATCGGTGACGACGACGTCGACGTCGTCACCGAACACGTCGTGGCCCTCGACGAATCCGACGTAGTTGAGGCCCGAGGCGGACAGCAGCTCGTGCGCCTTCTGCACGGTCTCGTCGCCCTTGATGTCCTCCTCGCCGATGTTCAGCAAGCCGATGCGCGGGCCGGGCGCGGCCGAACGATCCTCGGCGAGCGCGCTGCCCATCACCGCGAACTGGCACAGCTGCGCCGGGGTCGCGGTCGCATTCGCGCCGAGGTCGAGCATGAAGGTGTGGCCGCTGCGCGAAGGGATCCACGAGGCGATCGCCGGGCGCTCGACGCCCGGGATCATCTTCAGCACGAAGTGCGCGGTCGCCATCAGCGCGCCGGTGTTGCCGGCGCTCACGCAGGCGTGCGCGGTCCCCGCCTTCACGAGGTCGACCGCCCGGCGCATCGAGGAATCCTTCTTGTGGCGCAGGGCCTCGCGCGGATGATCGTTCATCGCGACGATCTCGCTCGCGGCGAGCCAGGCGGCGTTACGCGGCGCGCGCTCGCCCCAATCGGCGGCGCGATCGGCCGTTCGGCCGATGAGGGTGAACTCGACGTCGGGGTGCTCGCGAGCGACGGCGAGCGCGGCCGGGACGCAAGTCGCGGGGCCGCGATCGCCGCTCATCACGTCGACGGCAATGTGCAGCGGCGAACGCACGGAGCGGCAACGCGCAAGGATCCGCGTGCGAGCGGCCCGACGGCCGAGCGCACGCGGCCCGGCACTATTCTTCGTCGGCCGCGGCGGCGTCCGCTTTCGTCTCGAGCACCTTGCGACCGCGGTAGAAGCCGTCGCGGCTCACCCGGTGACGCAGGTGCGACTCGCCGCTCTTCGCGTCGACCGAGATCGCCGGTCGGCCGAGCGCCGAGTGCGAGCGGTGCATGCCGCGCTTCGACGGGGTCTTTCTGCTCTTTTGAACTGCCATGGTCGCTTACGTCCTATCGGTTTTCTGCAATAAATCGCGCAATCCGTCGAACGGCCGCCGCGTCGCCGGCGCGGCCGCCAGACTCGGCGGCGCCGGCCGCGGTGCCCGCGCGCATCGTTCGGGCTCGTCGCAGGACGGCGCGAGCGGCGCCGCCAGCAAGAATTCCTCTTCCGCGAGATCGACGAGCCGCACCCGCCCGCCCGGTGCGGCAAACGGCTCGCGGTCGCCGTCCGCCGGTTCGCCCCGATCGTCGGCGACGAACTCGACCTCGCTGCGCGAGTGCAGCGGCCGCTCGAAGGCGCCCCCGCAGCGCTCGCAACGCCAGCGCGCGATCGCCTCGATCGCGACCGTCGCGACCGCCCGGCCGCGCTCGTCGCGCGCGAACTCGAAGCGCGCCCGCAACGTTCCGGCCGGATCGGCGAGCAGATCGCGCACTCGCGGCAGCTCGGCGAGCGCAAGCTCGCGCTCGATCATCGCACGCTCCGACGCCAAGCGCTCGCAATCGACGGGTTCGTCCGAGGCACTCGTCATGGGCCGCGTATAATAGGGGCGACCCACCCCTCTGTCAAAGAAAAACAGGCCGCAAGTCGTTGTTTTTGCAGTCTCCACCGAAACTCATTCTGGCATCGACGTCGCGCTACCGGCGCGAGCTCCTCGAGCGCTTCGGCCTGCCGTTCGAATGCCGCCCGTCCGGGGTCGACGAAGCTGCGCGACCGGGCGAGGCCCCGTCGGCGCTCGTGGTGCGCCTCGCGCGCGCGAAGGCCGAGCGCATCGCCGCCGAGGCCCCCGACGCCTGGGTGATCGGCTCGGACCAGATCGCGGTGCTGGGCGAGCCGGGCGCCGAGCGCATCCTCGGCAAGCCGGGCACTGCCGCACGCTGCCTCGAGCAGCTGCGCGACTGCGCCGGCCGCCGCGTGCTGTTCCTGACCGCGGTCGCGGTGGTGCGCGGCCGCGATGCGCTGGCGCACGAATTCCTCGACCGAACCGAGGTCGCCTTTCGCGCGCTGCAGCCCGCCGAGATCGAGCGCTACGTCGCGCGCGAGTCGCCGCTCGACTGCGCCGGCGGCTTCAAGTGCGAGGGGCTCGGCATCACGCTGTTCGAGTCGATCGACAACCGCGACCCGACCGCGCTCGTCGGGCTGCCGTTGATCCGGCTCGCGGCGGCGCTGCGAGCCTGCGGCTACCCCTTGCCCTGAGCGCGCGCGCCGCGGCGCTTGCCGCGGGCCCGCGGCAAGCGATCGATCACCGCGGCGAGATCCGGCGGCAGCGGTGCGCTCGCATGGAACGGCATGCCGCTGCCCGGCCAGTCGAACGCGACCGAGTGCGCGTGCAGGAAGATCCGGTGGAGTCCGTACTCGCGCATCGCGGCGTTGCGCTCGCGATCCCCGTACTTGTCGTCACCCAGCACCGGATGCCCGGCGTGGCGCGCGTGCACGCGGATCTGATGCGTCCGGCCGGTCGGGATCTCGACCTCCATCAAGGTCGCGAGCGGGCCGAAGAACTGCACCGGCTGGAACACGCTCACCGACGCCTTGCCGGTGGTGGCGACGTGCACGTGGCGCTCGCCGCGCTCGCGCGCGTCGGTCGCGAGCGGTGCATCGATGCGCTTCTTGCCGAGCTGCCAGGAACCGGCGAGCAGCGCGAGATAGGTCTTGTGCAGCCCGCCGTCGCGGATCAGCGCATGCAGCGCGACCAGCGTGGGGCGATCGCGCGCGACCAACAGGCAACCGCTGGTGTCGCGATCGAGCCGGTGCACGAGCTCGAGCGGCTCGCCGGGCCGGGCCGCCCGCAAGGTCTCGATCACGCCGAAGCTCATCCCGCTCCCGCCGTGCACGGCAACCCCGCTCGGCTTGTCGATCACCAGGAGGTGCCGATCCTCGTGGATCACCGCCCGCTCGATCAGCGCCTGGAGCGAGGCCGACGGGCGCCCCGGCCCCGCCGCGTCAGGCTCGATGCGCACCGGCGGCAACCGTACGGTGTCGCCCGCCGCGAGCCGGTAATCGGCGTCGATGCGCTTGCCGTTCACGCGCACCTCGCCCTTGCGCAGCAGCCGGTAGACGCGGCTGCGCGGCACGGACTTGAAGTGGCGCAACAGGAAATTGTCGATCCGCTGGCCCGCGTCCGAGTCAGCGATCCGCTGCGCGGAGACCGTGCTGCGCGGACCTCGGTCGGCCGTCGCCCCCGGCTTCTCGGCCGTCATCGCGGCGATCCGGCGAAATCTAAGACGTTGATTATATTGACCATAGGGATCGCCCATGTTAATGTCCGCGAACCCTCGCCAGGGCGCGAATCCCGATCCGGGACGACGCGCGACGGCAGTGGTTTCCGGTGGCGCCCCCCTCTCGCGGGGGAGCCGCATATTAGTTGGTTCTGGACGTCCAGACCATCGTTCGGCCGAGAGTTTTTGGGACGCGACGACGCCTCACCTCGAGCGTCGGCGCCCCTCGAAAGCGGTCCATCGAGTATTAGGCCCCGGGCTTGTCGTACGCGTTCTGGTCAATTGGGATCGTGATACTGCCGATTGCAGTGCTTGCACTCGTCGGCTTCCCGACCCGCGTCGCCTCGAGCGCTGCGGTCCCGGCACCTGGTCTCCTGCTCTCCTCGGCCCCTATCCAATCAGTTGGGGCACATGAAAAGAATGCTCGTCAACGCAATTCAGGAAGAAGAATTGCGAGTCGCTTTGGTCGACGGTCAGAAGCTGTACGACTTGTCGATCGAGATTCCTTCCCGGGAACAGAAGAAATCCAACGTCTATAAAGGTCGGATCACCCGCGTCGAGCCGAGCCTCGAGGCGGCGTTCGTCGACTACGGCGCGCAGCGCCACGGCTTCCTGCCACTGAAGGAAGTGGCGAAAGAGTATTTTCGCCAGCAACCCGCGGCCGGCTCCCGGATCAACATCAAGGACGTGCTGCAGGAAGGCCAGGAACTCATCGTCCAGGTCGAGAAGGAGGAGCGCGGCAACAAGGGCGCGGCGCTCACGACGTTCGTGAGCCTCGCCGGGCGCTTCCTCGTGCTGATGCCGAACAACCCGCGCGCGGGCGGCGTATCGCGCCGGATCGAGGGCGAGGACCGCGACATCACGCGCGAGGCGATGAGCGGTCTGCAGATCCCCGACGGGATGGGCGCGATCGTGCGCACCGCGGGCGTCGGTCGCTCGACCGAAGAGTTGCAGTGGGACCTCGATCACCTGAAGGGGGCATGGGACGCGATCGCCGAGGGCGCGCAATCGAAGCCCGCGCCGTTCCTGATCTTCCAGGAGAGCGACGCGGTCACCCGCGCGCTGCGCGACTACTTCTCCGACGACATCGGCGAGTGCCTGATCGATCAACCGGAGGCGTTCCAGCGCGCGCAGGAGTACATGCAGCGCTTCATGCCGCCGGACGCGCAGCGCATGCTCAAGCTCTACCAGGACCCGGTGCCGCTGTTCACGCGCTACCAGATCGAGAGCCAGATCGAGTCCGCGTACTCGCACAAGGTCACCCTGCCCTCCGGCGGTAGCCTCGTGATCGACCAGACCGAAGCCTTGGTCGCGATCGACATCAACTCGGCGCGCAGCACGCGCGGCGGCGACATCGAGGCGACCGCCCGCAACACGAATCTCGAGGCCGCCGAGGAGATCGCACGCCAGCTGCGGCTGCGCGACATGGGCGGCCTCATCGTGATCGACTTCATCGACATGGAACTGCCCGCGAACCAGCGCGCGGTCGAGGACATGTTGCGCGAAGCGGTCAAGATGGACCGCGCGCGGATCCAGATCGGCCGGCTGTCGCGCTTCGGGCTGCTGGAGATGTCGCGGCAACGGCTGCGTCCGGCGCTCAGCGAGACGACCCACATCGGCTGCCCCCGCTGCGGCGGAATGGGCTCGATCCGCAGCGTCGAATCGATGTCGCTCGCGCTGCTGCGCCTGCTCGGCGAGGAAGCGCGCAAGGAGCGCACCGGCCGCGTGATCGCGCAGGTGCCGGTGGACGTCGCGACCTACCTGATCAACGAGAAGCGCGAAGGCTTGCGCCAGATCGAGGTCCGCGACCGGGTCTCGCTCGTGATCGTCCCGAACCCGCACCTGCAGACGCCCGCGTATTCGCTGCGGCGAATCCGCGACGACGAGAAGGAACTCGCCGAGAACACGACGGTGAGCTACCTGATCCCGGAGACGCCGACCATCGACGATTCGAACATCGGCGACCGCGACAAGAAACCGCCGACCGACGTGCCGCTGGTCGCCGCGGTCCTGCCGAGCGCTCCCGCGCCGATTGCGCCGGCGGCCCCGGAACCCCCGGCCGCACCGGCGCCCGTGGCGCCGCCCGCCCGGCAACTCGGGATCTTCCAACGCCTGTGGATCTGGCTGTTCGGCGAGAAGGCCCCGGCCGTCGTCGAGCCGGCGCCGG
>JAJYFF010000074.1 GCA_021785405.1 Pseudomonadota bacterium | reverse complement strand
CCCCGGCTGCGTTAGCACTATCCCCGCCGCGGACTTCGCGACGTCGGTCGCGGTCGACACCGCGATGCCGATCTGCGCCTGGCGCAGCGCGGGCGCGTCGTTGGCGCCGTCGCCGCACATGCCGACCGTGTGGCCGCCGCTCTGGAACGCGCGCACGATGTGGAACTTGTCCTCCGGGAACACGCCGGCGAACACCGCGTAGTCCCGGGGTTGCGCGGCCGCGGGCACTTGCGCCGCGGTTCGCAAGGGTCCGTCGATGCCCACCGCGTGGGCGACCACCGCCGCGGTCGCGGCGGAGTCGCCGGTGATCATCACGGTCTGCACGCCGAGCGTCGCGAGTTCCTCGATCAAGCCGCGCGCGTCCGCGCGGGGCGGATCGCTGAGCGCGAGCGCCCCGACCCAGGCGAGCCGATCCGGCGGCCCCGCAGCGACCCCGAGCACGCGATAGCCGGAGGCTTCCCTCGCGGCCGCCGCGGCCGCGAGTTCGGGCGGCGCCGCGACCTCGGCCGCGATCCGCCCGAACGCGCCCTTCACGATCCGTAGTGGCTCGCCGTTCGGGCGCACCGCGTCGGCCTCGGCCATCTTGCGGGCCGGATCGAACGGCCGGAACGCCGTCCGCCGCGCGAGCGTCGCGGCGTCCGGCGGCAGTTCCGCGGCCGCGGCGCGCACCGCGCCGTCGACCGGATCGAGACCCGCATCGGCGCTCGCGAGCAGCGCGTGCGCCAGCACCGACGTCGCGTCGACGCCCGGCGCGGCCAGCACCTCCGCGACCGTGAGCTGGTTCTGGGTGAGCGTGCCGGTCTTGTCCGAGCACAGCACGTCCATGTTCGCGGCTTCGTCGATCGCCGAGAGCCGCGTCGGCAGCGCCCCCTGCGCCGCGAGCGCGCGCGCACCGAGCGCGGAGGCGAGCGTGAACGTCGCGGGGAGGGCGACCGGGATCGCGGCGAGCACCGCGGTCAGCACCAGCGGCACGAGGTCGTGCGACGGCATGTACGTCGCAGTCGCATAACTCAGCTGCACCAGCACCATCGCCGCGCTGAACAAGCCGAGATTGCGCACGATCCGCAGCACGGCCTCCTGCTGCGAGCTGCGCCCGTGCGCGACGCGGACGAGCTCCGCGGTACGGCCGAACTTGGTGCTCGCGCCGGTCGCCGTCACCCGTGCGACCGCCTCGCCGCGGCGGACCAGCGCGCCCGCGAAGGTCGCCGTGCCGGCGCTCGCCTCGACCGGCAGGGATTCGCCGGTCAGCATCGACTGGTCCAGCAACACCTCGCCGGAGAGCAGGACGACGTCCGCCGGCACGATCCCGCCGAGGCTGAGCTGGACGACGTCACCGGGCACGATCTCGGTCGCGGACAGCGTCTGCCAGCGCCCGTCGCGGCGTACCGTCGCGTTCAGCGCGAGGCGCGACTTCAGCGCGCGCAGCGTCGCCTGGGCCCGGCCTTCCTGGACCAGGCCGAGCGCCGCGTTGAACACGAGCAGACACGCGATCACGGCCGCCTCGACGCCCTGGCCGAGGGTGAACTCGAGCAGGATCGCCGCCTCGAGCATCCAGGGGATCGGCGCGGAGAACTTGCCGAGCGCGCGCCGCCACAGCGGGACCTCGGTCTCGGGCATCGCGTTCGGCCCGACTCGCGCGAGCGCCTCGCGCGCCGCCGCGGCGGTGAGCCCCTCGGCGGCTTGCGGGTCCTCGGCTCTCGGATCGGCGGCGAGATTCACGGTGCGGTCAGTGTAGCGCAGACCCGCGGCCGGCTACGCATCGACGCGCGGGACTGGCATGCTGCGCCGATGACGAATGCAGTCGCGTCACCGGTCCTCGTCTGGCTGATCGCCGGTGCCACGATCCTCGGCATCGTGGTGCGCCCGTGGCGGATCCCGGAAGCGCTGTGGGCATCGCTCGGCGCCGGCGCCGCGCTCGCGCTGTCGCTGATCTCGTGGCGCGCGGCGCTCGCGGCCGTTCGCGAGGGCACCGACGTGTACCTGTTCCTGACCGGCATGATGCTGCTCGCGGAACTCGCGCGGCGCGAGGGGCTGTTCGCGTGGACCGCGGCGCTCGCGACCCGGGTCGCGCGCGGCTCGCCGCAACGCCTGTTCGCGCTGGTGTACGCGGTCGGGATCGTCGTGACCACGTTCCTGTCGAACGACGCGACCGCGGTCGTGCTGACCCCGGCGGTGTACGCCGCGACCAAGGACGCCGGCGCGCCGCCGCTGCCCTATCTGCTGATCTGCGCGTTCATCGCGAACGCGGCGAGCTTCGTGCTGCCGATCTCGAACCCCGCGAACCTGGTCGTGTACGGCAACGCCTTGCCGCCGCTCGGCGACTGGTTCGCGCAGTTCGCCGCGCCGTCCGCCGCGGCGATCGTCGCGACCTACGCGGTGCTGCGGTTCGCGCTGCGCGCGCAGCTCGGCGGGCCGATCGCGATCGACCCGGTGGTGCCGCCGCTCGGCGCCGCCGGACGCGTTGCCGCCGGCGCGATCGCCGCGACCGCGGTCCTGCTCGCGCTGTCCTCGGCGCTCGGCCGCCCGCTCGGTCCGCCGACGCTCGGGTGCGCCGCCGCGGCCTGGGCCGCGATCCTGATCGTGCGACGCGCGCCGCCCTGGGGGGCGCTGCGCCGGATCTCGTGGAGCGTGCTGCCGCTGGTCGCGGCGCTGTTCGTGCTGGTGCGTGCGGTCGAATTGACCGGCGCGACCGCGCCGCTCGTGCGGCAGCTCAGCGGTGCGGCGGCGGATCGACCCGCGCACGCCGCGGCCGCCGCGTCGATCGTCGCGCTCGCGACGAATCTCCTCAACAACCTTCCCGCCGGACTGATCGCCGCAAACCTGATCACGGCCGCGCACGCATCCTCACGGACTGCGGCGGCGCTGCTGCTCGGCGTCGATCTCGGACCGAACCTCTCGGTCAGCGGCTCGCTCGCGACGATCCTGTGGCTGATCGCGCTACGGCGCGAAGGCGTCGAGGCCAGCGCCGGGCGATTCCTGCGGCTCGGCGCGCTCGCGATGCCGCTCGCGCTCGCGGCCGCGCTGGTCTGCTTCCTCGCGGTATAATCCGGTCCCAGGCCTTGGGTCGGGGAGGAGAACGCTGCATGGCTTCGTACGCACGTGTCGCTGGGGTCGCTCGTGTCGCTCGAGTCGCTCAGATAGCGGTACCGGTCCTGCTCGCCGTCGCGCTCGGCGCCTGCGGCAGCGCCTCGACGGGCGATGCGACCGCGAAGGTGAACGGGTCGATCCACGTTCCCACCGGCGTTGCCGCCAGCGCGGTCGCGACCGTGAACGGGTCGATCCTCGTCGCGGACGGCGCGGCGGTGACGACCGCCCGCACGGTCAATGGCCACATCGCGATCGGCGCGCACGCGACCGCGCAATCCCTGACGACGGTGAATGGCGCGGTCACACTCGGCGCCGGTGCGCAGGTGTCGGGCGGCGTCACCGTCGTGAACGGCCCGATAACGCTCCAGAACGGCGCGAGCGTCGCCGGCCGGGTCGCGAACGTGAACGGCGCGATCCGCCTCGACTCGGCCCGGGTTTCGGGCGGCATCACGACGGTCGACGGCGACGTCACCGTGAACGGTGCCTCGCAGGTCGAGGGCGGAATCACGGTGAAGCGGCCGAGCGGCGTGTTCTTCCACGGCAGCGACGCGATCCCGCGGATCGTGATCGGCCCTGGCGCGGTCGTCGACGGACCACTCGACTTCCGCCACGCGGTCAAGCTGTACGTGAGTCCGCAGGCGAAGATCGGGCCGGTGCAGGGCGCGACGCCGATCCCGTTCACCGGGGCTTCCCCGCCCGACTGATCGACCCTTCGCATTGACTTGGAATCGTTAGCCCTCTACATTTTAGGGGCCTAATCACCAAGTTCCGGACCCCCCTCTTCCTACCGCGCCGATGTGGATCGTCAGAGTCGCGCTGCACCGGCCGTATACGTTCATCGTGCTCGCCTTGCTGATCGTGCTGCTGGGCGTCTATTCGTTCCTGCGGACCCCGATCGACATCTTCCCGGACATCGACCTGCCGGTCGCGGCGGTGATCTGGCACTACAACGGGCTGTCGCCGCGCGAGATCGCGGACCGGATCGTGCTGTTCTCGGAGCGCGTCGCGCAAACCGTCGTCAACGACGTCCAGCACACCGAATCGCAGTCGGTCGACGGCGTCTCGGTCGTGAAGTACTTCTTCCAGCCCGGCGCGAACCGCGACCTGTCCTACGCGCAGATCGCCGCGGTCTCGCAGGCGCAGCTGTTCAACTCGCCGCCGGGAACCTCGCCGCCGTTCATCCTGTCGTACAACGCCTCCAGCGTGCCGATCCTGCAGCTCGCGCTGTCCAGCAACACGCTCTCCGAATCCCGTCTCTACGATCTCGCGAACAACGTGCTGCGCACGGATCTCGCGACGGTCGCCGGCGCGTCGATCCCGTTCCCGTACGGCGGCAAGCAGCGCGAGGTCAGCGTCGATCTGGATCCGGCCGCGCTGCGCGCGCACGGCCTCACGCCGGCGGACGTGTCGGCCGCGATCGCCGCGCAGAACCTGATCCTGCCGGCGGGCACCGAGAAGATCGGCTCGCGCGAGTACTTCGTCGGGCTGAACGCGAGCCCGCGGCGCATCGATCAGCTGAACGATCTGCCGATCCGCGCGCGCAACGGCGCGGTGACCTACGTCCGTGACGTCGCGCACGTGCGCGACGGCTATTCGCCGCAGACGAACATCGTCCGGCTGAACGGCCGCCGGGCGGTGCTGATGAGCGTGCTGAAGACCGGCAAGGCCTCGACGATCGACATCATCGACGCGATCGACGCGAAGTTGCCGCAGATCCGCGCGTCGCTGCCGCGCAGCCTCACGATCGAGCCGCTGAGCGATCAGTCGATCTTCGTGCGCGCGGCCGTGTCCGGCGTGATCCGCGAGGCGGTGATCGCGGCCGCCCTCACCGGGCTGCTGATCCTGCTGTTCCTCGGCAGCTGGCGCAGCACGCTGATCATCACGATCTCGATCCCGCTGTCGATCCTCGCGTCGATCACCTGCCTCGCCGCCCTCGGCCAGACCATCAACATCATGACGCTCGGCGGCCTCGCGCTCGCGGTGGGCATCCTCGTCGACGACGCGACGGTCACGATCGAGAACATCAACTGGCATCTCGAGAACGGCAAGGACGTCGAAACCGCGATCCTCGACGGCGCGCGCCAGATCGCGCTGCCGGCGCTCGTGTCGACGCTGTCGATCTGCATCGTGTTCCTGCCGATGTTCCTGCTCGCGGGGATCGCGAAGTACCTGTTCATCCCGCTCGCCGAGGCGGTCGTGTTCGCGATGCTCGCCTCGTACCTGTTGTCGCGCACGCTCGTGCCGACGCTCGCGAAGTTCTGGCTGCGCACGCACGACGCACGCACCGCCGGTGCGCCGCGCCACGCGCTCGCCCGCCTGCAACAGCGCTTCGAGCGGGGCTTCGAGCGCCTGCGTGAGCGGTATCGCGTGCTGCTCGGCGCGGCGCTGTACGCGGGGCCGCGCTTCGCGGCGGTGTTCCTCGCCGCGATCCTGGCGACCGCGCTGCTCGCGTTCCCGCTCGGACCCCTGCCCGGCCTCGGCCAGGACTTCTTCCCGACCGTCGACGCCGGCCAGATCAAGTTGCACCTGCGCGCGCCGACCGGCACCCGGATCGAGGAAACCGCGGCGCTGTGCGACGCGGTCGAGCGGACGATCCGCGAGGTGATCCCGCGCGGCCAGATCGCGAACATCGTCGACAACATCGGTCTGCCGTACAGCGGAATCAACCTCGCCTACAGCACGTCGGCGCCGATCGGCCCCGGCGACGCCGACGTGTTCGTGAACCTGCGCGCGCGGCACACGCCGATCGCGCGCCTCGTGCGCGCGCTGCGGTCGGCGCTCGCCGCGCGCTTCCCGTCGACCACGTTCTCGTTCCTGCCGGCCGACATGATCAGCCAGATCCTGAACTTCGGCGTGCCCTCGCCGATCGACGTCCGGATCGTCGGCTTCAACCAGGCCGGCGACCGGGCGTTCGCGAACCGATTGCTCGAGCAGCTGCGCACCGTGCCCGGCGCCGTCGATCTGCGGATCCAGCAACCCGACGACTACCCGCAGATCCAGGTGCACGTCGACCGCACCCGCGCGCAATTGCTCGGCCTCACCGAGCGCGACGTCGCGAACAACCTGTTGGTGTCCCTGTCCGGGAGCTTCCAGACGACGCCGAGCTTCTGGATCGACCCGCGCACCGGCACCCAGTACCAGGTCGCGGTCCAGACGCCGCAATTGCGGATGCGCTCGCTCGGCGACCTCGCGAACACCCCGGTCGGGCCACCGCCACCGGGGGGCGGCCTGCCGCTGCTCGCCGACGTCGCGACGTTCCGGCGCACGATGGTGCCGGCGGTCGTCACGCACTACGACGCGAAGCCGTCGATCGACATCTTCGGCTCGGTCCAGGGCGCCGACCTCGGCTACGTCGCCGCGCGCATCCGCCGGATCCTCGACGCCGCGCGCAAGGAGTTGCCGCGCGGCTCGCAGGTGACGCTGAGCGGCCAGGTCGCGACGATGCGGGCGTCGTTCGACGGGCTGTTGCTCGGGCTGCTCGCCGCGATCGCGCTGGTCTACCTGTTGCTGGTCGTGAACTTCCAGTCGGTGCTCGATCCGTTCATCATCATCACCGCGCTGCCGGCCGCGCTCGCGGGCATCGTCTGGATGCTGTTCCTGACCGACACCACGGTCACGGTGCCGGTGCTGACCGGCGCGATCATGGCGATGGGCGTGGCGACCGCGAACAGCGTGCTCGTCGTGAGCTTCGCGCGCGAGCGGATGAATGCCGGCGACGACGCGTTCGAAGCGGCGGTCGCCGCCGGCGTCACGCGCCTGCGGCCGGTGCTGATGACCGCGCTCGCGATGATCGTCGGCATGGTGCCGATGGCGCTCGGACTCGGCGCGGGCGGCGAGCAGAATGCGCCGCTCGGCCGCGCGGTGATCGGCGGGCTCGCGTTCGCGACCGTCGCGACGCTGTTCTTCGTGCCGACCGTTTTCACGATCGTCCACGGCCGCACGCGCGCGGCCGGGGCCGATCTCGCGGAGACCCTCGATGCCTGACCTCTCGCGATACGCGCCCGCTGCGGCGCTGCGCCGGCGGATCCGCCGGTTCTCGTTCGCCGCCTTGCTGGTCGCGGTGCTGCTCGCCGCCTGGGGAACCTATACGCGGGTCGCCGCCCATGCGGCGCTCGCCCGGCGCGCCGCCGCCGCGAACGTGATCGACGTGACCGTCGTGCGCCCGACGCGTGGCCGCACCGGCGAGGACATCGTGCTCCCCGGCACCGTGTCCCCGTACGCGCAGGCCGCGGTGTTCGCTCGGACCAGCGGCTATCTCGCGGCCTGGTATACCGACATCGGTGCGCACGTGCGCAAGGGACAGCGGCTCGCGACGATCTCGGCGCCCGAGGTCGACCAGGCGCTCGCGCAAGCGGTCGCCGACCTCGCGAATGCACGCGCGAACGAACGGATCGCGGCCATCACCAATGCGCGCTGGCAGAAGCTCCTCGCGATCGACGCGGTGTCCCGCCAGGACGCCGAGGACAAGGCGAGCGCGGCCGCGCAGGCGAAGGCGGCGGTGGAGTCCGCCAGCGCGAACGTCGCGCGCCTGCGCGAGCTCACCGCCTACGAGCAGGTCGTCGCCCCGTTCGACGGCATCGTGACCGCACGCAACACCGACGTCGGCGCCCTGATCAATGCCGGCCAGGCGCCCAACAGCGAGCTCTTCGACGTCGCCGATACGCACGTGCTGCGCATCGATGTCGACGTGCCGGAGGCCTACGCCGGCGATGCGCGCGTCGGCACGCCGGCGCGGCTCGCGTTCGCGGAACTCCCCGGACGTACGCTCACGGCCCGGATCGAGCGCACCGCCGGTGCGCTCGATCCGATCACGCGAACCTTGCGCGTCGAACTGCTACTCGACAACCGCGCGGGCCGGATCCTGCCCGGCGCGTACGTCGAGGTTCACTTCGAGCTCAGCGCGGATCGCCGCGCGCTCGAGCTGCCATCCAACACGGTGCTGTTCCGCTCGGCGGGACCGCAGGTCGCGACCGTCGGACCCGACGCCCGGATCGCGCTGAAGCGCATCGTCGAGGGACGCGACTTCGGCACGACGATCGAGGTCCTGTCGGGCCTCGAACCCGGCGATCGCGTGATCGTCAACCCGCCGGATTCGAGCTACGACGGCGAACCGGTGCGCGTCGTGCCGACCCAGCCGATCGTGCCGGCCCATCCGGCCGGGCCGACCGCGCCGTGACGCGAGCGGGCGCCGCGGCGGCGCCGGACCCGAGATTGCGGCGGATGATCGCGTCGGCCCGGGCGTTCGCGCGCGCGAGGTCGGTCGCGTAGACGTCGGTCTCGCCGGTGAAGCGATCCGCGACGTCCGGCGCGAGCACCGGGCCGCCGCGCTTCGTGGTATCCACGGTCACCGTCGCCGACAAGCCGATGCGCAGCGGGTGGCGCGCGAGTTCCCGCCGGTCGATCGAGATCCGCACGGGCACGCGCTGCACGATCTTGATCCAGTTCCCGGACGCGTTCTGCGGCGGTAGCAGCGCGAACGCGGCGCCGGTGCCGGCGGCCATCCCGAGCACCCGGCCGTGGAAGACGACCGAGTCGCCGTACAGATCGCTCACGATCTTCGCCGGCTGCCCGATGCGCAAGCTGCGCAGCTGGACTTCCTTGAAGTTCGCGTCGACCCACAGCGCGTTCAACGGGATCACGGTCATCAGCGCTTCGCCGGGCTGCACGTGCTGGCCGAGCTGCACGCTGCGCTCCGCCACGTAGCCGCTCACCGGCGCGACGACGACGTCGCGCTCGGCGGCGATCCACGCATCGAGGTAGTTCGCGCGCGCCTCGAGCACCGCCGGATTGTGTGCGACGTCGGTGCCGTCGACGAGCGCGTGCGCGGCGCTCGCCCGCCGCTGCGCCTCGATCACCGACGCCTGCGCGATGCGCACCGCATCCTCGGCGTGGCGCAGGTCCTCGCGTGCAACCGCCTCGGCGGCGACCAGCGGCCGCCGGCGCGCCAGGTCCCCGCGGGCCCGCGCGAGCGCGAGGCGCGCGGCCGCCACGGCGGCGTCGCGCTCCGCGGCGGTCTGCCGCTCCTCGCGCACCTCGCGTACCGTGCGCGCGAGCGCGCTCGCGGCACGGCTCAAGGTGGTCTGCGCGTCGATCGGATCGAGCCGCACCAGGACCTGCCCGGCCTTCACCAGCTGCGTGTCGTCGGCGAGCACCGCGGTCACGGTGCCCGAGACGCGCGCGGAGATCACGACCTTGTTGCCGTTCACGTACGCGTCGTCGGTGTCTTCCTGGTGCGAGAACACGAGGAACCAGAGCAGCGCCCACAGCGCGCCGGCGACGAGGAACAGCAGTACGATCAGCAGCAAGAGCTTGCGGCGCTTGCCGTTCGACGCGGGTTCAGGGGCGGTGTCGGGGGTGGCGTTCATGAGTGGGGTCTGGTCGGTGGGGTGGAGGCTTGCCGGGTCGGCGCGACGGCGTAACCGCCGCCGAGCGCGCGCTGCAAGCCGATGTCGGCGGACAATGCGGCGCCGTCGACCTGCACGACGGCGTCGCGTTGCTCCAAGAGCGTGATCCGAGCCGCGAACTCGGCGCGGCGGTCCGCGAGCCCGTGGCGCACGGTCGCGGCTGCGCTCGCCGCCAGCCGCCGTGCGGCATCGACCGCCGCGACCCGCTCGCGCCGCTCGGCGCCGATGGTGCGCAGCGCGGCCGCCTGCGCGGCGACGTCCCTGGCGGCGGCGACGACGCGCTGGTCGTAGTTCGCGATCGCCGCGGCGAGCGCGGCACGGGACGCGCCGTACTGGGCACGCAGCAGACCGGAATCGAAGATCGGCAATTGCAGCGCGAGCCCCGCCTGCGGCACCCGGCTCCCGTAATTCAGCAGTTTCCCCAAGTCGATCGTCGAGAACCCCGCGAGCGCGTCGACGCTCACGTCCGGAAAGAAGGCGGCACGGGCCGACTCGGCGCCCCGACGCGCGGCATCGACTTCCCAGCGGCTCGCGACGATGTCGGGGCGGCGCGCGATCAGATCGATCCGCACGTCCGGCGGAATGCGGGCGGCGACCCGCGGCAGCGGCTGCGGACGCAGCGGCGGCAACGCGGAGACCGGACGCGCGGTCAGCGCCGCGAGCGCGACCAACCGCCGCTGCGCCGACCCCGCGAGCGTCGCGATCCGCGCGCGCAAGGTCGCCGCGCGCAGATCCGCGGAATGCACCGCGGTACGCGGGTCGAGACCCGCGTGGGCGCGCGCGGCGGTGATCGCGCGCGCCGCGAGCGTCGTGCGCAGTGCCGCACGCGCGAGCCGCAGGCGCGCCTCGTCCGTCTGCCAGCCGAAGTACGCGTCCGCGACCGCGCTCGAGAGATCGAGGGCCGCCGCGGCGCGTTCGGCGGCCGCCGCGCGCGCCCGATCGGTTGCGGCGACGACCGCGTCGCGCTGCTTGCCCCACCAGTCGAAGTGATAGCTGCCGCGCAAGCCGAGATCCGCCTGGTCGTACCACGAGAATCCGGTCAACGCGCTCGGCAACAAACCGGTGTCGCTCAGGCGTTGGCGCGAGACGTCGCCGGCGAGATCGACGCGGGCGCCGGCCGCGGCGGCCGCGACGCGCACGCCGCGCCGCGCCGCGCGAAAGCGCGCCTGCGCGACCGCGATCGACGGCGAGTGCGCGAGCGCGAGCGACATCAGCCGATC
>JAJYFF010000018.1 GCA_021785405.1 Pseudomonadota bacterium | reverse complement strand
GCACCGGCGACGCCACGGCCGCGCCGCCGGCGCCGGCGGACGCCGCCGAGCCCGCGGCCCTCGCCGCCCCGCTCCCGCCGCCGCAACACGGCCGGGACCGCACCTTCGTCGATCTGCAGAACGACGTCACGGTGAAGGACGTCGTGCTCGCCCACGCGGAAGGCTACGGCGCGGTCGAGCACTTGAAGCGCTACACGACGCTCGGCATGGGCACGGACCAGGGCAAGACCAGCAACCTGAACGCGATCGCGACGCTCGCCTCGCTCGACGCGCGCACGGTCGGCGCGACCGCGACCACGACGTTCCGTCCGCCGTACACGCCCGTCTCGGTCGGCGCGCTCGCCGCGCGCAATGTCGGCCAGCACTTCCGGCCGATCCGCCGGTCACCGCTCGAGCCCTGGCACCTCGCGAACGGCGCGACGATGATCGAGGCGGGGCCGTGGCGGCGACCGTGGTTCTATGCCTGGGCGGGCCGCGACGTCGGCTCGGCCTATCTCGAGGAAATGCGGTCGGTGCGCAACGGCGTCGGTGTCGCCGACGTGTCCTCGCTCGGCAAGATCGACGTCCAGGGGCCGGACGCGGCGGAGTTCCTGAACCGGGTCTACGTGAACGGCTTCGCGAAGCTCCCGGTCGGCAGGGCCCGCTACGGGGTGATGCTGAACGACGACGCGACCGTGCTCGACGACGGCACGACCGCGCGCTTCGGCGAGCAGCGTTACTTCATGACCACGACCACCGCGCAGGCGGGCGAGGTGCTGTCCTGGCTCGAGTTCCTGCTGCAGACGGCGTGGCCCGAGCTCGCGGTGCAGGTCGTGTCGGTCACCGATGCCTGGGCGGGCATGTCGGTCGCCGGTCCGCGCGCGCGCGACGCGCTCGCGCTCGCATGGCCCGGTGTCGACCTGGCGGATGCCGCGCTACCGCACATGGGCGTGCGCGAGATCGCACTCGACGGCGTGCCGCTGCGCGTGCTGCGCTTGAGCTTCTCCGGCGAGCTCGCCTATGAGTTGTACGTGCCCTCGACCCACGGGATCGCGCTGTGGGAGCACCTGCTCGAGCGGGCCGCGCCGCTCGGCATCAAGCCCTACGGCCTCGAGGCGCTCGCCTCGCTGCGGATCGAGAAAGGGCACGTCGCGGGTCTCGAGCTCGACCATCGCAACACGCTCGACGACCTCGGTCTCGGCAAGCTCGCCGCCGGCGACAAGGCCTACGTCGGGCGCGCGCTGCGCGCACGGCCGGCGTTGCAAGCCGACGATCGCTGGAGCCTCGTCGGTCTCGAGTGTCTCGACGCCGGGGCGCGGCTGCGCGGCGGTTCCATCCTGTTCGCGCGCGGCGACGCGATCGCCGGCCACGGACGCGGCTACGTGACCTCGGTGACGTTCTCGACCGTGCTCGGGAAGACGATCGCGCTGGGGCTGTACCAAGGCGGGCTGCGGCATCGGGGCGAGGAGATCGTCTGCGCGTTCCCGCTGAAGGACGAGACCGTGCGGGCACGCATCGTCTCGCCGGTGTTCGTCGATCCGGAAGGCAAGCGCCTGCATGTTTGAACGACGCTCCCCGCTCGCCGATTGCGCGGCCGACGGCGGCCGCGACGGGACCGACGGCGGCCGGCGGCTGCGGATCGGCGAGGTGCGCGGCACCTCGCTCCTGCAGCTCGGCACGTGGCCCGCCGTGCGCGCGGCCTGCGCCGCGGCGGTCGCCCGCGTCTGCGGCGGCGATCCACCCACCTCGCCGCGGACCGCGGCCGACCGGGGCGCGCATCGGCTGTATCGCATCGCGCCCGACCAGCTCTGGGTCGCGACCCACGATCCGGATTTGCCGGCCGCCCTCGAGCGGGAGGTCGGCGCCACCGGCAGCGCCGTGACGCGGCTCAGCGACGCGCGCGTGCGTCTCGCGCTCGACGGCGTGGCCGCGACGGCGCTGCTGGCGCGGCTCGTTCCGCTCGATCTGCGCGATGCGTCGTTCCCGGTCGGTTCGTTCGCGCAAACCGGGGTCCACCATGCCCCGGTGCTGCTCGACCGGATCGACGTGCAGCGCTACGACTTGTACGTGCTCTCGACCTACGCGGTCTCGACCTGGGAGTGGACGCTCGACCAGGCCTTGCCGTTCGGCTACGACCTGTGCGTCGCCGATGCCGCGGATCGATGGCATCCCCCGACTTCAACCACCAGAGACTTTGCATGAAATCACATACCCGTGTCGCGGTGATCGGCGGCGGCGTCGTCGGCTGCAGCGTGCTCTACCACCTGACCAAAGCCGGCTGGAAGGACGTCGTGTTGATCGAGCGCGATCAGTTGACGGCGGGCTCCACCTGGCACGCCGCGGGCGGCTTTCACACCTTGAACGGCGACCCGAACGTCGCGAAGCTCCAGGGCTACACGATCGGCCTGTACGACGAGCTCGAGCGGATCTCCGGTCAATCCTGCGGCCTGCACCGCTCCGGCGGATTGCTGCTCGCGGACACGCCGGAGCGCATGGAGTGGCTCAAGATGGCGCACGCGCGCGCCCGCTATCTCGGCCTCGAGACCTCGCTCCTGACCCCGTCGGAGGCGAAGGCGCTGCTGCCGCTGATCGAGGAACGTTACTTCGTCGGTGCGATGCTCGACGCCGCGGACGGCAATCTCGACCCGTACGGGACGACCCACGCCTACGCGAAGGCCGCCAGGATCGGCGGCGCGGAGGTCTATCAGCAAACCCGCGTCACCGATCTCGCGCGCCGCCCCGGCGGCGGCTGGGACGTGGTCACCACCCAAGGGACGATCGTCGCCGAGCACGTCGTGAACGCCGGCGGACTGTGGGCCCGGGAGGTCGGCCGCATGGTCGGCCTCGAGCTGCCGGTGCTCGCGATGGAGCACATGTATCTCGTGACCGACGAGATGCCGGAGGTCGTCGCGTTCAACCGCGAACGCGGCCACGAACTGCCGCACGCGATCGACTTCAAGGCCGAGATCTACATGCGCCAGGAACGCACCGGCATGGTGCTCGGCACCTACGAGAAGGCCTGCGTCCCGTGGCAGCCCCGGCAGACGCCGTGGGACTTCGGCGCGCAATTGCTGCCGCCGGATCTCGACCGGATCGCCCCGTCGCTCGAACTCGGCTTCCAGCACTTCCCCGCGATGGCCCACGCCGGCATCAAGCGGGTCGTCAACGGCCCGTTCACGTTCTCCCCCGACGGCAACCCCTTGGTGGGACCGGTGCAGGGATTGCCGGGCTTCTGGTGCGCGTGCGCGGTGATGGCCGGGTTCAGCCAGGGTGGCGGCGTCGGGCTCGCGTTGTCGCAATGGATGGTGAACGGCGATCCGGGCTTCGACGTCTGGGCGATGGACGTCGCGCGCTACGGGGGCTGGGCGACGCGCAGCTACACGAACGCGAAAGTGCGGGAGAATTATTCGCGGCGATTCTCGATCCGCTTTCCGAACGAGGAATTGCCGGCGGCGCGTCCGCAGCAGACCACGCCGCTGTACGATCGGATGCTCGCGCAAGGCGCGGTCATGGGCGACAGCTGGGGCCTCGAGACGCCCCTGTGGTTCGCGCCGCCCGGCGTCGCACCGCACGACGTGGTCTCGTTCCATCGCTCGAACGATTTTCCGCACGTGAAGGCCGAGTGCCTCGGGGTGCGCAACGGCGTCGGCCTGACCGAGATCGCGAACTTCGCGAAGTTCGAAGTCGCGGGCCCGGGCGCCGAGCGATTCCTCGATCGCCTGATGACCAACCGGATGCCGCGCCTCGGGCGGCTGGTGCTGACGCCGATGCTGAACGACGCCGGCAAGCTGATCGGCGATTTCACGATCGCGCGGGCCGCGCCGGAGCGATTCCTGATCTGGGGTTCGTCGCAGGCGCAGATCCACCACCTCCGCTGGTTCGAATCGCACCTGCCGGCGGACGGATCGGTGCGCATCCGTCGATTCGACCTCGGTCTCGTCGGGCTCGCGATCGCCGGGCCGCGCGCCCGCGCGGTGCTCGAGCGCGTGACCGACGAGGACGTGTCCGCGACCGCGTTCAAGTTCATGGAGCACCGCGCGATGGACGTCGGCAAGGTCCCGGCGATGGTCAACCGGGTGAGCTACACCGGCGAACTCGGCTATGAGATCTGGGTCGCGCCGGAATACGAACTCAGACTCTACGAGGCGCTGCTCGAGGCCGGCAAGGACCACGCGATGATCCACTTCGGGATGCGCGCGTTGCTGTGCCTGCGCCTCGAGAAGAATTTCCCGACCTGGTACCGGGAACTGCGGCCGATCTACGGGCCGTTCGAGGCCGGACTGGATCGCTTCGTCGATCTCGGCAAGCCGGATTTCATCGGCCGCGAGGCCGCGCTCGGCGAGCAACGCGCCGGCGGGACGCTGCGCCGCGTGAGCTTCGTCGTCGATGCGCTCGACGCCGACGTGCTCGGCGACGAACCGATCTGGCATCGCGGCGAGGTGGTCGGCTGGGTCACCTCCGGTGGCTACGGCCACTGCGTCGACCGATCCCTCGCCCAAGGCTACGTGCCGGTCGCATTGGCCGCGGACACGAGCCCGCGCGCGTTCGAGATCGAGATCCTCGGCGATCGGCGGCCGGCGACGATCGCGCCGCAACCGCTGTTCGACCCGTCGGGGGAGCGGATGCGCGCGTGAGCGCGCCGCCGCCCGGTCAGCCCGCCGCGCGCCTCAGCGAAATCGCTCGTCCACGGCCACGTCGAGGGCCGTGACGAGCCGATTGGTCTCGTTCGCGAGGCCGACGATCGCGAGCATCTCCGAGTATTGCGCCTCGGTCATGCCTTTCTTGCGGGCCGCGGCGCCGTGCGACGCGATGCAATACCGGCAGCCGTTGCTCGCGCTGACCGCGACGTAGATCATCTCCTTGACGAGCGGATCCAGCGCGCCCGGGCCCATCACTTCCTTGATGTTGGACCAGATTCGACGCAACGTCGGCGGATCGTGAGCGAGCACTTTCCAGAAGTTGTTCACCCAATCGATCTTGCGCGTGGCCATGATGTCGTCGTAGACCGCACGCACTTCCGGCGATGCATCGGCGTATTCAATCGGCTCTCTCTTTTGCGCCACGTGACCCTCCCGTTGAGATTCTCGATCGATCCGTCCGTCAGACGTTCCCGGCGGCGACCGCGCCGGCGCCGCAGTGCGGCCAGCCGCGTGCCTGCTCCTCGTTCAACGCCGCCCCGAGCGCCGCGATCCCGCGCACGATCGCCTCGTCCGGCTGCGTCGCATAGCTCAGCCGCGCATGATTCGGGCGCTGGCGGGCGGGGAAGAACGTCGCTCCCGGTACGTACGCCACCTTCGCCTTCGGTATCGCCACGTCGTACAGGAATCGACCGGCGTCGAAGCCCTCCGGAAACGTGAGCCAGGTGAACAACCCGCCCTCGGGGTCGGTGCAGCTGACCTCGGACGGGAAGGTTCGGCGGAGGGTGTCGAGCATCACCGACTTCTTGTGCCGATAGCGCTCGCTCACCCGTGCGATGTGCGCGTCGAGGTCGAAGCTCTCCAGCAGCAGCGTGGTCGCGGTCATGTTGATCGTGCTGCACTGGGTGTCCGCGGCCAGCTTGAGCAGCCCCAGTCTTTCGATCAACGCGCGCGCGGCCACGACCCAGCCGAGCCGCAGGCCGGGCGCGATGATCTTCGAGAAGCTGCCGACGTAGAACACGCGATCCTCGGTGTCGAACCGCTTGATCGGCGGCAACGCCTGGCCGGCGAAGCGGATGTCCCGATAGGGGCTGTCCTCGAGGATCATCAGGTCGTGACGGTTCGCGAACTCGACGAGCGCGCGGCGCCGCTCGAGGCTCATCGACGTCCCGGTGGGATTCTGGAAGTCCGGGATCACGTAGATCAGCTTCGCGTGCGGCGTGTGCGCGAGCACGGCTTCGAGCCGATCGACGCGCATGCCCTCGCCGTCCATCGGGACCGCCGCATACCGCGGCTGGCACGGATTGAACGCGATCAGCGCACCGAGGAAGGTCGGGTTCTCGGTCACGATCCCGTCACCCCGGTTGATCAGCAGTTTCGCGATCAAGTCGAGGCCTTGCTGCGCGCCCTGCACGATCAGTACCTCGTCGGCGGAGCAGGCGACGCCGTCGCGCTGCATCCGCGCCGCGACTGCGGAGCGCAGCCCTTCCAGCCCTTGCGAGGTCGCGTACTGCAGGCTCGACGAACCGACATCGAGCAGGGCCTGTTGGTACGCGCGCGCGAGTTCGACGCGCGGGAACGAATCCGGGTCCGGGTATCCGCCGCCGAACGAGATGATCTGGGGATCCGCGCCCAACCGGAGCAGTTCCCGGATCGCGGAAGGTTTGACGCGTTGCATGCGTCGCGCGAGCTTGTCGGTCATGGATCGCCTCGGGTCTCCGACGTGAGGACGGTGCGTAACGGCAAATTGTAAGCAGACGCCCGCGGTATCGGCTTACATTTTTGTCGATAGCGGCCAGTTTAATGTAATGTTCGTTACATCACGACGGTCCGGACGATCCCACGGAGCACGGCCCATGCGCACCCCACTTGGCGAACTCGATCGGCTGGATCTGCGCATCCTCGACATCCTGCAGCGCGACGCGACCCTCTCGGCGGCCCAGATCGGCGAACGCGTCGGCGTGACCGGTCCGACCGCGTGGCGGCGGATCGCCCGACTGGAGAAAGCCGGGATCATCACCGGCCGACACGCCTCGATCGATGCGTCCAAGGTGGGGCTCGGCCTGACCGTGTACGTGAAGATCAAGCTGGTGAACGGCGCGCGCGAATATCTGACGGCGTTCGCGCGCGCGGTCGAGAAGATCCCCGAGATCGTCGAGTGCGTCGTGATCACCGGCGATGCCTCGTTCCTGCTGCGCGTGCTCGTGAAGGACACGGCCGCGTACGACGCGTTCTTCGTCGACGTGCTGTCCGGCCTGCCCGGCCTGCTCGCGAGCGACTCGATCATCGTGCTGTCGACGGTCAAATCGACCCCGATCCTGCCGCTCGGCACCCCGCCGCGACGCGCATCGCTCACGCGCTGGCCGGATCGCTCCGCAACACGATCCCCGAATATTGAAGACCGATGAAATATTTGTTACATCGATAGGGCCATCGATCGCCATTTATGCACAGTGTGACCACGGAATCGTCGTTAGACTGCTGCAGGTGACCGAGAGGCGTTGCGATCGGGCGCCTACCAACGAGAACGGGGAAGATCGGGGATCAGCCGATGTCGGTCAGCTTAACGGCCAATCGGGCAGCGGATGCGCGCGGCGCGCGCGCGGGCGGCCGTTTGCGCCGCGAGATCGGCGCGCTCCCGCTGCTGTTCACGGGCCTGAGCGCGATGATCGGCTCCGGCTGGCTGTTCGGCGCGCAGCGGGCCGCCGCGTTGGCGGGTCCGGCCGCGATCCTCGCGTGGCTGCTCGGCGGGGCGGTGATCCTCGTGATCGCCTTGGCCGCCGCGGAGCTCGGCACCCTGTTCCAGATCTCCGGCGGCCTCACCCGTTACCCGCAGGGAACGCACGGCGCGCTCGTCGGCTTCCTCGCGTCCTGGGCGAACTGGTTGTCGATCGCCGGCGCGATTCCGCTCGAGGCGGTCGCGTCCGTCCAGTACCTGAGCTCCTGGAATCTGCCCTGGGCGCACTCGCTGGTCGTCGCGGGCACCTTGACCCGCACCGGACTGCTGCTCGCGAGCGCGTTGATCATCGTGTATTTCCTGCTCAATTTCTGGGGCGTGAAGCTCTTCGCCCGCTCGAACGCGCTGATCACGGTGTTCAAGGTCGTGGTGCCGACGCTCACTGGCATCGCGCTGATCGTGGCCGCGGTGCGCCCCTCGCAGGCCGTGGGCAACGGCCCCGGCGGGTTCTTCCCCTACGGCCTCTCGGGTTTGCTCACGGCCGTCTCCACGTCCGGCATCGTGCTGTCGTTCAACGGCTTCCAAAGCCCCTTGAATCTCGCCGGCGAGGCCCGGGATCCGCATCGCACGATCCCGTTCGCGGTGCTCGGTTCCGTGCTCGTCGGCGGCATCATCTATCTCCTGCTGCAAGTCGCGTTTCTCGCCGCGGTGAGTCCCGCCGCGATCGCGCACGGCTGGGCGGCGGTCAATCTGAATTCGCCGTTCGCCGAACTCGCGCTCGCGCTCAACCTGAATTGGCTCGCGATCGTGCTGTACGCCGACGCGTTCGTGTCGCCGAGCGGCGCGGGCATCACCGACATGGCGACCAGTTCGCGGATGATCCTCGGCGTCGAGCTGAACGGGCTCGCGCCCGCGCTGCTCGGGCGGATCGACCCGGTCTACGGCGTGCCGCGGCCGGCGCTGTGGATGAACCTGATCGTCGCATTCGTCGTGCTGTACGGCTTCCGCGGCTGGAACGCGCTCGCCGCGATGATCTCGGTCGCGACCGCGCTGTCGTACCTGATGATCCCGATCTCCGCGATGTCGCTGCGACGGACCTCGCCGGGCCTGCATCGGCCGTTCCGGGTCCGCGGGATGAACTTCGTCGGCACGATCGGGTTCGTGCTCGCGGGCGAACTCCTCTACTGGGCGCGCTGGCCGCTGACCGCCGAGATCATCGGCCTGATGCTCGTGCCGCTGCCGGTGTACGCCTGGTATCGGCTCGGGTCCGCCCGCGCGCTGCTGCGGTCGGATCTGCGTCACGCGACGTGGCTGCTCCTCTACCTGCCGGTCGTGGTCGCGCTCTCCTGGCTCGGTAGCGGCGAATTCGGCGGCCACGGCGTCCTGCCGTACGGCTGGGACATGCTCGTCGTCGCGCTCGTCGCGGCGCTGTTCTGCGCGTGGGGAACGCGCGCCGGACTGCCCGAGCCGGCCATCGCGGACCTGTTGCCGGCGCAGCCCGGGCTCGAATTGGAACCGGGGCCCGGCGCAGCCGCGCCGGCCGCCGCCCATGGATCGAACAACTGAAGATACGGCCTCAACGACGCCGAAGGGGGAAACATGTCGACGACCGGACGCCTGCATTCACTGACGAGACCTCGCCTGGCGCCACTGTGCGTGGCGCTCGGCGTGAGCTGGGCCTTGAGCGCGCACGCCCAGGATGCATCGGCCAATGCCGATCAGGCCCTGCAACAGATCGTCGTTACCGCGGAGACCTACGCGTCCTCGGCGCAGGAAACGCCGATCAGCCTCTCCGCGGTGACCGGTGCGGACCTCGAGAAGCAAGGCACGACGTCGATCGAGGCGATCGCGCGCGACGTGCCCGGCTTGTCGATGCGCAGCTCCGGACCCGGCCAAAGCGAGTTCGAGGCCCGCGGCATCGCCTCGAACGGCGGCAATTCCCCGACGGTCGGCTTCTATCTCGGCGACATTCCGCTCGATCCGCCGGCGATGGGCCAGATCGGCAAGGTCGTGATCGATCCGAACCTGTACGACCTCGACCGCATCGAAGTGCTGCGCGGCCCGCAAGGCACGCTCTACGGCTCGAGCTCGATGGGCGGCACCATCAAGGTGATTCCGCACGCGCCGGTGCTGAACCGCTTCGAAGGTTCGGCCGACGCGACGCTGTCGCACACCGACGGCGGCCGTGCCAACGAGTCGGGCGACCTGATGCTGAACTATTCGAACAGCGATTACTGGGCGGTGCGCGCGGTCGTCTCCGACGACCATCGCAGCGGCTGGATCAGTCGCACCGTGATCAGCCCGTTCCCCGCGGACGTGCTCGCGCTCAACGGCCCGCCGTGGACCCGCGGTGACGTCGCGAACACGCCCGCGCAGAGCATCACCCCGGCGGTGAACGACGAGCGCAAGCTCTCGGGACGGATCGAGCTGTTGGTCCAGCCGAATTCCCGGTGGCGGATCAATCTGCTCGCGCTCGGCCAGCAGATGAACCTCGGCGGCTACGACGAGTTCGATCTGCCGCCCGGCCCGGCTCACCTGACGCATTACCAGCCCTATCCGCTCGCCGAGCGCATCCACGATCGCGCGAGCATCTTCTCCGCGACGATCAAGGGGAAGCTCGGCTTCGCGGACCTGACGAGCGCGACCGGCTACTTCGAGCGGCAGCCTTGGCAGCTGCAGGACGCCTCCGAGGCGACCTCCTGGACCCTCGAGTCCTTCCTGGTCAGCCCCGCGCAGATGGCGGCGCTCGGCATGCCGACGTACATCAATACGCCGATCTACGAGGCGGAGCCGGAACACGAGTTCAGCCAGGAAGTGCGGCTGAACTCGGCGGGCAACACCAATCTCCACTGGGTCACGGGGCTGTTCTACAGCAAGTTGAACTCCGCGTTCGTCGAGTCCCAGTACGCGCCCTTCATCGCGCAACTCTCGCAGCAGCTGTCGCCGCCGATGAACAACCCGGCGGGCCTGACGTTCGGGATCAACAACCAGTACGAGATCGCGCAGAAGGCGGCGTTCGCCGACGCCTCGTGGCGCTTCGCCCCGACCTGGAAGCTCGAAGGCGGATTGCGCTGGTACCGCTACGACACCTCGGCGTACAACAACGAATGGGGCTACTTCTTCACGCCGCAGGCGGCCCCGCTCGCGAACCCGCCCGGTCAGTTCTCGAACGCGTCCGGCGTGATTCCCCGCGTGGACCTCGCCTGGCTGCCGACGAGCAAGGTGATGATGTACCTGTCGGCCTCCAAGGGCTTCCGTCCGGGCGGCGCGAACATGGCGATCCCGTTGACCGCGTGCCCGCTCGGCGGACCGAAGTCGTTCAATCCGGACACCGTGTGGGACTACGAGCTCGGCGGCAAGTCGATGCTCGCGAACGACCGCGTCCGCATCAACGGCGACTTCTACTACATCAAATGGAATCAGGTGCAACAGACCGCGCTGCTGTCCTGCGGCACCCAGTACGTGACCAACGCGGGCCAAGGACGCAGCTACGGTCCGGAGATCGACATCGCGGCGCGATTCTGGGAGCACTGGACCGCGCACCTCGCCGGCACCTGGACCCAGGCCGACATCACCAGCCCGAGCGCGGGCTACGTCGGTTCGCTCGCGAATTCCGGCTACAGCTTTCCGAGCTGCCCGGTCGGCGGTCCGTGCAACAGCATTCCGATCTTGAACGTGCCGAAGGAAACCGCGAGCGCGTCGTTGGAGTACTCGGTGCCGGTCGCCGACAAGACGCTGACCGTGCGTCTCGACGGGACCTATACCGGCTCGTCCTGGGACGAGGCCTTCTCGGTGATCCAGCTCCCGGGCTACGCGATCGCGAACTTGCGCGTGACGCTCGGCGCGAACCGCTGGACGGGCGCGTTCTTCGTGACCAACCTGACGAACAAGGTGCCCTGGATCTCCGCGAACAACACGAGCTTCAGCTTCAACATCGGTCCGCTGACGCGCATCTCGACGATGCAGCCGATGACGATCGGCACCCAGTGGAGCTACAAATTCTGAGGGGACTTTCATGAACGACCTTCGACTTGGACTTCGACTTGGACTTCGACTTCGCCACCGCGTCGCGGGCGCCGCGCTCGTCGCCTCGCTCGGCCTGCCGTTCGTCGGGTACGCCGCGGCGCCGCCCGCGACCGCGCCGCGGGCGGCGGCGCACGCACCGGCGTTCCCGCTGTGGTCGGTCTATCGGCACTTCCTGGCCGGCGCGCGCTACGTCGACCTGACGCACGCGTTCGGTCCGGACACGCCGCACTGGAAGGGCTTCGGGCCGATGACCGTGCGCACGCTCTACACCATCCGCAAGGACGGCTTCCACGTGGACCAGTATTGTCACGTCGGTCAGTGGGGCACCCACGTGGATGCGCCCGCGCACTTCCATCACGGCCTGCGCACGGTCGACCAGATCCCGGTGGATCAGATGCTGATGCCGCTCGTCGTGATCGACGTGCACCAGCAGGTCGCGAAGGATCCCGACTATGCGATCACGATGGGCGACGTGCGCGCCTGGGAACATCGTTACGGCAGGATCCCGCCGCACGCGTTCGTCGCGATGCGCACCGACTGGTCGAAGCGTTGGCCGAGCCAGACCGCGATGCAGAACAAGGACGCGCACGGCGTCGCGCACTATCCTCGGTGGAGCCTGCCGGTGCTGAAGTTCCTGTTCACGCGGCGGCAGGTCACGGCGATCGGGCACGAGACGACCGATACCGACGGCGGTCTCGGGGCCTCGAAGGACGACTACTCGCTGGAGTCCTACGTGCTCGGCACCAATCACTACCAGATCGAGGTGCTCGCGCACCTCGACCGGGTGCCGGACGCCGGCGCGCTGGTGATGGTGTCCTTCCCGAAGCCCGAGCACGGCACCGGTTTCCCGGCGCGCGTCGTCGCGATCGTCCCCCGGAACGACACCGGCGCGGGCGCGCGATGAGGACGCTCCCGACCCCACTCGTCATTCGAACCGCGAGGCACTGCGCATGACCGCACCGACCAAGACCCCGGTCCCCCACTACCGCTGGGACGACCTGCCCGCCGAGCCCCTGAAAGGGACCATCACCCGCAAGCTGATCACCGGCGAGCGGATGATGATCGCGCACGTCCACCTGAAGAAGGGCGACGAGGTGCCCCGGCACTCGCATCACAACGAGCAGCTGACGTACATCCTGTCGGGCGCCCTGCACTTCTGGTTCGGGCCCGACGGCGATTCCGAGGTCACGGTACGCGCCGGCGAAGTGATCGTGATTCCCTCGAATCTTCCCCATCGGGCGCTCGCGCTCGAGGACACGCTCGACGTCGACGTGTTCTCGCCGCCGCGCGAGGACTGGCTCACGGGCACCGACGCGTATCTGCGAGGCTGAATGAACGCCTACGACGTGGATCCGGGCGTCGCCGCCGCGGTCCGAGGATTCACCCTGCCGGAACGGCTCGGCTTCGGGCTCGTGAACGCCCCGGTGATGTACAGCACGACGTGGAGCGACGGCGCCTGGAGCCGCGGCCAGCTCCTCCCGTACGGACCGATCGAGCTCTGGCCCGGGTCGCGCGCGCTGCAGTACGCGGAGCTCGTGTTCGAGGGCCTGAAAGCGTACCGGGTCGGGCAGGAACGACCGAACTTCTTTCGTCCGCTGGAGAACTGCCGCCGGTTGGCGCGCTCGGCGAGCCGCATGTCGATGCCCGTCGTGCCCGAGCCCTTGTTCTTCGAAGGCATCGAGGCGGTGACCCGCGCGTGCACCGACTTCATTCCGCGCCAGAGCGGACGATCGCTCTATCTACGGCCGTTCCTGTTCGGCACGGAGAACAGCTACCTGCTGAAGAACTCGTCCACGTTCCGCTTCATGGTGATCGCCAATCCGGTGGAAGCCTACGCCGCCGGTGCGCTGAAGGTGACGATCGAGCGCGCGGACGTACGCGCCGCCGCGGGCGGCATCGGCGAAGCCAAGGCGGCGGCCAACTACGCGGCGTCGCTGCGGGCGTCCACGGCCGCCGTGAATCGGGGCTGCACCGTCGCGCTGTGGCTGGACGCCGCCCACCATCGCGACGTCCAGGAGCTCTCGGGGATGAACGTGTTCGCGGTGATCGACGGCGCGCTGCACACCCCCGAGCTCGACGGCACGATCCTGCCCGGGGTCACGCGCGATTCGGTGCTCCAGCTGGCACGGAGCCTGGGCTACGCGACCCACGAGCGGCGCATCGCGATCGGCGAGATCATCGACGGAATCCGCAGCGGCGCGTGCACCGAGGTGTTCGCGTGCGGGACCGCGGCGATCGTGAGCCCGATCGAATCGCTCTGGGAGAGCGACGGCCGCCACTACTCGCCGCCGAACGTCGACGTCGTCGCGAAGCGGCTGCGCGAGTCGCTGCTCGCGATTCAGGAGCGGCGCGCGCCGGACCCGTTCGGCTGGACGAGAGACCTCAGCGCCGCTTGAACTTCGGAGGACCCGTGGCCGACAGCACTCGAGCGATCGTGATCCACGAGACCGGCGGACCGGAGCGGCTCGCGTGGGAGTCGGTGCCGCTCGGCGCGCCGGGGCCGGGCGAGGTCCTGGTGCGCCACACCGCGATCGGCGTGAATTTCCACGATACCTACGTGCGCTCCGGGCTCTACCGGACGCTCCGGCTGCCGGGGATCCCGGGGGTCGAAGCGGCCGGAGTCGTCGAGCGGCTCGGCGCGGGCGTCACGGGGCTGTCGGTCGGCGACCGGATCACCTACATCGATGCGGGCTACGGTGCGTATGCCGAGGCGCGCGTGCTGCCCGCGCGGCTCGCGGTACGGCTGCCGCCGGGCGTGACCGACGACGTCGCGGCGAGTCTCACGATCAAGGGGTTCACCGCCTCGATGTTGCTGCGCTCGGTGCATCGGGTGCGCGCCGGGGAGACCGTGCTGGTCCACGCGGCGGCGGGCGGCGTCGGCCAGCCGCTGGTCCGCTGGGCGAAGCACCTCGGCGCGACGGTGATCGCGACCGCGGGCTCCGCCGAGAAGCTCGCGATCGCGCGCGATTGCGGCGCGGATCACCTGATCAACTACCGCGACGAGAATTTCGTCGACCGCGTGACCCGGATCACCGAGGGCCGCGGCGTCGACGTCGCCTACGACTCGGTGGGCGCCGCGACGTTCCTGGGGTCGCTCCAGTGTCTCGCGTATCAGGGTCTGCTGGTGAATTTCGGCCAATCCTCGGGCCCGGTCGCGCCGTTCAGCCCGTCGCTGCTCGCGGCCCGATCGAACGGCGTGGTGCGGCCGATGGTGTTCCACTACATTCGCGACCGCGCCGCGCTCGAGGCGATGGCCGCGGAGGTGTTCGGCGCGATCGAGACCGGCATCCTGCGCGCGCCGACCATCACGCGGGTACCCTTGGCTCGCGCGCCGGAAGCGCACGAATTGCTCGAGTCGCGTCGCTCCACCGGTCCGATCGTGCTCGTTCCCGTTCAGGAGGTTTGCGCATGAAAGCTCCCCGCATCGCCGTTCTCGCCGTCGTCGCCCTGCTCTGCGCCGCATCGGTGCGCGCGGCCGAAGTCACCGTCGTCCGCCACGTGATGGGCCCCGAGGGTCCGCTGTTCGTCGACGGCGATCTTTATTACGTGAGCTGGGTTTCGAACACCTTGTCGAGGTGGGATGGCCACCGCAGCGTCGTGCTCAATCACCTCGACGGGTGCAGCCACAACGGGCTCGCGCTCACGAAGCAGCACACGTTCCTGCTCGCGTGCACGGCGGAGCGCGGCGCGATCCTCGAACTCGACATGCGCGGCAAGATCTTGCGTCGCTGGGACGCGGACAACAAGGGCCGCAAGTTCATCGGCGGCATCAACGACCTGATGGTCACCGCGAACGGCGGCGCCTATGCGACCGTGTTCGGCACGTACAAACCCGTGCCGGTGGGCGTGACCGGCAAGATCCTGTATCTCGCGCCCGGCGCTCGGCAGTGGGTGCAGGTCGCGACCGACCTGAACTACGCGAACGGCATCGGCATCTCGCCCGACCAGAAGACGCTCTACGTCGACGAGACGGTCGGCGACTGCATCCTGAAGTTCACCGTGAACCCGGATGGCACGCTCAGCCATCGCTCGAATTTCGCGCTGCTCTACGTGCTGGTGCCGAACAAGGTCGACGCCTGGTGGATCGGTCCCGACAGCATGAAGGTCGGGCGGCACGGCAATCTGTACGTCGCGCAGTGGATGGGCGGCAAGGTCCTGAAGATCTCCCCCGGCGGCAAGCTCCTGCACGTCTTCGACATCGCCGCGGGCGACGGCACCACGAACGTCGCGTTCGGCCCCGGCGAGAAGGAGCTGTACGTGACGGTGGTGAAGGATCCGAACGATCCCCTCGCCCGGGGCAGCATCGTGCGGATCCCGAACGTACCGTAGCGCCGACGCGCTCAGGCGGTCAGCGCGTCCTTGACCCGCAGCAACCGTGCGCGCGCATCGCGCGCGACGTCGAGCATCGCGGGGTTCGCGACGAACCGCGCCATCACGTCGGGATCGAGGAACGCGACGGTCACCTGCCCGTCCGCTTCCTCGCGGACGACCACGTTGCAGGGCAGGAGCAGCCCGACATCGGGTTCGGCAGTGATCGCACGGTGCGCGAGCGGCGGATTGCAGGCGCCGAGGATGCGGTACGGCCGGCCGTCGACGCCGAGTTTCGCCTTGAAGGTCGCGCGGACGTCGATGTCGGTGAGCACGCCGAAGCCCTCGGCCTTGAGCGCGGCAGTGACCCGCTCGACCGCCGCGTCGAACGGCCCATCGATGCGGGTATCGAATCCGTAGTCGCTCATCGGCTGTTTCCTGCCAAGGGTGGACGCGCCGGCGGCGCGGGCACCTTATAATGTCACCCGCGCACCCGAATGGGAACCGCGGAGACCGCCGCGCCAACGCACCGATCGCGGCGCGCGCGGCGATTCGGAGCGATCGAACATGGGAGGCATCGTGATGCGTTCATCCTGCGGTTGGACCGGCGCCCGGTGGGCGCTTGCGATGCTGTGCGTCGGCGGATTATTGGCCGCGCGAGGCGCGTCGAGCGCCGCGCTCGGCGCCCCATCGCGCATCATCCCCATTCCCGGCGGGACCCACGGCATCGGCTTCGACGACATGGACTACGTGCCCGAACTCGGTCAGGTCGTCGTCCCCGCGGGTCAGACCGGGGCGCTCGCGTTGATCGACCCCCGGCGGCACGCGCTCACCCTGATCCCCGGCATCACGACGCCGCAGCGCACCGCCCGGGGCCACGGCGAGGGCACGACGTCCGCCGCTTACGCCTGGGGCTTCCTGTTCGCGAGCGACCGGGACACGCATCAGGTCGTGATCGTCGATCCGCACGGGAACCGGGTGCTCGATCGCGTGGCCTTGAGCGCCGGCCCCGACTACCTACGGTACGATCCGGTGGTGCGCGAACTCTGGGTCACCGAACCCGCCGCGCAGCAGATCGAGATCTTCGGCGTCGACTTCGCGCCCGCGCCGACGCTGCATCGCGTGGGCACGATCCGCATCCCGGGGGGTCCGGAATCGCTCGTCATCGACGCGCACCGCGGACTCGCGTACACGAACCTCTGGAAGCGCGAGACGGTCGTGATCGATGTCGCCAGTCGCCGCGTGCAGGCGCGGTGGCGCAATGGGTGCCAGGGCTCCCGCGGCCTGGCGTGGAATGCGGCGTCGCGGTTCCTGTTCGTCGGCTGCGCGGAGGGGCAGGTCAGCGTGCTCGATGCGGGCCATGGCGGACGGGTGCTCGCGACGGCCCGGACGGGTCGCGGCGTCGACATCATCGCCTACGATGCGTCGCGGCAACGGCTGTACGCGCCGGGTGCGCGCAGCGCGACGATGACCACGCTGCACGTCGCGGCGAATGGCCAGTTGACGCTCGAGGGCGTCTATCGCACCGCGCTCGGCGCGCATTGCGTCGCCTCCGATCAGGCCGGACAGGCCTTCGTCTGCGATCCGCGCCACGGACGCGTGCTCGAGTTCGATTGAGCGCGGCCCGCGATCGGGTGATCCACCGATGACCGAAGCGCTCCTCAGAGCCGGCACGTTCGCGAGCCTCGTCACGATCCTCGCGATCGCCGAGTGGCGATGGCCGCGGAACCCCGCGGCCCCGGACCGCCGGCATCGCTGGCCGGTGAACTTCGTGCTCGGTGCGATCGACGTCGTCGCGGTCCGCGGGTTGATGCCGTGGCTCGCGGTCGACGCGGCCCGCTGGAGCATGCTGCATCGGGTCGGTCTGCTGCGGCTCGCGGACGTCTCACCGCTGATCGGCGCGATGCTGGGGTTCGTGCTCCTCGATCTCGCGGTCTACGCGCAGCACGTGGTGTCGCACCGCATCCCCGTGTTGTGGCGGCTCCACCGGCTGCACCACACCGATCTCGTGCTCGACGTGAGTTCCGCGGTGCGCTTCCACCCGCTCGAGATCCTGCTGTCGATGGCGTTCAAGATCGGCATCGTGCTGCTGCTCGGCGTGTCCGTCGGGGCCGTGATCGCGTTCGAGGCCGCCTTGAGCGCCTTCGCGTTGTTCACTCACGCGAACCTCGCGCTCCCCGCCGGGCTGGACGAGGCGCTGCGCCGTTTGTTCGTGACCCCGGACATGCACAAGATCCACCATTCGGTCGCGCGCGCCGAGCACGACCGCAATTTCGGCTTCCAGTTTGCCGTCTGGGATCGCCTGTTCGGCACCTATCTCGCGCGCGCGACGAACCCGCCCGCGCGGATCCGGATCGGCCTCGGCGAATTCCGGTCACCGGCCGACCAACGCTTGCCGGCGCTGCTGGTCCAGCCCTTGCGCTGAACCCGGACGGGCCGACGCTCACCACGACGCCACGGAGGCCGCCGGTTCATGCTCGACAGCCAGGCTCGACGCTTCGTCGAACCCGTGCTCCGCCGCGCCGCGCTCGCGCTGCGACGGCTCGGAGTCTCCGCGAACGTGGTCTCGCTGACCGCGCTGCTGATCGGACTCGCCGCCGCGGGCAGCGTCGCCGGCGGCCGACCCGGCCTCGCGATCGCGCTCTTGTGGATCTCGGGCACCCTGGACGCGGTCGACGGCACCCTCGCGCGCTTGACCGCGGGCACGCCGATCGGCGCGATTCTCGACATCACCTTCGATCGGGTCGTCGAGACCGCCGTGATCGCGGCGCTCGCATGGCGCCACCCCGCGCTGCGGTTCGAGCTGCTGCTGCTGGTGGGCGCGATCGCCGTCGCGATGTCCCTGTTCCTGTCGATCGCGGCCGCGGTGATCAATCGCTCGGTGAAGTCCTTTCATTACGCACCCGGTCTCGGGGAGCGCACCGAAGCGTTCCTGTTCCTCACCGCGATGATAGCGGATCAACGCCGGCTCGCGCTGTGGACCGCACTGTTCATCGCGCTGATCGTGATCACGATGGGACAGCGGCTCTGGCACGCCGCCCGGCTGCTCGCCTCCTGAACGTGCGGCGCGGCACCGTCCCCGAGCGCGTTCAATCGCGTCGCGGTGGCGTGGCCGCGGCCTCCCAAAACGCCACCTCGTCGGCGACCCCGTTCGCCGGATCGGCGCAGAACGCGGCCCGGTCCGCATAGAGCCGACAAGCGCCGTCGCGGATCGCGGCGAATCGGTCGCCGACCCGCAGGCATTCCTTGAGATCGTGCGTGACGAAGATCGCGGTGATGCCGCGGCTCCCGGCCACCTGGCGGAAGAGCGTCTGCATGCTGAGGCGCGTCGCCGGATCGAGACTCGCGAACGGCTCGTCGAGCAACAGGACCGCGGGTTCCACCGCGAGCGCACGGCCGAACGCGACCCGCTGGCGTTCGCCGCCGGAGAGCGTCGCCGGGTCGCGGGCGTCGAGACCCTGCAGGCCGAGCGCCGCGATCAGCGGATCGACGACCGCGGCGATCCGGGCGGCGTCCCAGCGTCGCAAGCGCAGGCCGAACGCCACGTTGTCGCGGACGTCGAGGTGCGGAAAGAGCAGCGGCTCTTGGTTGAGATAGACGATGCCGCGGCGATGCGCGGGCAGTCGATCGACCCGCCGACGATCGACTTCGATGCCTCCCTCCGCCACGTCGCCGAGGCCCGCGAGCGCGCGCAGCAGCGTGGTCTTGCCGCTGCCGGACGCCCCGATCATCGCCAGGGTCGAACGGTGCTCCACCGCGAAATCGACCCCGCGCAGGATCGCCCGACCGCCGCGGCTGACCGCGAGACCTGTCACGCGCAAACCCCGGGACGGCGCCCGATCCGGCATCTCAAAACCCCGGATCGGCCGCGAACGCGGTCGGCCGCAGGTGCCTATGGGCGGCCAGCGCGACCAACGGCGGCAGCAGCAGGAGCAATGCGCTCGCCGCGGCCAAGCGCAGATCGCCCGACAGCAGGAACTGATACAGGCTCGTGGTGAGCGTCACCACGCGACCTCCCCCGATCAGCAGCACCAGCGCGTAGTCGAACCAGGAGATCAGGAAGGTCTGCACGAAGCACAAGACCAACAGCGGCCGCGCGATCGGCAACAGCACGAGCACCCATCCCTGCCGCGGCGCGGCCCCGAGCGTCGCCGCGCCCTCGAGATACGCCCGGGTGCGGGCGTTCCACAGCCCGCTCAGCAGGATCAGCGCGTAGGCGTAGGCGAGCATGCCCTGCGCGAGCACGACGCCGGCCGTGCGTCCCGCGAGCCCCGCGCGCAGGAACGAGTACTCGAGGCCTACGCCGAGCACGACCGGCGACAACGCGAACGGCAGATGCAGCAGCAGCCGCAGCACGTCGCGAGACCGCGCCTCGGCCGCGCTGCGGCAGGTCACGAACCCGAGGCCGGTCGCGGCGAACGCCACCGTGGTCGCGATGCCGAGCGAGCGGAGTGCGGCGGCGCCGAGCCCCCCGGTCCCGGCCAGGTCGATCCACGCCGATGCCCGCCACCGGCTCGGCAGCGGCGCCGGCCACGGCCATCGCCCGGCGAACGACCACACGAGCAACAGCGCGACCGGCGCGAGGAACGCCGCCGTGAGCGCGAGGGTCGCCGATCGGCGCAACGGACGCGCTCGCTCCGCGCGCATCAGACGCGCTCCGTCCGCGGCGGGCGCGCGCGCACCCGCAGCGCGACCGCTGCGCACACCGAGGCCACGAGGGCGTACAGGAGCGCGAGCGCGTAAGCCTGCGGGCGAGTCGACAGGTCGAATTGACCGAACAGTTGCGCGACCCGGACGGACAGCATCGTCGGATAGGTCGCCCCGACGAGCAGCGGAATCTCGAACGCACCGCTCAGCGCGAGGAAGTAGACGCCGAGGGTCGGCGTCGCCGCGCGCAGCAGCAAGGGCACGCCGACCCGGATCCAGGCGGCGAGCGGCGACGCGCCGAGCGTGCGCGCGGCTTCGCCGAGTTCCCGGATCCGATGCACCCGCGACAATCGATCGAACAGCACGACGAGGAACGGCAGCACCAGAGCCGCTTGCGTGACGATGATGCCGAGACCCCCGGTCGAGTAGATCGGCGACGGGAAGTCCGCCGGGCGACGGATCCAGCCGAGCGCGTACGCCCAGCGCGCGAGCGCTCCGGCATTGCCGAGCCAGAGCACCGCGGTCAGGCCGGCGACCATCGGCGGCACGGCGATCGGCAGGAACCACGGCGTGAGGTCCGATCGCCCGGGCGGCGCCGCCCGCGCCGGACGACGCGCGAGCACGATCAGGGCCCCGAGCATCGACACGCCGAGACTCGCCCCGCCGACCCAGAACGAAAACCCCAAGGTGACCCACGTGACCCGATCGCCGAGGACCTTCGCCCACGCGGCGAAGCTCAGGCCGTGCGCGAGCAGTCCCGTGAGTCCGACGCTGTAGGCGACCATGAACGCCGCGCTGAGGAGCAAGGGACCGCCGATCAGCAGCCAGATCGCGGCGAGCCTCGCGATCCCGAGGCCATCGGCCCGCCGCCGGCACGCGGGGCGCCGGCGCTCAGTGTTCGAGGACGTCACGGCGGAAATCCTTCGACAACTCGATCATCAGCTGCGCGGAAGGCTCCGGTCGCGCGACCGCCTGCAGCGCCGCGCGCGACGGCGCATGCGCGCGATGCGCCGCGGCGGCGAAACGGGCCTGCCACGCCGGCGGCAACCGTCGGACGTCGAGCACGGTCCCGTCGCCCCAGACCGCCGGGTCGAGCTTGCGCCATTGCGCCCGCGGCGAGATCAGTTCGTTGATCACGACCATCGCCGCCGCACGATGCGCCGCGCGCGCGACGATCCCGAGATAGTGGCTGTTCCGGATCATCCCGGTACGCAGCGAGAACCCTTCGGCCGTGGGTGGAAACTCGCCGTTCGCGATTCGATGATCGACTTCGCCGTCGGTGAAGCTCATCGTGAAATCGACCTCGCCGTCCGCGAACAGCTGGTTGAGCTGTTCGGTGCTTTGCGGGAACGTCGCGCCGTGCCGCCACAGATCCGGGCGCACCGAGCGGATCCACGCGAACACGGCGTCCCGCAAGCGCCGGTAGCGCGCCTCGTCGAACGGGCCTTGCAATTGTGCGGGATTCGTCGCGAACGCGTACATCAGGGATTTGAGGAAGCTGAGGCCGGTGAAGCTCGTATCGAACGTGAATCGGCCGGGGTGGCGGTGGATCCACGCGGCGAGGCTGGCCGGATCCGTCGGCGGGTGCGGGACCCGGCGCGAATCCGTGATCAGCATCAACTCGGCATTGCCCCAGGGGCACTCGTAACCATCGATGGGTTGCTGGAAGTCCTCCGCGATGGTCGGGTTACGCCAGTCGATGAGGCGTGCGTTCGGCAAGCGCGCCGTGAACGGGCCGTACAGCGCGTGAATCTGGCGCAACTGGTAGAACGTCTCGCCGTTGATCCAGACGACGTCGTACCGACTCGTCCGCCGGTGCGCCTCGATCTCGGTCATCAGCGCGCTGACGATCTGCTCACCCTGGGCCGGTACGAATCGCAGGCGAATGTCGTCCGAACGCCGCAGCGCGGGCGCGACCACGTCCTGCATGTACCGGTTCACCGCGGGATCGCCCCGCCACATCGCGATCGTCACGGTCTGGCCGCGCGCGGCCGCGACGATACCCGCCCAGGTCGCCGGCAACGGCGACGCTCCTCCGCGTGGGGCGCGGGTGCAGGCGCCGAGCGCCGCGCACGCGAGGATCGACGCGACGATCGCGAAACCGCGCGCGCGCATCGCCCGACCCCGGATCAGCCGCGCAATCGCCACGCGTGGTAGCGCTGCATCATGCGCAAGATCCGCTCGGGCGCGTGTCGCTTGCGCCAGGCGCCGGCGGCGTACTTGTTCGCCTCCGACCAGGTCGGATACGGATGGATCGTGCGCAGGATTCGACCCAGGCCGAGGCCCTCGCGCATCGCGAGCGTGAATTCGGCGAGACATTCGCCGGCTCGATGGCCGACGATCGTCACGCCGAGGATGCGATCCTTGCCAGGCACGGTCAGCACCCGGACGAACCCGGTCGCACGATGCTCCGCGATCGCCCGGTCGAGATCCGCCAGATCGTACTCGGTGAGTTCGTAGTCGATTCCGGCCGCGCGCGCGCTGGTTTCGTTGTGGCCGACCCGGGCCACCTCCGGGTCGACGAAGGTCACCGCGGGCATCACCGAGTCGTCCGCACGGAACCGCCGGAGACCGCCGAACAGCGCGTTCACCGCCGCAACCCACGCTTGCTGGGCCGCCGCGTGCGTGAATTGATGAGGTCCGGCGACGTCGCCGCAGGCATAGATGTTCGGATGCAAGGTCGCGAGGTATTCATCGGTCTCGACCGTCGGTGCCGCCGTGATCCCGAGCGCCTCGAGCCCGAATCCCCGCGTGCGAGGCCGCCGGCCGAGCGCGATCAGCAAGGCATCGTACGGCAGCCGCGTCGCCTCGCCCAGCACGTCCGCGACGAGTTCCCGGCCCCCGGCGCTGCGCTCGACCCGGACCGGCCGGCTGCCGGTGCGCACGTCGACGCCGTCGGCCGCGAGTCGCGCTTGGACGAACGCCCCGACGACCGGATCCTCGCGGGTGAGCACATGGGCTCCCCGCTGCAGCAGCGTGACGCGGGAGCCGAGGCGCGCGAACGCCTGGGCGAGTTCGCAACCGATCGGCCCGCCGCCCAGCACGACGAGCCGCCGCGGGAGTTCCTGCAGCGACCACAGCGTTTCGGACGTCAGGTAGTCCTCCGCGCCGAGTCCCGGCAGATCCGGCACGATCGGCTCGGCGCCGGTCGCGACGATGATCGCGCGCGTCGTGATCGCCTCGCCGCCGACCTCGACGAGCCACGGCGACCGGATCGTCGCATGCCCGCGACGCACGTCGACGCCGAGCTCGCGGTATCGTTCGACCGAATCGTGCGGCGCGACTTGCGCGATCGCGCGGTGCACGCCGTCCATCACCGCGCGAAAGTCGACCCGGGGCTCGCCGAGACTCACCCCGACCGCCGCCGCGGCGCGCGCCGCCGCCGCGAGCCGCGCCGCATGGATCAACGCCTTCGAGGGAACGCAGCCGGTGTTCAGGCAATCCCCGCCCATGCGCTCGCCTTCGATCAGCGTGACCTTCGCGCGCACCGTCGCGGCGATGTACGCGCTCACGAGGCCGGCCGAGCCCGCGCCGATCACGACCAGGTTCCGATCGAATCGCGGCGGACGAGGCCAGCGTCCCTGGATCCGGCGCGCCTTCACGCGCGTAGCGACGCGGCGGGCGAGCCACGGAAAGACGCCGAGCAACGCGAGCGATCCGGCCACGGCGGGCGAGACGATCCCGCGCACCCCCCCGAGGCTCGCGAGACGGGTGCCGGCGTTGACGTAGATCAGCGTGGCGGGAAGCATTCCCACCTGACTGACCCAGTAGAAGGTGCCGGCGGCCATCGAGGTCAAGCCCATCGCGAGGTTCACCGCGAAGAACGGGATCACCGGCACCATCCGCAGACCGAACAGGTACACGCCGCCCTCGCGCGCGAGCCCGCGGTTGATCGCGCGCAGGCGCGACCCGAATCGTCGTTCCGCCGCGTCTCGAAACACGGTGCGTGCGGCGAGGAAGGCGAGCAACGCGCCGAGACTCGACGCAAAGGAGACGATCAGGGTGCCCTCCAGCACGCCGAACAGCGCACCCGCGAGCAAGGTCAACGCCGTCGCGATCGGCAGCGAGGCCGCCGTGGCCAGCACGTAGGCCGTGAAGAAGCCGGACGCGAGCAGCACGGGATGCGCGGTCCGCAGCACGCCGAGGGCGTGCAGATGCGAGCGGACCGCGCCGAGCGCCCCGGATCCGTGCAGGCCGACGCGCACGGACACGCCGAGGACCCCGGCGAGGACGAGGAGCAGGAGAGCCTTACCCAGCGTGGACTTCGAGATCATCGGTCATTCCAATGCCGGCGGCGGACGCGCCGCGAACCCTGACTACCCTGTAGAGAGGCGCCCGTGAAGTCAAAGGATTCGCGCCGGCCGGCGCTCGCCGTTGGTCGTCCCCAGTCTCAGGGGACGGGCGCCGATGCCGGCCCGGCCAGCAGGAATGTCCGCAGCTGCTCGCGGGCCCGGTGCAGACGGCTCTTCGCCGCGGGGACCTCGAGACCGAGGCGCGCCGCGATCTCCGCGATCGTCATCTGCTCGAAGTCCCGCAACAGGATGATCTCGCGATAGTGCGCGGGCAACGACTCGATTCCGGCGATCAGATCCGCGCGCAGGTCGACCGAATCGCGATGCTGTAACTGTTCCTCGGCCAGTTCGTCGACCGAGGGCCCGAGACCGCGCATGCGTCGTTCGAGCCGCAGGCATTCGCGACGTACGACCGTGAACAGCCAGCTGGAGAACGCCGCCGCGGCCTTCAGACCCTGGATCCGTCGGGCGAGGATCCACAGCGTCTCCTGCACGGCGTCGTCGACGTCGCTGACCTGGCAATGGCGCCGCGCATAGCGCCGCGCGTCGACTTGGCAGGTGGTCAACAACCGATTGAGCGCCGTCGCGTCGCCGCCTTGCGCCGCGCCAATGAGCTGCTGTCGTTCCGCGGTCATCCGTCCATCCAGCCGCCACCGGCCAAAAAATATCGGCGGGCGGCGAATCCTCGTCCCGCAACCCCGCCTCTCATCCAAGGCAGCGCAATTTTGCGCTCCAACAGGCACGACCACAACTGAGCACCGATTCCATGAGGAGCCTCCATGTCCACCCGTTATTCACGTTTCGTACTCGCCGCGTTGACCGCGACCACGATGGCCCTGCCGCTCGCGATCGCCGGAACGGCCCCTGCGGCCGCGGCCTGCGCATCCAGCCAATCGATGGGCAAATGCGCCGGCGCATGCGCGGGCCGGTGTGCGGGCCACGCGCACAAGAAGATGTCGAAGTGCGCCGGCAAGTGCGGCACGAAGAAGAAGTGTGCCGGCAAGTGCGGCACGCGTTGAGCGCCACCCACCACAGCCACAGGAGCCATTCATGACGAAGCAACAAACCTTGCGTGTCGCCCTGATCAGCGCGCTGACGGTCGGGGTCGGCGCGATCGGCGCAACCACCGTGCAGGCGGCGAATGCCCCGGCGATGGTGAAGTGCTATGGGATCAACGCCGCCCACAAGAACGATTGCATGTCGCCGGGCCATTCCTGCGCGGGCCAGGACGCGAAGGCACGCGACCCGGGCGCCTTCGTGATGGTGCCCGCGGGACTGTGCGCGAAGATCGCCGGCGGTTCGACGAAGCCTCACAAGGGCTGACCCTTGCCGCAGACCGCGTCGGCACCGCGCAGAGGAGCGCTTGCCATGAAGCCCGAGATCGATCGATGCGTATCGCTCTACGATCGCCTGAGCGCATCCTTGGTACGCGTGGATCCCCCCACGCTGCTGATGATGCGCCTCTGGGTCGCGCTCGCCTTCTGGCGCGCCGGCGTCGTCAAGTTCGACGATCCGAGCGGCACGGCGATGCTGTTCAGCACCGTCTACCGCGTGCCGGTGTTGCCTCCGCCGGTCGCGGCCTTCCTCGGAACCTCGGTCGAGCTGATCACGCCTTGGCTGCTTGGATTCGGTCTGCTTGCCCGGCCCACCGCCGCGTTCTTGTTCGTCTACAACGTCATCGCGGTCATTTCCTATCCGGACTTGTGGCCACACGGCTTCTGGCACGGGCTCGTCGGCAACGACTTTCTCGACCACAAGGTGTGGGCGATCATGCTCCTCGCGGTGATCGCCCGAGGCCCGGGCACTTTTTCGATCGACGCCGTGTTGCGGCACCTGTTCGTGCGTGCGCGGCGCGCCCGATGACCGTGCGGCGAACGCTCGAGCGACCCGCGAACTCCCGCGCACGAACCCTCGGCCCGCGGCGCGCCGCCGACCACCTCATCGCATGCTATGCGCGACTCGCCCGGGACGAACGCCACTTGCTCGCCTCGCTGCTGGACGGCAAACCGCCGGTCCAGTGGCAGCACTATCCGGCGGACGACGCGATCGACGCGACCCGCCGCTACCAATGGTTCTACCATTCGCACGACCCGGAGGATCGGCCAGGCGCCACGGAGCACGGGCACTTCCACCTTTTCGTTCGGCCGGAAGGCTCGATCGACGAGCCCGCGGAATCACAGTTTCTGCGACGGTTGCGGTGCCGCCGGCGGCGTGCGAACACCCGGCACTTGCTCGCGATCGGAATGAATGCGGTCGGCCTGCCGATCTCGATGTTCACGGTGAATCGTTGGGTCACCGGCGACCTCCCGCTATCGGCCAACGCGACCATCGCACTGCTACAGACCTTGCGTCTGTCGACCGGTCACGCGGCGATCGACACCGTGCTCGAGTCGGTGATCGCGCTCCACCGCCGGGAGATTCGCGCGTTGATCGAGCGTCGTGACGACGCATGGTTCGCCCGGGCCGCCCGCGGCCCCGGTGCGCTCGAAGACCGAGCGCTCGAAGTGCCGTCCTTCCTCTCGCTCGACCTCGATCGGCGCATCTCGGAAATCCGCGCCCCGCGCGCGACTGCGTGACGTATTTGGACCGGGGTACGAGTGTCGTCCCGACGCGCCGACCCTCGAGCGACGCGCGCTCAGCGGCTCAGAAATCCACCGCGACCGTGCCGAAGAACGCGGCCGGCTCTTCGTAGATCGCGCGCACGAACGAGGTTCCCGCGTAGGTCGTGTCGCCGTAGCCGAACGTGTAGTAGTGCCGGTTCAACACGTTGTCGACGTGCAGCGCGAGCTTGAGATCCCGGATCGCGCCCCAGCGCAGCGGCAAGGTGTCACGCAACGTGAAGTTCATCACCGCATAGCTCGGAATGGTCTGCGCGCCCGGGAGTCCGGCATTGTATTCGTAGACGTACTGGGATCCGGCGTAGTGCTCGCTCACGTCGGCGCGCCATGTCCGCCACTTCCAGCCGACGCCGAGGTTCCCGAGGGTCTTCGGCACCCCCGCGAGCGGCTCGCCGGAACTCACCGACTGGCCCGCGATCGCGGCGGTTCCAGCCGAATTCGCGACGGTGAAGCTCGACGTGAAGTACGCCTTGTTCTGCGAGAAGTTGCCGAACACGCTGAAGGCACCGATCGGCGTCTCGAACGCGTCGCGCAGGTCGATCTCCACTCCCTCGTAGCGCGAGCTGCCGCCGTTGGTGGTGCTCGACAACTGGGTCGCCGGGTTCGTGCTCTGGATGAACGTGTTCGAGAAATTCTCCCGGTAGACGTTCATGGCGACCGCGAGACCATGGTCCGCGTAACGCGCACCGAGCTCGATGTCGCGGACGTATTCCGGCTTCACGTTCAGCGGAACGACCACGGTCTGGCCGGCCGCGTTGGTCTGCCCGACGTCGTTGTAGTACGCGGAGATGCCGGGGAATTTCGCGGTCTCGCCCCAAGCGGCGTACAGGCTCACGTGCGGGATCGGCCGCCAGTTGAGGCCGAGCGTCGGCGACGTGTAACTCTCCCGGTCCGAGACCGTCCCGCTGATCGGGTAGAAGATCCCGAGATTGTCGAAATCCGAGGTGCGCGCGAAGAGGTATTTGACGCCCGGCGTCACGTGCACCGTGCCGTCGAGCAGCGTCACCTCGTCCTGCAGGAACGCGGAGCCGAGCGTGCGGCCGTCGTGCTCGTCCCAGGCGTCCGTCGCGTTCGCGCTCGCGCCGGTGATCAGCGGCATCGGATAGCTGCCGTACCAGAATTCCGCCGAGTGCAGGGTCGTGTGCGAGTAATCGCCCCCGAACTTCACGAGATTGTCGGGAAGCGTCAGCGTGAAATGCGGCATCACCCCGTACTGATGGGTCGCATAGAGATAGTTGTGGTAGTTCGTGCCGGGGCCGCCGGTGTTCGGCAACGCGTAGGGTTGGGTGGCGCTCTGCGCGAACGCCGGGTTGGTGTAGGACACCCGATCGTAGGCGACGTTACGCGCGTACACCCGCGCGTTGAACGCGAGCCAGGAGTTCACGTGCATGCGGTCGCCGAGGATGTACGTACCGCCGTGGTCCTGGTTGTAGCTGTAGGTCCAGTCGAGCGGCCACCCGAAGCCGTACCCGTACTGCTCGACCAGGGGCAGCGGGGCCGTGTGCGGCGTGAGTCCCTTGTTGGCGTTGTAGATCGCGTACGCGTACACCTCGCCGTCGCCGCCGGCATAGGGCAGCACGCCGCCGTAGTACAGGTTGGTGTTGCGGTTGCCGGAGTTCGCCTGCCAGCCGCTGCTGCTGTTGTGGTTGACGCTGATCATGCTGCGCACGCCGGCGATCTCGCCGGTCTGCGCGGTCAATCCGTAGTACACGGTGTGGAAGCTGCCGCCGCCGGCGCTCACCGTGGCGGCCGGCGCCACGGACGGATCGCGCGGCTCGAAGGCGATCGTGCCGCCGAGCGAGTTGTACGCGGTGACCGCGGGATTGTTGATGCCGCGGTAGATGTGCACGCCGCTGATGTCGTTCAAGGTCAACGGAATGTTGTTGCGCGTCGACGCCGAATTGGTGGTGCCGCCGTTGAACGGATCGTTGATCGGCACCCCGTCGAAGGTTTCCGAGAACTGGCCGCTGCTGAAGGCGCGGAACGTGATGTTGGTGCGTACGCCGTTCGCCGCCGGCGTGCGCACGTTGACCGACGGGGTGCGCTCGAGCAGGCCCTGCACGTCGAGCATCGGCGACGCGAAGCGAATCGCCGACGAACCGATCATCGACTCGCTGTAGGCGGAGGACATCGGGATCTGCGTCAAGGAGAGCTCCCGCGCGATCACCTGGATCTTGGTGAGCGCCGTGTCCGCGCCGTTCGCAGCGGACGTCCGGGCGTGCGCCGGCGGATTCGATGTCGGTGCTGCGGCCGATTGCGCGAACACGCCCGTGGGCGCGAGCGCGAGCGCTCCGAGGCCGAACAGCGAGGCGAACCGGGCGTGGTACCGGGGCGAATGCATGGTGTATTCCTTGTGAGCGATGCGAAAGTCGGCGCAAATCCGCGATGCCCTGGGCCGCGGCCGAGGGCCGCTCGCCGAGGGATCTGGTCCGCGAGGAAGCGCGTACGGTATCGGCCGGATGTGACAGTCTCGTGACGGTCGACGCGCTCGCGACGCGGGCGGTCGCGAGCGCGAACGGCCCGCTTGTCGTCGCGCGGGGCGAGCTAGAATCGACGGCCATGAACACTCCACGCCACGTCCGCCGCGCCACCGGCTTCCTCGGCCTCGTACTGGCGATCGCTCGGCCCGCGGGGGCCGACCTCCCGACGCACGCACCGCCGAGCGTCCTGTCGCAACCGGTCACCGTCACCGCGGCCGTCCGGTCGCGGTACACGGGCGTCCTGCCGACGTGGCGGCGCGTCGCGCCGGTGGGGACGATCGCGAGCACTCCGAATTTCCCGACGCGGGTGCTGAGCGTCGGTGGCGACGTGCTGGTGTTGGCGAATGGCGCGACGCCTTACCAGACGGTGACGTGGTACGACCGGCAGTTGCGGCGACGAGCGCGCTTGGCCGCCTTCAGTCGGTCGGCGCCGGTCCGCGCGACGGTTTCGTCGTCGCGCAACGGGCTCACGCAGGCGATCGATCCGCGGCATCCGAGCGCGGGCGGCACGGTGTATGCCCCGGCGCAAGCCGCGCCGCGGCGCCGGGTCGAAGCGCTGGCGACCGCGACGATCGACCGGAGCGCGCGACGCGTGCCGACCACGGTCGTATCCCACAGCGATCTATTCCAGGGATTGGCGGCGAGCGCGGATCGCATCGTGTACGCGACGGGTGGCAACTCCGACCAGGTCCTGGCGCTGCGGATCGACGGCGGGCGCATCGCGGTCGTCCGCCGGTATCCATTGCAATGGCAGGCGTTTCCGCACGATCAGTATCCCTATACCTATCAGGGCGAGCATGGGACCAAGCCCTATCACTTCTACCCGGACTCGGTCGCGGTCGGTCCGCAGGGCCATTACCTGTACGTGACCGGCCTGCTGTCGAACAGCTTGGCGCGCATCGACCGGCGAACCGGCGAGACGCGATACGTGAACGTCGGCCCCTACCCGTTCGCGGTGGTGCTCGCCGACCAGGGGCGCCGCCTCGCGGTGAGCAACTGGGCGGGGCGCGGCGTCACGATCCTGGATCGGCGCAGCCTGAAGGTGCTGGGCGTCGTTCCGACCGGACCCGATCAGGGTCCGCACACGGTCGCGGCCGGCGTGCACCCCACCGCGATGGTGGCGACGCCTGACGGACCGGGTCTGTGGGTCGCGGACGCCAATACGGACGCCCTCGTCGAGATCGACACCCAGTCGCTCAAAGCGATGCGCGTGCTCGCGGACGAACCGTATCCCGGCGCGCCCCCCGGGAGCTATCCGGACGCCTTGGCGATCGCGAACGGCGATCTGTTCGTCGCGAATGCGGGCAACGACGACGTCGCGGTATTCGACTTCGCGAGCGGCAAATCGCTCGGCCTGATTCCGACCGGCTGGTATCCGAGCGCCCTCACGATCGCCGGTCACTCGCTGTACGTGGTCGCCGCGAAAGGATTCGGCACGGGGCCGAACCGGCACTGGCAGTACATCGGCAACATGATGCACGGCTTGCTGCAGAAAGTGCCCTTGCAGGGACTCGAGCGCGCGCTGCCCGAGTGGACGCGCGAGGCGCTCGCGAACGACGGCTTCGCCGCCGCCGAACGGCGCGCGCTCGCGACGCGCAATGCGCGCACCGCCGCGTTCCTGCGCCGGCGCATCCAGTACGTGGTGTTCGTGCTGCGGGAGAACAAGACCTTCGACGAGGACCTCGGGGACTATCGCGCGGCCGGTCGGTGGGCCGATCCGCGCTTCGATCTGTACGGGCCGACGGAGCTGCCGAATCTGTACCATTGGGCCGCGACCGAGGCCGTGTTCGCCAATTTCATGGCGGACGGCGAAGTCACCGCGCAAGGGCACCAGTGGACCGACGGGGCGTCGGACTCCGACGTGGTACAGCGCCTGTGGCCCGAGTATTACTCGCGCCGGGGTCTGAATTGGAATGCCGGCCCCGGTGGCACGGGGTCGCTGAGCGCCGACGCGCGTGACCATCATGATCCGTTCGAGTATTCGAGCAAGACCTTGGGCGCTTTCGCGAACCCGTGGATCAGCTACCCGGAGCGGCTGTATCTGTTCAACGACCTGCTCGCGCATCGCGTGTCGTTCGAGGACTTCGGCGAGAACCTGACGCGCGCGCGTGACGGCGTGATCCGCGACGCCCTGCTCGCGCACGTCGATCGAACCTACCCCGGCTGGGATCGAATGATCCGGGACGACGACCGGGTCGCGGCGGCGATCGCCTGGCTGCGAACGCATCGCGGCGCGGCGTTTCCGCACTTCGTCTTCATTTGGCTCCCCGACGACCACACCGCCGGATCGACCCCCTGTTACTACAGTCCGGACTACTACGTCGCCGACAACGACCACGCGACCGCGCGACTGCTGCACTATCTCGCGGGTACCCGCGAGTGGGCTCACATGGCGGTCTTCCTCGACGAGGACGACGCGCAGAGCGGGGCCGATCACCTCGACGCGCATCGCACGCTGGGTCTCGCGCTGGGCCCGTGGGTGAAATCCGGGACCTTGGACACGCAGCCTCTCTCGCAAGTGAACATCGTGCGCAGCATCGAGGCCATCTTCGATCTGCCCCCGATGTCGCAGTGGGACGCGAATGCCGAGGTGATCGCGGGCATCTGGCGGGCCGCACCGCGCCTCGATCCGATGCCGGTATCGCCGATGCGCGTACCGGTGCAATTCAATCGCGGTCGCTGCAGCGATCAGCGGCTGCTGCGCCGGGAGGCGGGCGCGACCGGACACGTGCCCACGCAGGCCTGGCTGGAACGTCACCGCGCGCCCCACGGCGAGACGACGGCCGTCGCCGCCGGTCAACGGTATTCCCCGACCTCGATCTTGAAGGTCGGCGGGCCGGAGCAGATGCGCCAGGAATGGATCGCAACCCGCGGCGCGCGCCGGTATCGGGCGTTCCAGCGGTTCATTCGGGCCTATGCCGCGTCGCGCGGCGACACGACCGCAGCGTACGAGGCGAACGACGGCGAGCTGCGTTGACGGCGCCGCGCGACTCGCGTCGCGAACGACGCCGTCAGTCGCGACCGCAGCGCGCGACCTGGACTCCTCGCGGCGCGCTGCCTACAACGCGCGAGCGTCCGACCGGTTGACCGGCATCGGCGATCGGCGTTCCGCCTCGACGTCATCGACGCCGGATCGAACGATCTCGGTCAACGCACGATCCCGAATTCCGTTCCTTTAGGCAGCGACGCGGTTTGCGGACGACTCGACGGCCGCCGCGCGCACCACCGTCAGCGAGGGACTGGAACCATGGACACGAGACTCTTGAAGCTCGCACTGGCCGGCATCGGCGCCGCGATGATCACCGCGTGTGGCGGCGGCTCTGCGACGAATACGCCCGCGAGCGCGATGCCGACCTCGACCGCGCAGAGCGCCACCCTGTCCGTCGTGCTGAGTGACGCATCGAGCGAGGACTGGGCGATGATCGGCGTCCAGGTACTGTCCATCGCATTGGTCCCGCAAGGTGGCGGCACCGACGTCCCGGTATACACGGCACCCGCGACGCCGCCGATCGTGAATCTCGCGGAGCTCGATCAGCTCGGCGAGCTGCTCGGCAATGCCAGCCTACCCGCGGGAACCTACACCGGTGCGGTGCTGACTCTCGGTGCGAACCCCGGTGACGTCCTGCTCACCGCCTCGGCGGATCCGCAGCCGGGGTTCGCCGCGACGCCGGGCGCGACGATTCCGTCCAACGAGATCCAGATACAGCACGTTCAAGGCAACGCCCCGAACGCAACGGTCGTGGCGAACGTCGCTTTCGACACGCCGTTGACCGTGAACGCGAACCAGGACGATGCACTGGATCTGGAATTCGATCTCGCGGATCCGGCGTTCATCGTTCAGCACGTGGCGGCGGGAACCGGCGCGACGATATGGGCGGTGAACTTTGCCGGCCCGCTCCGTCGCCGGCCGCTGCACGACCTGCGTCGACTGGTATTGCGGGAGCTTTACGGCGACGTGACGGCCGTCGCGAGCGACTACCATTCGATCACGATCGATCGCGAGTATCCAACCGAGCCGATCGCGAGCCCCGAGACCGCGGTGACGACGGCCCAATCGCTGACGATCCTGGCCGACGCGACCGACGGCACGATCGTGTACGACGTCGACACCGGGACTCGCACCGTGGTCAAGGATTTCTCCACGCTCACCACGCTGGTCGGCAAGCAATTGCGGTTCGCGGCACGCTATCAGCAGGACGGGAGTCTGGTGGCGGTACGGATTTGGGCGAGTGACCAGTTCGACCGCGTCTGGCTCAGTCCCGAAGGTCACGTGCTGCACGTCGATCCGAGCACCGATGTCGTCACGATTCAAAACGGATCCGGCATCGGAGTCCCCGTACAGGTCGACGCGAACACCCAGTTCTTCTTCCGCCAACCCTGGAACCCGGCCGCCGATGCAACGCCGATCGCGACGGGAACCGCGTTCCTTGCGAACCACGACCTGGTCCGCGGCTTCAAGGTGCACGTGAGCGTCGTCGATCCGCTGGCGACACCGCTGGTCGCGCAGTCGATCGACATCGAGACGGCCGCCTACGGCGGCGCGATCTCGGCACCGAGCGCGACCGGCTTCACCTACACGCGCAGCTTCGCGACCACGACCGACGACTACGCCGTGCCGATCGACTTCATCTCGCCGTCGACCGCGAACGGGTCGGATCAGGACGGCAACGCGATCGACGGGTTCAAGTGGTGGAACTTCGCGTATCCGACCGTCGTCGACAGTGGCGCGAGCGCGATCGGCGACTTCGTGGCCGCGACCGGCGGCAGCGTCGACTTCGGCGGCACCGTCGGCACGGTGGTCGCTCGCGGCGTGAGCAACGCGGTGTGGAACGATCCGGCGAATCCGAATGGCTGGTCCGCACGGACCGCGATACTGCTGCCGTCGCGCTTGCCGCTCGGCCAGGTGGCGAACGGCCTCGTGAACGGCCAATTCACGATGACGGTCGCCGGCGGCGTGACCGCGGCGACGATCGACGTCGGCACGAGCGCGGGTTCGGCGACGCTGGTGTACCAGATCGATCGTACCAACGGGATCGTCACCGTGAGCCCGGTCGACGTCACGACGAGCGCGGGGCTCGCGACGTTCACCAACGCGCTCTCCGCCGGTACGAAGGTGAGGGTCTACGGCGTTCCGCAGGCCGACGGTACGTTGAAGGCGTACGTGCTCAGTTACTTCACCGGAACGGAGCCGGCGAGTTGAGGCCGCGCCGTCGAGACGACGGCGCGAGACGGGGGCGCGGGACCACGCCTCTGACGATCGACCCCATCTAGGGGTCGCGGCACAGCGGTCCGGCGGTGGGGCGCTCGACGCAGCGGGCGATGGTTGTGACCAGATCGTGGATCTCCTCGAGCGTGAGGACCGAACAGAGTCGGCGTCCCAGCGCACCGGGGATGCGGACCAGGCAGGGCTGCCCGTCGCTCAAGGTGATCGAGACACCCATCCGATCGTGCCCGGGCGACTCGTCCCGCGCATCGACCGCCTCGCGCTGCGCATCGAGCAGGCGATCGTACTCCTGCTCGATCGCCTCCTGGCGCTCCTCGGCGAGTCCGTCGGGCGTCTCGACGATGAAGCCGGCGATCTCGTCCGCACGCACGCCGCCGTCGATGCCCTGCTCGGCGAGGAACCGCAGGAAGCGGTCGCGGACCGCGGTGTCGAAGAACAGGTATTCGTTGCTCACGATCCCTCCCCCGTGCCCAGCGGCACGGCAGCGTCACGGAACGTCGATACGTACGATCTTCGAGCGCCCCGACAATCCCGACTTGATCGTCACGGCCGATTTGGGACACTGGAAGTGCTCGGCGAGGAGCGTGACGAGCTCCGCATTCGCCTTGCCATCGACCGGCGGCGCGCGCAACTGCGCTCGCCAGGAGCCGTCCGGCTCCGCTGAGAGCTGCGACGCCCGCGAGTTCGGCTTGACCTTGATCCGCAAAATCATCGCCCTGCCCACGACCCGTCCGCGCAGCCGGCCACCACCGGCCTGGCGATCGATGATCGCATGTTTTCGGCCCGGCGGCAGGCGCAGAGTATCCTTCGCATCGTTCACACGCGACGATGGGAGGGAGATGTGAAGCTGAAGATGCGCCTGCTCGTCCTGATGCTGTGCTGTCGCGGACTCACCGCGTGGGGCGCCGACACGCTGCCCCCAATGATCCGAAGAATCCGGCCGCCGAAGCGTCGATGTTCTACGTCGCGTACTTCCGGCGCGGCGTCGCGCCGGCCGACCGCCCGATCACGTTCCTGTTCAACGGCGGTCCCGGCTCCTCCACGATCTGGCTGCACATGGGCGCCCAGTCCTTCTACGGCGTCGATCAAGACATCCACGCGTTCGCGGTGTTCATCCGGGAGTTCCTGTCCCGATACGACCGATGGAATTCGCCGAAGTATCTGTACGGCGAGAGCTACGGCACGATGCGCGCAGCCGGCCTGGCGCTGGCACTGCAGCGCGAGGACATCGACCTCAACGGCGTGATGCTGCAGTCGCTGATTCTCGATTGGGACTTGATGCCGGACGATCCGCGCCTGAATCCATCGGTCGATCTTCCGTACATCGTCGCTTTGCCGAGCTATGCGGCAACCGCCTGGTACCATCACGCACTGCCCGGTCCCCCGCAGCACCTGCACGCACTGCTCGCCCGGGTCGAACACTTCGCGACGACGGACTATGCGCTCGCGTTGTTGCGCGGCAACGCCTTGCCCGCGGCGCGGCGCCAAGCGATCGCCGACCAATTGCACGCCGATACTGGATTGCCGGTGGCGTACCTGCTGCAGTCCGATCTACGGATCGAGTACGGCGCCTTTCAACAGGAGTTGCTCGCGGGTCAGTATCTGACCACCGGCACGCTCGACACGCGCTTCACGGGACCGACCCTCGATCCACTCAGCCGACTCAGCGAATACGATCCGCAGAGCGCGGCGATCGGCTCCGCGTACGTGTCCGCGTTCAATGCGTACGTGCGCGACCGCCTGCATTACGGCCAGGGGATGGTCTACAAGCCCGAGATCCCGGTCTATGCGAGCTGGGACTATCGCCACCAGCCGCCGGGCGCGCATCGCGCACTGATCGCGCTGCCGAACGTGCTGCCGGATCTCGCGGTCGCGATGAAGCGCAATCCGGACCTGCAAGTGATGGTGAACAGCGGATATTTCGACCTCTCGACGCCGTATTACGAAGGCTGGTTCGAGCTGCATCACCTGCCGATCCCGCCGATCCTGCAACGCAATATCGAATATCGGTATTACCGCTCGGGACACATGATCTACGTGCATCGGCCCGCCTTGAAGCAGCTTCACGACCAGGTTGCGGCGTTCATTCGCCGGACCGATGATTTGCCGGGATCCACTGTTTTCGAGGGCCGATAAAAACTGATCGCGATCAACAAATGATCCAATAAAGTCGGCTGCTGTTGATCGCGGGGTGGGGCTGGGCGTATACCGTATCCAAGAATCGCGGTTATCGGGGATGTTGTTAATCCGCCACGATGCGCGCCGACTCGTCAAACCTTGCGCAAGAAACGGCTGTTCCACCGCAGTGGCGCGAACTCAATGCGTTCACGTACCTCGATCCGCGGGTCGCGCAGCGGTTCGACGCCGGGTTCGGCGGCTCCTGGGGGACCGACGAGGTTCCGAATGCGGCACACCGCGCACCGCTCGCCGGATGCCAGATCGTCGTCAAGGACAACATCGACGTCGCCGGCATGCCCTGCACGCTCGGAACGCCGGCGTTGCGGCATCACGTCGCGACGCATGACGCGGTCGCGATCAGCCGACTGAGGGCCGCCGGCGCCGAGATCGTCGGCAAGACGAATCTGCATGAATTGGCGTACGGGATCACGAGCGCCAATGCCGCCTTCGGCCCGGTGCGCAATCCGCACGACCCGCGCTATTTTGCCGGCGGGAGCAGCGGTGGCACCGCGGCGGCGATCGCCGCAGGCCTCGTTCGTGCCGGACTCGGCACGGACACCGGCGGGTCCTCGCGGATTCCCGCCGCGCTGTGCGGCATCGTCGGGTTCAGACCCACCCTCGGTCGCTATCCGATGGCGGGCGTCGCGCTGATTTCACCGATGCGCGACGTGATCGGCCCGATGGGGCGATCGGTTCGCGACGTCGCGGTGCTCGATGCGGTCCTGGCCGGCGTCTCGCCGGTTGGCATCGAACCCATCGATCTGCGGACGATCCGGATCGGGGTTCCACGAGAACATTTCCAGGAGAACCTGGACTCGAGCGTCGCCCAGGCGCTCGAGCGCGTGGTGACCCGGCTCCGCGAGACCGGGGCGACGCTGATCGACGCCGACTTGCCGAACGTCGCCGCGGTCGACGCGGCGGTGAGTTTCCCGGTGGTCCTCTACGAGACCAAGGCGGCGCTCGAGACTTACCTCGCGGGCACGGGATCGAACGTGACGCTCGCCGCGCTCTACGAGCAGATCGCGAGCGCCGACGTCAAGGAGATCATCGCGCAGGTGATCGGCGGCGCGATCCCGGAGCCCGTCTACCGGGAGGCGCTGACCGTGCATCGCCCCGCGCTGCGCGCGCTCTACCGGAACTACTTCGCGGAACACCGCGTCGACGCCGTCCTGTTGCCGACGACGCCGCTGCCGGCGCGGCCGATCGAGGGCAGCGACCGGGTCGTCACCTTGAACGGCGCGAGCGTGCCGACCTTCGCAACCTACATCCGCAACACCGATCCCGCGAGCAATGCCGGGATCCCGGGCATCAGTCTGCCGGCCGGTCGATACTCGCCGCCAGACGGGACCGCTGCGCCCTTGCCGGTCGCGATCGAGCTCGACGGGCCCGCGGACAGCGACCGCCGGCTGCTCGCGATCGCAGCCGCGGTCGAATCCGCCTTGAGTCCATAAGAACGTCGAAACAACCGATCGTGTACAGAAGGGAGTTGAATTCATGAAAGCGTCGACCATCATCGCCCGATCCGTCTCACTGGCCATCCTGGCGTCGATCGGCACTCACGCCGCCACGACCGATCAGAGCTCGACGATGCTCAAGGAGATCACCGTCACCGCGCAGCTGCGCCGGCAGAACCTCCAGCAGGTGCCGATCGCGGTGACGCCGTTGACGGGCGCCGAGGCACAAGCCCGCGGCATTCACGATCTCGATTCCCTCGCACAATTCGTCCCCGGACTCACGATGTCGCCGTTCGCGATCGGACAAAGCGTGATCTCATTGCGTGGCATCTCCAACAACGACGATGGACCCGGCACCGACGCCTCGGTCGCGGTGTTCGTGGACGGCGTCTATTTCGGAACGGTATCCAACATCGAGCAACAACTCTTCGACCTGTCCCAGATCGAGGTCCTGCGCGGCCCGCAAGGCACCCTGTACGGCAAGAATGCGATCGGCGGCGTGATCAACATCACGACCTCCCGCCCCCGCATGGACGGACTGCACGTCCACACCCGCGTCACCGTCGGCAACTACGGCCGGCATAATTTTTCCGGTCTGATCACCGGACCGCTCGGCGACGGCTGGGCCGGCAAGGTCGTGATCTCGACCCGCAAGGCGAACGGCTGGGTCAACAACGTGGTGCTGCACACGACGGAGAAGAACGACGACACGAAGTCCGTTCGCGCGCAGTTGCTGCACGAGGGAGCGCATACCGAGTGGCTGCTGAGCGCGAACGGGAGCTACATCAACGACGAGGACATGGCGCGGATACCCCTGACGCACGAGACCTTGTTCCCGTTGCCGCTGCTGCAGACCTACCAGAGCTTCTGCGGAACCTCGCCGAATCCGAGTTGCGCGACGAATCCCTACAATGGCTATCAACGGCAAACCTCCTACGGTCTCAGCGCGAAGTTCACCGACCACCTCAGTTCCCGAACGGATCTCATCTCGATCACCGCGTGGCAGCGCACCTACAACCAGTGGTCGATGGATTCGCTCGGCGCGGTGCTGGCGCTCGGCAGCGACGTGTTCGACAACGACCGGGAGCTGACCGAGGAACTGCGCCTGGTGTCCTCGCCGACCGATACCATCCACTACGTCGCGGGCATCTGGCTCAGCCGCGAGGATCGCGACCGCACGCGACTGTTCCTGCTGCCGTCGATCAATGCCGCGCTCGGCATCACCCCCGCGCAGGACGAGCACTACACCGGCGTCGACCGGATCATCAGCAAGGCGGTCTACGGCCAGCTCGACTGGCGGTTCCAGCCTCGCTGGACGCTGTCGGTGGGCGGTCGCTATTCGTATGACCACAAGACGATGGGCAACAACGCGTTCGGCGACGTCCCGACCGCGAGCGGCTACGGCGGCGCGGTCGGCTTGGGGATCCTGCCGAACTCGCTGATCAATCAAGTGTCGGACGGCTGGGGCCGCTTCACCCCGAAGGTCTCGTTGAGCTACGCGCCGACGGACGGCGTGAATCTCTACGTGACCGAGTCCGAAGGCTTCCAGAGCGGCGGCTTCGCCGCCTCGCCAACCAGTCTCGTCGACACGCGGCCGCTGCAACCGGAGATCGCGTACAACACCGAATTCGGCGCGAAGATGGAGTTCGCGCATCGCCTGCGCGCGAACATCGCGCTGTTCGACACGAACTACAAGAACCTGCAGATCCAGGCGTTCGGGCCGCGCCCCGGGATCGTGAATCCGCCGCCGAACTACATCGGCGAGTTCGAGACCTTCAATGCGGGTAGCGCGCGGGCGAAGGGCATAGAAGCCGAGCTCGATTGGTTGGCGACCGATCATCTCGCTTTCTCGGCGACTTACGGTTACATGGACGCGAAGCTGACCAACGTCTACGTGCCGAACGGATCCATCTACTCGCTGCTGACCGGCCCGGGACCCACCGCCTGTCTCGCCAATCCGGCGCAATCCGGATGCCTGGACCTGCGCAACCAGAGCGGCCAGGACATGTTCCGGGCGCCGCGGAACAAGGGGAGCTTCGAGGCACGCTACAAGCTGCCGTTGTCCGGTCACGGACACCTCGAGACGGTCGCCGACTATTCCTACACCGGCAGCCAGCGCGGCGAGCTCGAGCCGTACGCGATCCAGCCCTCGTTCGGCCTGATCGACGCGCGCATGACCTGGAGCAGCCCGTCGGACGAGTTCGAGGTGTCGCTGTGGGGCCGCAATCTGGCGAACAAAGCCTGGCTCGCCCACGTGTACACGATCGCGAACGAGGTGTTCGGCGTGTACGGCGATCCGCGCACCTACGGCCTGAGCTTCGACTGGAAATTGCGGCCGTAATCAACACGGCTGGGTCGACCGTCGATGCGCTCGCGGCCATCCGCCGCGAGCGCATCGATCCGCGGATCACGATCGATCGACTTGTTGCGCGAGCGCGCGGATCCCGGCCGATAGCTCCACCGTAAAGGCGCCCCGGGGTTCCAACGAGCGCAGCCGCGAGGGCAGGCTCGCGAGCTCGCGCTGGGCCTGTTCGCGCGCGACGGCGAGGGTCGGCAGCGGGCCCACGCGCCGGCCGTTGCGCATCACCGGCAGCAGCAGGCGCTCGCCGCGCGCAGGCTCCTCGTCGAGGACGACCTCGTCCCTCGACAGGAGTCCCTGCGGATCGCGGTGACGCTCGATCTGCTTGCATCCGGGCCAGGTCGCCTTGCCGACGGAACGCTTGCGCGTCGCGCGGCCCGCGTACTCCTGCAGCTTGTAGACGCAATCGAGCGTGGGCGCATCCGCCGACACGTCGAGCCGCGTGCCGACGCCGAACCCGTCGACCGGTACGCCACGCGCGACGAGATCGGCGATCACGAACTCGTCGAGGTTGCCGCTCAGAAAGATACCGATGTCCTGGCAGCCACCCTCGTCGAGAATGCGGCGAACGTCGCGGGAGGCCTGCACGAGGTCGCCGCTGTCGATCCGCACCGATCCGATTCGCCCACCGAGCGGCCGCAGTTCCTGCGCGAGCGCGACGACGGTGCGCGCCCCTTGCAGGGTATCGTACGTGTCGATCAGCAGGGTGTTGTCGTCCGGGAAGCACTCGACGAAGTGACGGAACGCGTCGATCTCCGAGCGATGCGCCTGCACGAACGAGTGCGCCATGGTGCCGTACAAGGGGATCTCGAACCGCCGCCCCGCTTCGACGGTGGCGGTGCCGTGGAATCCGGCGAGATACGCGGCGCGGGCGGCCAACGCACCCGCCTCGGCCCCGTGCGCGCGCCGCAGACCGAAGTCGACCAAGGGCCGTCCGTCGGCGACGAGCACGCAGCGCGCGGCCTTGCTGGCGATCATCGTCTGCAAGTGCAGGAGATTGATCAGCCGGCTTTCGATGAACTGCGCTTCGGGCAACGGCGCCGTGACGCGTACGACCGGCTGATCCGCGAAGAACACGGTACCCTCGGGCATCGCATCCACGTCGCCCGTGAACCGCAGCTGCGCGAGCCGACGGACGAAGTCGGGCGCGAACCGCCCGGTCGATTCCAGCCAGTCGAGCGCCGGTGCGTCGACGCGCAGCGTCTCCAGGTAGTCGACCAACTGCGCGAGCCCGGCGGCGATCAGGAAGTTGCGCGGCTTCGGCAGTTGCCGGACGTAGAACTCGAACACGGCCGTCTCTTCCATGCCGCGCTCCCAATACGCGCGCAGCATGGCGAGCTGGTAAAAATCCGTCAGCAAGGCGGGGGCCAGCGCATCGCCGGCACCGGCGCCGGCGTTGCCCGGGGACGAAGCATCGGTCGAGGGACTCATCGCAGAATTACCGCCGTCACCGGGCCTGAAGGGGCTGTTGGGTTCCATACTATGAATATCGCCGGGGTGGCGCCACCTTTCGCTGCGGAACGCGCCGACCGGCGGCTCGCACCGCGATCGACCGGCTCGCCCCGTCACACCTCGATCTGATTGCCGAGTTCGACGACCCGACCGGCCGGAATCCGGAAGAATTCCGTCGCGGGCAGCGCGTTGCGATACAAGACCTTGAACACGTGGATCTTGAACCGATGCCAATGCGAGGATCCGGTCGGCATCACGTTCGTGCGCCCGACGAAGAACGACGTGTCCGTCAAGTCGAACGTCAGCGCCCCGTCCCCGCCTTCCTGGGTCAGCAAGTGCGGGACGTTCGGTTGTTCCATGAAACCATAGTGCGCGGTGAACGCATGGAAGCCGTCGGCGAGATCGACGACGACCGAACGATCCTTCGCACGCACGCGCGGCCGGTGCAGGGTGGCCACATGGAGGAGCACGATGCGCTGGTGCAGCACCTTGTTGTGGGTCAAATTGTGCAGCAACGCGACGGGCACGAGATCGGTGCGGCCGGCGAGATACACCGCCGTGCCGGGTACCCGCGCCCGATCCCGGAATTTCTCGACGAATTCGCCGATCGGATAGGTCGCGCGCTCGAGTGCCGCGCGCATCGCCAGGTAACCTTCGCTCCAGCACGTCATCAGGAAGAAGAGCGCGCTCGCGACGGCGATCGGAATCCAACCGCCCTCGAAGAACTTCACGAAATTCGCGGCGACGAACGCGCCGTCGACGCAGACGAACAGTCCGGCGACGATCATGCTCGAGAGCAAGGTCCACCGCCACACGTCGCGCATCGCGACGAACATGAGGCCGCTGGTCAAGAGCATGGTCAAGGACACGGCGACGCCGAAGGCGGCGGCGAGTTTGTCGGACGACCGGAACGCCGCGGTCAGGGTGATCGTGAGGACCATCAAGGACCAATTCACGAATCCGACGTAGATCTGACCGTAGCTGCGCGCGGACGTCTGCGAGATCCGGATCCGCGGCAGCAAACCGAGTTGAATGGCCTGCCTCGTCATGGAATACGCACCGGTGATGATCGCCTGGCTCGCGATCACCGTCGCCAGGGTCGCAAGCACGACGAGCGGCACCTGCAACGCCGCTGGGCAGAGTGCGTAGAAGGGGTTCGCGACGTGCTCCGTCGCGGGATCGATCAGCAACGCGGTTTGTCCCGCGTAGTTGAGCACCAACGCCGGAAACACCAAGCCGTACCAGGCGAGCCGGATCGGTCGGGCGCCGAAGTGTCCCATGTCCGCATAGAGCGCTTCGGCGCCGGTTGCGCAGAGAAACACCGCACCGAGCATCAGGAATCCGGCGAGGCCATGGGCGGCCAGATAGTGCAAGCCGACCAACGGATCGAGCGCCCACAATACCGCCGGGTGGCGGATGACCGCGACCAGGCCGGTCGCCCCGATCGCGAGGAACCATAGCGCCATCACCGGGCCGAACAGCCGGGAGATGCGGCCCGTCCCGAGCGGTTGCAGCGCGAACAACGCGATCAACACGACTATCGACAAGGGCGCGATGTAGGACGTGATCGCCGGTGCCGGGCCTTCCAATCCCTCCAGCGCGCTCAGCACGGAGATCGCCGGCGTGATCGCGCCGTCGCCGAACAGCAGCGCGGCGCCCAGCATCCCCATCGCGATGATCACCGGTCGGCGGCCGCGCTGGACGCCGAGCAGCGACATGAGCGCCAGGATGCCGCCCTCGCCATCGTTGTCCGCGCGCATGATCACGGCGACGTACTTCAGCGAGACGATGATCAGCAAGGTCCAGACGATCAGCGACAGCATCCCGAGCGCCGCGGGCGGCCCGCTGTCGCGACCCGACCATTCGATCGCGGTCTTGATCGTGTACAGGGGACTCGTGCCGATATCGCCGTAGACGACGCCGAGCGCGCCGAGCGCGAGCGGCCCGACGCCGTCTGGGAACGAGGCTTTCGATGCACGAGGTGGGTCGACGGCCATGGGCGCTCCCGGGTGATCGGGTCATTCCCCGGGCAGGAGAACCCAACCCTCCATCAGACGGCGGGCGTTACGGCTCACGACGACCCGGGTGACGATCCAGCGGTCGCCCTCCCGCCGTACCTGTGCGCCGATCGCGACCTTGCTCGTGCCGCCGCGCATGTACACGGCCGGAATGCGTTTTTGAGTCACGACCGCTTGATCGGCGGCGCCGCCGTCGGCCGCGGCGCCTGCGGCGACAGGCTGTGGTTCACCGCCGGCCAGCGCGCCTCCACCGCCGGCAACACGCCGATCTTGCCGGTCATCGATTCCGGCGCGATCGCGTAGACGTTCGTCGCCTCGATCCGCGGAAAGGACCCCTGCGCCCGTCCCCACGAATCCGCGGGCGCGTACTTGCGCATGAACAGCGAAAAAAAGGTGCGCGCCCGCTCGACGTCCTGCACGAGCGCGATGCGTCCGAACAGCACGACCGATCGATACGCGATCGACGTATCGCACTCGAGGTCGCCGTAGGGAAAGACCTCCCCGGGTTCGTCCACTTCGAAACAGACGCGGTCGTCGTCGCGGACGTTGCGCGCGAAATGGCCGTCGCTGCGCGCGGTATGCAGCCAGACCGCGCCGTCGTGCCAGACAAACAGGTTCGGCACCACGTAAGGATAGCCGTCGCGATCGACCGAGGCCGTGCGGCCGCAAAACGCCGTTTGCAGAAACGCGTGGGTCTCCTGGTCGCTCATGACCTTGTCGGACCGTCGCAACTGGCCGCGAACCGAGGACTGTTCGCTCGATGTCATGGGTCACCTGTCCTGAGGATGCGATCGAAAAGCCCCGCGTCCACGCGTTCCCGGAAAAAATTGTACCATCGCGGAGGTGCACGGCAGGGATCTCGAATCCCGCGAACCGGCACCGGCGCCTCGCGCCCCACCGACACCGCGTTCGAAGGGAGTTGCTCCATGCACTGGCGTTCGAAACTCTTGCATCCGTCGCGGCGGGCCCCCGCTGGATTTCGATCCCTCGCCCCGGCCGTCTACCGCGGCTCGACCGTGGTCTTCGAACGCACGGCGGACATCCGGGACGATTGGCGTCAGTCGGCGCACGGCTATACCTACGGTCTGTACGGCAACCCCACCACGCTCGAACTCGGCGCCCGGATCGCGGAGATCGAAGGGGCGTATCACAGTTTCATCGTGCCGGGCGGTCAAGCCGCGATCGCCACCGTCTATCTGGCGTTGTGCCAGACGGGAAGCCACGGGCTCGTGCCGGACAACGCGTACGGACCGAACCGGGAATTCGCGGGCGGATTGCTCCGGCGCCTGGGCATCGAGATCGAGACCTACGACCCGGCGATCGGCGCGCGGATCGCGGACCTGATCCGACCGGATACGGCGCTGATCTGGGCCGAGAGCCCGGGTTCCGTGACGATGGAGGTGCAGGACGTCCCCGCGATCGCCGGCGCCGCGCACGAACGAGGCGTGCCGGTGGCACTCGACAACACCTATGCGGCTGGGGTCCTGTTCGACGCATTCGGCGCCGGGGTCGCCGTGAGCGTGCAGGCGCTCACGAAGTACGTCGGTGGCCACAGCGATCTGCTGCTCGGGTCGATCTCGGTGGCGAACGCGGATCTGTACGAGCGCATCGGCTCGGCGTGGAGCCAACTCGGGATGGCGGTCTCGCCCGACGACGCCAGCCTCGCGCTGCGTGGACTGCAGACCTTGGGCGTGCGGCTGGAACGCCTCGAGGCGAGCGCCCTCGCGGTCGCGCGGTGGCTCGCGAACCGGCCGGAGGTCGCGGCGGTCCTGCATCCGGCGCTGCCGGGTTGCCCCGGCCACGATCTGTGGCAGCGTGATTTCACCGGATCGTCGAGCGTCTTCTCGTTCGTGTTCGACCCGCGGTTCACGGCGCGGGACGTCGCCGCCTTCGTCGATCGGCTCGCGCTCTTTCGGTTGGGCTTCAGCTGGGGCGGCACGGCGTCGCTCGCGATGATCTATCCCGATCTGCGGCGACCGGGACGGGATGACACCGGTCGGCTCGTGCGCCTCAACATCGGCTTGGAACAGCCCGAGGACCTGATCGCCGACCTGTCGAAGGCGTTCGCGGCCGGCACGGGACGCTCATGACGACCGATGACGGCCTGACCGAACTCGTGTTGGAGAACGCCTGGGTACGCGTGCATCGGCGCTGGGTCGCCGCTCGCCAAAGCGTCTATCCGCCGGCGCCGACCGCGAGGTCCCTGGCCGTCTTCGTTCGCGGGGGAGTGGCCCGAGAAGTGGCGACCGGTCGGGCGGTGTCATGGCCCGACGGCCGCGTCGCGTGGCTGGGACGGGTCGCACGGACCGGTGAACGCTGGATCAACGACGGCGCAGAGCTCATGCACGTCGTCGTCGTCGACGTCCTGGACCCGGCACCCGGCACCCCGAGGACGTCGCCCGTACCGCTCGATTATCCGAACGTCCCGGGCGAGGATCTTCTCGACAACGAGGCCGTGATCGCGCAGCGATTTCGGATCCCGCCGGGCGCCTGGGAAGGCGTCCACGCGCACGGGGAGCGGACCTTGTACGTTCACGTCCACGGAGGACAGTGGACCGTGCGTTCCCATACGTCGCCGGAATACGTCTATCCGGAGCGATCCGCGGATGGGGAAGTCGACTGGATGACGCCGATTGCGCTCGCCGACGGCCATGAGTCGGGCAACGCGGGCGACGCACCGATCGACATCGTGTGGATCACGGTGAAGTGAGGTGCGCCGCTCGGCCGCAAGCCGCCCTGCGACCACGGCGGCGGCGCGCATCGTCGGAGCCCGCCCGCGATGAGCACGGTCGCGCACGCGATTGCCGTGCTCCTCGCGGGCGGTGCGCTCGCGGCGACCGGATCGCCAGCCTTGCGTCCGATCGTCGTGACCGCCGAGTTGCGCACGGAGAACTCGCAGGACGTCCCGATCACCCTGCAGGTCTTCTCGTCGAAATCGCTCCGCGACCTCGACGTTCGGACTTTCGACGACTTGCGCCAGCATCTGCCGAACGTGACCGCACCAGGCAACGGACCCGGCCAGAGCATCCTCTATCTGCGTGGCCTCAGCGCGGGTGGCAGCGCCGGCACGCAGTCGAGCGGGTCCACAGGGGGATTCCCGAACGTCGCGATCTACCTCGACAACCAGTCGGCGCAGCTGCCGAACCGCAACCTCGACATCTACGCGGCCGACCTGAACCGCATCGAGGTCCTCGAGGGCCCGCAAGGCACGCTGTTCGGCTCCGGCGCCGAGGCGGGCGTGATCCGCTACATCACCAACAAGCCGGTGCTCGACCGCACCGAGGG
>JAJYFF010000073.1 GCA_021785405.1 Pseudomonadota bacterium | reverse complement strand
GGATCGGCGAGGCCGGCCTGCAGCACGCGTTGCAGGTGCGCCTGCGTCTCCGTGGCCGCCTCCGCGGCCGGCCCGACCCGCGGGAGGATCACGATCGCCCGCACCGCGCGCGCGGTCTCGAACGCCGCGCGCGCGGCCGCGCGCCCCTGCGCGAGCGTCTCCGCGAGCCGCGCCCGCCCGGCCTCGATCGCGGCCTCGAACCCGGCCCGCGTACGCGGCACCTCCGCTTCGCCGAAGCACGCGCGCCGCACCGCCGCCGCGACCAGGCCGTCGACCACGCGCGCGGCCTCCGCGAACGGACTCGCCCCGAGCAGCAGCGGCGCATCCTCCGCGACCTCGCGCGCGGCCTCGCGGGTCGCCCGGCCGAGCGCGCGCATCGCGAGGCGGGTCGCACCGATCCGATGCCGGTGCGCGGCCTCGTCCGCGGAGCGCTCGAACGCGACGCGGATCGTCTCTCGATCCCCATCGAGCGCGGGATGCACCGTGAGCGGACCGCTCGGGATCTCGATCACGGCGGTGGGTGGCAGCGTGTCGACCTCGAAGCGGCTCCAGACCTGCGGATACGCTGCGGCCGCGGCCTGCCGGAGGGCGGCGCCCGCCGCGTCCGCGGTCGCGGCCCGCAGCGCGGGCAGGTCGTTGCCCCAGGCGAGTTCCTCGCCCGCCTCGACGACCGCGACCCGCGGCGCGAGCCACGCGGGTCCGTCGGCCGGTAGCGAGCGCGCCTGTTCGGCCGAAAGACCGACGCGCGTCCGCAGCCACGCGGCGAGCGCGTCCGGCGTCGCGGCGCCGAGACCCGCCTCGGCGAGGAACTGCGCCGCGGTCGCGGCGATCGGGATCAACGGTCGCCGCGCCTCCTTGGGCAAGGCCCGCATCCACGCCTCGACCCGCGGCCGCGCGAGACCCGGAATCGCCGCGGCGAGGCCCGACGCGGTGAGTTCCGGCAGCGCGATCACCGGAACGCGTAGCGTCGCCCCGTCGCGCGGCTCCCCGGGCGCGAACCGGTACTCGACATCGAACGTGAGCGGCCCGATCGCCGCGCGCACCGGGAACGCCGCGAGCGCCTCCGGCTCCGGGCGGCGCGCGAAGATCTCGTCCTCGGCGAGCTGCAAGCGCGCCCGGCCGGCCGCGTCGAGCGTGCGGGCGTAGCGCTCGAGCGCCGCGCCGGACGACACGTTCGGGGGTAGCCGGCGTTCGTAGCACGCCACCAGCGCCTCCGGTTCGGCGACCAAGCCGCGGGTGCGCAGCCGCTCCTCGATCTTCCGCGCGGCCGCGATCGCCGCGTCGTTCGCGGTCAGCCAGTCCGGCCGCTGTGCGAGGCGTTCGTGCACCAGCGCCTCGCGCACGAAGATCTGCCGCGCCTCCGTCGGCGCGATCGGCCCGTAGTTCACCCGCCGTTGCGCGATCACGAGACCGAACAAGCTCACCCGCTCGCGCGCCACCACTTCCCCGCGCCGCTCGTCCCAGTCGATCTCGAGATACTCGCGTTTGAGCAGGTGCGGGGCGGCGGTCTCGATCCACCCCGGGTCGATCGCGGCGATCCGGCGCGCGTAGACCCGATGGGTCTCGACGACGTCGGCCGCCATCACCCAGCGCGGCCGGCGCCGCGCGATCACCGATCCCGGGTAGAGCCGAAAGCGCAAGCCGCGCGGTCCGACGTAGACGCCTTCCTCCGCGCGGACGCCGACGATCGCGCAAAAGCCCGCGAGCAGCGCCCGGTGGATCATCGCGTAGGACGCGGCGCGTGGCGCGGGTCGAATGCCGATCTCGGCCGCGCGCTCGCGCAGCTGCGCGTGCACGTCGTCCCACTCGCCGAGGCGCAACAGCGACAGGCCGCGCTCGCGGCACCACTGGCGCAACTCCCGGCGCGTCGTCGAACGCGCCGCGGCATAGGCGTTCCACAGCTGCAGCAGATCGAGGAACTGCGATTTCGGATCCTCGGGTGCGCGCAACGTCGCGGCACGACCCGGACCCGCGGCGGCGCCGGGACTCGCGGCGACCCGCAGCTCGGGAACGCTCATCCCGGCGACGATCGCGAGCACCTCGGCCTCGGCGTGGAAGCGCCGGCTCTCGAGCAGCGCGCGCGCCAGGCGCGGGTCGAGCGGCAGTCGCGCCATCGCCCGACCGAGCGTCGTGATCCGGCGCTCCAGGTCGAGCGCGCCGAGTTCCTGCAGCAGCCGATAGCCGTCGTTCAGCGCACGCCGATCCGGTGCGTCGACGAACGGGAACTCCTCGGCCGCGCCGAGCCCGTCGGCGGCGAGCCGCAGTAGCAGCGCCGCGAGGTGCGTCCGGCGGATCTCCGGCTCGGTGTACGCCGGACGGGCCGCGAAATCGGCCTCATCGTAGAGGCGGATGCACAGCCCCGGGCCGACCCGCCCGCACCGACCCTTGCGCTGCTCCGCGCTGGCGCGAGAGATCTTCTCGATGGGCAGGCGCTGCAGGCGGCTGCGGGGGTCGTAACGGCTGACCCGCGCGAGTCCGGAGTCGATCACCGCGCGAATGCGCGGGACCGTGATCGAGGTCTCCGCGACGTTGGTCGCGAGCACGATCCGCCGCCGCGGACCCGGCTCGAACACCCGGCGCTGCTGCTCCCACCCGAGGCGCGAATAGAGCGGCACGATCTCGATCGGGGTGCCGAGCTCGCGCTCGAGCAGTTCGCCGACGTCCGCGATCTCTCGCTCGCCCGGCAGGAACGCGAGCACGTCGCCCGCACCGCCCGGTCCGGGGTCCGCCTCGATCGCGCGCAATGCCTGCAGCACCGCGGTCGGCAGGTCGGGCTCGTCCTCGCGGTCGGGCGAGGCCGCGTAGCGCACCTCGACCGGGTGACCCCGCCCGCCGACGTCGATCACCGGCGCGCCGCCGAAGAACGCGACCAGGCGCTCGACGTCGAGGGTCGCCGAGGTCACGATCACCCGCAGGTCCGCGCGCACGGCGAGCAGGCGCTTCGCGACGCCGAGCAGCAGGTCGACGTTCAGGCTGCGTTCGTGCGCCTCGTCGATGATCAGCGTGTCGTAGCGGCGCAATTCCCGGTCGCGCGCGAGCTCCGCGAGCAGCACGCCGTCGGTCATCAGCACGATGCGGGTCGCCTCGGACACCTGGTCGGCGAAGCGCACGCGGTAGCCGACGGTGCGCCCGACGGGCTCTTGAAACTCCTCGGCGATGCGCTGCGCGAGCGCGCGGGCGGCGAGCCGGCGCGGCTGGGTGTGGGCGATCTGCCCGTCGATTCCGCGCTCGGCCTCGAGGCAGAATTGCGGCAGCTGCGTGCTCTTGCCGGATCCGGTCTCGCCGACCACGATCAACACCGGTTCGACCCGCAGGCGCTCGACGATCTCGGCGCGCGTCGCCGCGATCGGCAGACTCGGATCGCAACGCAGGGTCGGCCGCGACTCGCGGCGCACGCTCGCGAGGCGCCGGGCGGCGTCGCCCGCGCCGCGCGGACGACGGGACCTGCTCATTCCTCGCGCTTCGCCCGGTTCCAGAGCGCCTCTTGCGCGGGGAGCTCGAGGGCGCCGAGCGCGCGATCCTGATCCGCCGCGTAGCGCTCCATCCGCCGAATCCGCCGCTCGAACTTCGCGTTCGCCGCGCGCAACGCCGCTTCCGGTTCGACCCCGAGCTTGCGCGCGAGATTCGCGGCCGCGAACAGCAGATCCCCGACTTCCTCGAACACCCGCCCGTGGACCTCCCGCTCCCGCGCGTCGGCGTCGAGCGCTTCGGCGAGCTCCTCGCGCACCTTCGCGGCCGCGGACGCCGCGTCCGGGAAATCGAATCCGGCGCGCGCCGCGCGCCGCCCGAGCTTGTGGGTCCGCACCAGCGCCGGCAGCGCGAGCGGCACGCCGTCGACGAGGCTCGCCGAGCCCTCGGCCGCCGCGTCCCGCTCGGCGGCCTTGATCCGCTCCCAGGCGTCCGCTTGCGCGGCGATGCCGTCGACGGACTCGCCGCCGAAGACGTGCGGATGCCGGCGCACCAATTTCGCGGCGATCGCGTCGGCGACCGCGTCGAAATCGAAGCGGCGCGCCTCGCGAGCGATCTCGGCGTGGAAGACCACCTGGAACAGCAGATCGCCGAGCTCGTCCTGCAGCGCCTCGAGGTCGCCGCGCTCGATCGCGTCCGCGACTTCGTACGCCTCCTCGATCGTGTACGGTGCGATCGTCGCGAAGGTCTGCGCGCGATCCCACGGGCAGCCGTCCGGCGAGCGCAGCCGTTCCATGATCGCGAGCAGCCGATCGATCGGCCGCGTCACGGCACGCCGCCGGCTTGAGCGATCAGCATCCGTCGCAAGGTCATCACCATGCCGGCGGTCGCACCCCAGATCCGCCGCGCGCCGTAGGTGATGTCGTAGACCGCGAAGCTCGCATCGCCGATCGCGCGCTCGCGCTCGCGGAGATTGGCCGCGTCGAACAGGAACGCGAGCGGCACCTCGAAGGCCTCGTCGACCTCGTCGGCGGCGACGCGCAGCCGGTAGTCCGGCGTCACGAATCCGACCGCGGGCGTCACCCGAAAACCGGTCACGATCACGTGATCCGGCAGGTAGCCGGCGAACTCGACCCGCGACGCCTCCAGACCGATCTCCTCGTGCGCCTCGCGCAGCGCCGCGGTCCAGGGATCGCGGTCCTGCGGTTCGATCCGCCCGCCCGGAAACGCGATCTGCCCGGCGTGATCGCGCAGCGTGCTCGCGCGCTGGGTCAGCAGCAGCGAGAACTCCCCGTCGCGTTCGATCACCGGCACGAGGACCGCCGCCGCGACCCGCTTCACCGGCAGCGCGCGCCGGATCCGCTCGCGCAGTTCGGGCTCCGTCTCGGGGAGCCAGGCCATGTCCTCCTCCGGCGGCGAGGGCTGCGTCCGCAGCGCCCGCTTGATCATCTCTCGGTCGAACCGCACCATTCCCGGCCGGCTCTCAGGCGAGCCGCGTGGCATCGCCGGTGATCCTGGTGCGTTCGCCTCTCATCCGTTCCTCCGCGGCGCGCTCCGATTGCGCTAAACTTCGCTGATTCTAACACTCCACGACGACGCACCCCGATGTCGAATTCCCCGATCGACTCGCTCTCTCCGCTCGATGGCCGCTACCGCGCGAAGCTCGCGCCGCTGCGGGAGATCTTCAGCGAAGCGGGACTGATGCGCGAACGGACGCGCGTCGAGGCCGCGTGGCTGCTCGCGCTCGCGGTCGGGCCGGCGCGCGCGCCGCTCGCGTCGCTGCCCGAGGCGTGCCGGCAATGGCTCGGCGCGCTCGCGGCCGATCCCGGTCCGACCGACGTCGCGGCGATCAAGCGGATCGAAGCCCGCACCAATCACGACGTCAAGGCCGTCGAGCTGTGGTTGCGGGACGAGCTCGCCGCGCGCGGCGCCGCGCCGGCGCACCTCGAATGGGTGCATTTCGCGTGCACCTCGGAGGACGTGAACAATCTGGCGTACGCGCAGATGCTGCGCAGCGCGCGGACCCGGGTGCTGTTGCCGGCGATCGACGCGATCCACGCGGCGCTCGAGGCGCTCGCGACGAAGTACGCCGACTGCGGAATGCTCGCGCGCACCCACGGGCAGACCGCGACCCCGACGACCGTCGGCAAGGAGATGGCCAATTTCGCGGCGCGGCTGCGCACGCAGCGCGACTCGTTCGAAGGGGTGCGCGTGCTCGGCAAGCTGAACGGCGCCGTCGGCAACTTCAACGCGCACGTCGCCGCGCTCCCGCAGGTCGACTGGCCGGCGCTCAGCGCCGCGTTCGTCGCCTCCCTCGGGCTGCAACCGAACGCGTACACGACGCAGATCGAACCGCACGACTGGATCGCCGAGTACGCGCACGCGCTGATCCGGATCGACACGATCCTGCTGGATTTCGCGCGCGACGTCTGGGGGTACGTGTCGCTCGGCTACTTCCGCCAGCGCGTCGTGGCCGGCGAAGTGGGTTCCTCGACGATGCCGCACAAGGTCAACCCGATCGACTTCGAGAACGCCGAAGGGAATCTCGGGATCGCGAACGCGCTGCTCGCCCACTTCGCCGAGAAGCTGCCCGTGTCGCGCTGGCAGCGCGACCTGACCGATTCGACGGTGCTGCGCAATCTCGGCGTCGCGCTCGGGCATGCCGCGTTGTCCTACGACTCGCTGCTCGCCGGGCTCGGCAAGATCGCGCTCGACGAGGCACGCGTCCGCGCGGATCTCGACGCGGCCTGGGAGGTCCTCGCGGAGGCGATCCAGACCGTGATGCGCGCGAACGGCATCAGCGGCGCCTACGACCGCCTGAAGACGTTCACCCGGGGCCGCGCGGTCGACCGCGCGGCGATCCGCGAATTCATCGCATCGCTCGAGCTGCCGCCCGCGGAGCGCGACCGGCTCCTCGGGATGGAGCCCGCGTCCTATCTCGGCCTCGCCGCGACGCTCGCACGCCGCGGGCGCTGAGGCGCGCTCGATCGAGGAAACGTGACGCAGTCGGCACGACCGACCCCGACCCGCCCGGTAGGATGCTGCCGACGCCCGAAAAGCGGGCGAAATTGCCCGTTCAGCACGACGAGGCCGAGCGATATGGCGGGAAGCGCGAACGACGTTCCGGGGGGACAGCCGACGGGTCCGCCCGCGAGCACCCGGACGATCCTGAGCACGATGGAAGAGGTCCGGGAAGCGAGCTTGCAGGTCGCGCGCAACGCCCAGCGATTGCTGTCGATCTTCACCCACGACCTCGAACCGATGATCTACGGCGAGGAGCCGTTCCTCGAGGCGATCAAGCGCCTGGTGCTCGCGCGCTCCTACGCGAAGGTCCGGGTGCTGCTCGCGGATCCCTCGCGCGCGATGTTCGACAACAACAAGTTCCTGATCCTCGCCCGGCGATTGACGAGCTGCATCGACCTGCGAACGATGGGGCCGGAATACCCCGCGAGCGCGGGCGCCTTCATCATCGCCGACGACCGTGCACTGGTCTATCGCTTGCGGATCGACCGCTGGGACGGCATCTCGGACATGAACGATCCGGCGGTGGTGCGGCGCTACCTCACGTTCTTCGACGAGGTCTGGAGCATGGGCATGCAGGAATCGCAGGTGCGTCAGACCTACCAGTGAGCCCTCCCCCGCGCGGCGCCGGTATAATCGGCGCATGCGCGCGCCTGCTCCCGATCCTCGCACCGCCGGCACGGTGATCGTCGGCGTCTCCGGCGGCGTCGACTCGGCGGTCGCCGCGTTGACGCTGCTCGAGCGCGGCTACGAGGTCCAGGGCCTGTACATGACGAACTGGGACGACGACGACGGTCACTGCACCGCCGCCGCCGACTTCCAGGACGCGCGCGAGGTCTGCCGGATCCTCGGCATTCCGTTGCATCGGGCGAACTTCGCGACCGAGTACCGCGAGCGCGTGTTCGAGCATTTCCTGCGCAGCTACTCGGCCGGCGACACCCCGAACCCGGACGTCCTGTGCAACCGCGAGATCAAGTTCGGCGTGTGCTGGGAGTACGCACGACGCCTCGGGGGCGCGTGGCTCGCGACCGGGCACTATGCGCGGATCGAGCACCGCGACGCCGGACCGCGGCTGTCGAAGGCCGCCGACCTCGCGAAGGACCAGAGCTACTTCCTGCATGCGGTCGAACCGGCGGCGCTGGCGCGCGCGCTGTTTCCGCTCGGCGACTGGACGAAGGCCGAGGTGCGCCGCCGTGCCCAGGCGGCGGGCCTGCCGGTGCACGACAAGCGCGACAGCACCGGCATCTGCTTCATCGGCGAACGGCCGTTCACCGAGTTCCTGTCGCGCTATCTCGCGCGGCGCCCGGGACCGATCGAGACCGAGGACGGGCGCGTGATCGGGGAGCACCGCGGCTTGTCGTTCTACACGCTCGGGCAGCGCAGCGGGCTGTTGCTCGGCGGCCGGCGCGACGCCCGCGCCGCGCCGTGGTACGTGGCGGCGAAGGATCGGGCGCGCAACGCGCTGATCGTCGTGCAGTCGCCGGACCACCCACTGCTGCTCACCTCGAGCTTCGAGGTGTTCGATCTGCGCTGGATCGCGGCCCCCGCGGGCATCGAGTTCGACGGCGCGGTGAAGACGCGCTACCGCCAGGCGGATCTCCTCTGTCGCGTTCGTCTGCGCGCGGAGCGCACCGCGACGGTCACGCTGCGGGCGCCGGCACGCGCGGTCACCCCTGGCCAGTACGCGGTGTTCTACGACGGCGACCTGTGCCTCGGCGGCGGCGTGATCGGGCGCCGCGACGGGCTCCAGGCGACCCCGGAGCGATCGGCCAGCGGGTATAATGCAACGTTCGCTGCGGAGGGACCATGACCGATCACTTCAAATCGCGCACCACGCTCAACGTCGGCGCGCAACGCTACGAGATCTTCAGCCTGGCCGCGCTCGGCGCGGAGCGCGTCGCGCGACTGCCGTTCGCGCTCAAGATCCTGCTGGAAAACCTGCTGCGCTTCGAGGACGGCGTCAACGTCACGAAGGCGGACGTCGAAGCCCTGCTCGAGTGGCAGCCGCGCGCCCGTCCGGAGCACGAGATCTCGTTCACGCCCGCGCGGGTGATCATGCAGGACTTCACCGGCGTTCCCTGCGTCGTCGACCTGGCGGCGATGCGCGAGGCGATCGCGCGGCTCGGCGGCGACCCCACGCGCGTGAATCCGCTCGCGCCCGCGGAACTCGTGATCGACCATTCGGTGCAGGTCGACGACTACGGCTCGGCCGACTCCTTGAAGCGCAATACCGAGATCGAGTTCGCGCGCAACCGCGAACGCTACATGTTCCTGCGCTGGGGCCAGACCGCGTTCAGCAACTTCAAGGTCGTGCCGCCGAACACGGGCATCGTCCACCAGGTCAACATCGAGCGCTTGGCGCGGGTCGTCTTCCAGGACCGGCGCGACGGGATGCCCGCGCGCGCGTACCCGGACACGCTGGTCGGCACGGACTCGCACACGACGATGGTCAACGGCCTCGGCGTCCTCGGATGGGGCGTCGGCGGCATCGAGGCCGAGGCCGCGATGCTCGGCCAGCCGGTCACGATGCTCATCCCGCAGGTGATCGGCTTCAAGTTGACCGGCACGCTGCCGCCCGGCACGACCGCGACGGACCTGGTGCTCACGGTCACGGAGATCCTGCGCAAGAAAGGCGTGGTCGACAAGTTCGTCGAATTCTTCGGCGACGGCCTCAAGGGCATGCCGCTCGCCGACCGTGCGACGATCGCGAACATGTCGCCGGAGTTCGGCTCGACCTGCGCGATCTTCCCGATCGACGAGGAGACGATCCGTTACCTCAAGCTCACCGGGCGCGCGGACGAGGACGTCGCGCTCGTCGAGGCGTACGCGCGCGCGCAAGGCCTGTGGCGGGTCGACGGCGCAGCGCCCGCCGACTACACCGACGTCGTCGAGCTCGACCTGTCGACCGTCGAACCCTCGCTCGCCGGTCCCAAGCGGCCCCAGGACCGCGTGCCCCTGCGCTCGGCCCGCACCGTCTATCGCGGCGCCGTCGCGAAGATGGCCGAGGAACGCGCGCAGAAGAACCCGCAGGCGCGCGGCGTCGCGAGCGTCGAGCTGAATGGCGCGAAGCACGAGATCCGCGACGGCGCGGTATTGATCGCCGCCATTACGAGTTGCACCAACACGTCGAACCCGGCGGTGCTCGTCGCCGCGGGCCTGCTCGCCCGCAACGCGGTCGCACGCGGCCTGCGCTCTAAGCCCTGGGTGAAGACCTCGCTCGCGCCCGGGTCGAGGGTCGTCACCGACTACTTGCGCAAGGCCGGCCTGCTCCCGGATCTCGAGCGGCTCGGGTTCTACACGGTCGGCTACGGCTGCACCACCTGCATCGGGAACTCCGGTCCGTTGAAGCCCGAGATCTCCGAGGCCGTGCGTCAGGGCGAGCTCGTCGCCGCCTCGGTGCTCTCCGGCAACCGCAACTTCGAGGGCCGCGTGCACCCGGAAGTGAAGATGAACTTCCTCGCGTCCCCGCCGCTCGTCGTCGCGTACGCGCTCGCGGGCACGATGGACCTCGACGTCGCGTCCGAGCCCCTCGGCGTGGGCACCGACGGGCGGCCCGTGCTGCTGAAGGACATCTGGCCGAGCGCCGAGGACGTGGCCCGCACCGTCGGCGCGTCGGTCGACTCGGCGATGTTCCGCGCCGGTTACGCGCACGTGTTCGCCGGCGACTCGAACTGGAACGGCATCCAAACCCCGGCGGGCCAGATCTATGCGTGGGACTCGGCCTCGACGTACGTGAAGAACCCGCCCTACTTCGACGGGATGACGATGACGCCGGCCCCGGTCGCGGACGTTCGCGGCGCCCGCGCGCTCGCGGTGCTCGGCGATTCGGTCACGACGGATCACATCTCGCCGGCCGGCAACATCGCGAAGAGCAGCCCCGCGGCGAAATACTTGCTGGCGCAAGGCGTCGCCCCGGCCGACTTCAACTCCTATGGCGCGCGCCGCGGCAACCACGAGGTGATGATGCGCGGCACCTTCGCGAACATCCGGCTGCGCAACCTCCTGCTCCCGGGTACCGAGGGCGGCGTGACCGCGTACCTGCCGACCGGCGAGGAGATGTCGATATTCGACGCGGCGATGAAGTATCAGGGCGACGGTACGCCGCTCGTGATCCTCGCCGGCAAGGAATACGGGACCGGCAGTTCGCGCGACTGGGCCGCGAAGGGCACGATGCTGCTCGGCGTGAAAGCCGTGATCGCGGAGAGCTTCGAGCGCATCCACCGCTCGAACCTGATCGGCATGGGCGTGCTGCCCTTGCAGTTCCAGGCGGGGCAGAACGCGCAGAGCCTCGGGCTCACCGGCCGTGAAGTGTTCGAGATCGTCGGTCTCGACCGCGGCGCCGCGAAGACGGTGCAAGTCACCGCGACCGCAGCCGACGGAAAGGCGAAGCGCTTCGAGGTGCGCGTGCGCATCGACACGCCGAAGGAACTCGAGTACTTCCAGCACGGCGGCATCCTGCATTACGTGCTGCGGAATCTCGTGAAATCCGGGCGGGCCGCGTAAGCGACCGTCCGAGGCGCACACCGGACGCCGCGGCGCGACGTGGACCGATCCCCGGAGCCGGTGCACGCCCGCGTCGCGCTGTTCGACCTCGACGGGACCCTG
>JAJYFF010000017.1 GCA_021785405.1 Pseudomonadota bacterium | reverse complement strand
GCGTGACCGCGGTCCGACCAAACGTGGTCGCGAGCGCGAGCGCGACCGAGGTCGCCGCGACGACCGCGGCCATCGCGATCGGCGTCGCGCTCGCGAGCCCGCCGAGCAGCGCCACCGTGGTCGTTCCGACCAGCGCGGCGCCCATCATCCGCGCCTTGCTCGCGAGCGTCGCGGGCAAGTCGACGATGCTGACGCACATCGCGCCGACCGAGGCGAGCACCGCGGCGTCGGTTCCCCGCCACAGGTCGGCGCCGAGCGCGACCGTCGCGAGCGCCGCGGACACCGCGAGCCCGTTCTGCACGTGGTGGCGCAGCAGCGTGCGCGCGGCGTCGCGCCGCCAGGCCTTCGGCCCCGCGAGTGGCGATCGTTCCATGGCGTGCCCCTAGCCTCGCGCGGCGCCGCTCACCGGGCGCTCGAGGAGCGCGTGCAACGCACCGGCGAGCGCGTCGACGTCGGCCGCGGTCACGTTCAGGTTCAGCGAGATCCGCAGGCGTGCGGTGCCCTCCGGGACGGTCGGCGGACGGATCGCGCGCACGTCGAACCCTCGTTCGCACAACGCGGTCGCGAGGCGGACCGCGGCACCGTCCGTGCCGACGATCAGCGGCAGGATCTGGGTTCCGGCCGGTGCGGCGCCCGGCAGTGCACCGAGCCGTGCCTCGGCGTGCGCGACGAGCGCGGCGAGGCGCTCGCGCCGCTGCGGCTCCTGCCGCAGGATCGCGAGCGATTCACGCAGAGCCGCGGCCACGATCGGCGGCGGTGCGGTCGCGAACACGAACGGGCGCGCGCGGTTCACGAGGAACTCGACGAGCAGCCGCGGCGCGTTCACCCACGCGCCGCCCACCCCCAAGGCCTTGCCGCCGGTATGCAACGCGATCACGTTCTCTTGCCCTTCGAGCGCGCTCGCGAGCCCACGCCCGTCCGGGCCGAATACGCCGGTCGCGTGCGCCTCGTCGACGACCAGGAAGCCGTCCTGTGCGTCGGCGAGCGCATGGAACTCGCGGAGCGGCGCACGGTCGCCGTCCATGGAATACAAGCTCTCGACCGCGATCCAGGGACGCCCTCGGCCACCGCGCGCGCGCCACTCGAGGATCGCCCGCCGCGCGTCCTGCGGATCGTTGTGGCGGAACGCCGCGCGCGCGGCGCGGCCGAGCCGCAAGCCGTCGTGCACGCTGGCGTGCACCCACTGGTCGTGCACGACGAGATCGTCGCGCTGCGGCAGCGTCGCGAACAGCGCGAGGTTCGCGGCATACCCCGAGCCGAACAAGAGACTCCGCTCGGCGCCGAAGAACGCGGCCGCCTCCGCCTCCAGGCATTCGTGCTCCGGATGGTGGCCGCGCAGCAGCCGCGAGCCGCTCGCGCCCACCGGGACGCCGCGCGCGAGCGCCTCTCGGACCGCCGTGCGGAGCCGCTCGCTCGCGGCGAGCCCCAGGTAATCGTTCGAGGTGAAGTCGCGCCCCGCCGCCGCGCGCCGCTCGCGCAGCCGTTCGCGCGACGCGAGCGACTCGAGCTGCGCCGCGTAGGCCGCGAGGCGGCTCATCTCAGCGGCGCGCAGTGCCGCTCGAGCCACTCCCGGTCCGCGCCGTCCAGCAACGGGCCGACTTCGCGCCGCACCGTCTCGTGGTAGCGGTCGAGCCACTCGCGTTCCGCCGGATCGAGCGCATCCGGGTCGAAGGTCCGCCGGTCGAACGGGCACAGGGTCAGGGTCTCGAACCGCAGGAACGCCCCGAAGTCACCACGGCCAGCGTCGACGACGACCACGAGGTTCTCGTGCCGGATCCCATGGCGCCCCGGCCGATACAGGCCGGGCTCGATCGAGCTGATCATCCCCGGTTCGAGCGCGACCAAGGCGCCGCCCGCGGTCGGCGGCCGGATGCCGTGCGGCCCTTCGTGAACGTTCAGGAAGTACCCGACGCCGTGCCCGGTGCCGTGCCCGTAGTCCAGGCACTCGGCCCACAGCGGCGCCCGCGCGAGGGCGTCGAGCTGCGGCCCGCTCGCGCCCTGCGGAAAGCACGCGCGGGACAGCGCGATCATCCCCTTCAGCACGAGCGTCGAGTCGCGGCGCTGATCGGCGCGGGTCGCACCGAGCGCGATCACGCGGGTCACGTCGGTCGTGCCGCCGAGGTATTGGCCGCCCGAGTCGACCAGCAGCAGTCCCTCGGTGCGCAACGCGCTGTGCGATGCCGGCGTCGCGCGGTAGTGCGGCAAGGCGCCGTTCGCCTCGTAACCGGCGATCGTCGCAAAGCTCTCCCCGACCCAGCCCGGCGCTCGCGAGCGCTCCTCGCGCAACAGCGTGTCGACGGTGAGCTCGGTCGCCGGGCGGCCGTCCGCGAGCCAGCGCTCGAGCCGGTGGAACGCGCGCGCGAGCGCGGCGCCGTCGATGCGCATCGTCTCGCGGATCCGCTCGAGCTCCGCCGCGGTCTTCACCGCCTTGAACGCGGTGGTCGGGTTCGGGGCCTCGATCCGGCGGACCGCGTCCGGGATCGCCTGGGCGATCGCGCTCGCGGTGCGCGCCGGATCGTGGAGCAGCGCGGCCTGCGGGCCGAGGGTGCCGAGCGCGTCCGTGATCGCCCCGTACTGCGCGATCTCGACCCCGTCCGCCGCGAGCGCCGCGACCAGCCCGCCCGCGAGCTTCGCGCGGTCCACGAACAGCGTCGTGCGCCCGTCCCGCTCGACCAGCAGGTGCGCGAGGAACACCGGATTGCACTCGACGTCGGCGCCGCGCAGGTTCAACAACCACGCCACGTCGTCGAGGCTCGAGATCAGGTGGTGAGTCGCGCCGAGGCCGCGCATCGCCTCGCGCACGCGGTCGAGCTTCTCGCGACGCGCGACGCAGGCGAACGCGATCGGGTGCTCGACGATCGGCGCGGTCGGCAGCGCCGGCCGATCCGCCCAGATCGCGGCGACCAGGTCGAGGTCGCGCCGCAGTGTCGCGCCCCGGTCCGCGAGCACGCGCTCGATCTGCCGCTGCACGCTGACCGTGATGCTGTCACCCGCGACCGCGAGCGCCTCGCCCGCGCGCAGGTTCTCGCGCACCCAATCGAGGTATTCGGGATTGTTCTGCACGCGCAGCTTGCACAACGCGATCCCGCTGCCCGCGAGCTCCTGCTCGGCCTGCGAGAAGTAGCGCGAGTCGGTCCACAAGCCCGCGAACTCCCGGCCGACCAGCAAGGTGCCGGCGGAACCGGTGAAGCCGGACAACCACGCGCGCGCGCGCCAGTGATCGGGCAGGTACTCCGAGGAGTGCGGATCGGCGGTCGGTACGAGCACCGCGGCGACGCCGTGCGCTCGCATCCGCTCGCGCAGCGCCGCGAGCCGGGCGGGAATCGAGTTCGTCATCCCTCCATGCTAGCAGGCGCGAGCGGCCCGTGAACATGCGTCACCCCGGCCGGCACCCGGCCGAACGGATGGGGTACGGCATCGTGAGCGCGCACCAGGAAGCGGCGCGCAACGGCGAAATAGGTGTCGTAGACCAAGCCGCCGTTCTCGGCGACCAGGCGATCGCGGTGCCGGCGATAACGGCCCGGGTAGCGGTACCACGGGATCGACGGCCGCTCGTGGTGCAGCGCGTGGAGGTTGTTGAACAGGAACAGCGGTCCGAGGATCCACGAGCGCTCGACGATCGCGACGCGCTCGCGCACGCGGGGCCGCGCCCGGTGCTCGGCGAACGAACGGATCAGCAGGATCCCGTTCGCCGGGATCACCATCGTCGTGACGTACACCCCGAGCGGCATCGCGCACGCGAATCTCAGCCACGCGAGGACCGGCAGGCACCACAGCAGGTGCTCGAGCCACAACCGGCGGCGGCGGCGATCGCCACCGACGATACGGCGCGCCTCGGCGTGCCAGAACGCACCGATCCGCCAGAACGAGCCGAGGATCACCCGGCCGAGCAGCGTCTGCTGCGCCCGCAGCGCCGTTCGGGTCCATCGACCCGCGCTCGCCCAGGCCTCGGGCGTCCAGTAGTACGACTCGGGATCGTCGAGCGGGTCGGTGAGCCGCTCGTCCCGGTGATGCGCGAGGTGCGTCTCCCGGTAGATCGGGAACGGCAGCCACAGCGACAGCGGCCAGATCGCGAGCAAACGGTTGAGCGTGGCCCGACGGGTCGGATGGCCGTGCAAGATCTCGTGCTGCAGCGAGCTGTGCAGGATCAGCGGCAACGCGACCGCGGGCGCATCGAGCGCGAGCGGCCAGTGGCGGTACGCGAGCGTCGCCGCGATCCACGCCGCGTAAACCAGCACGGCGAGCGCGAGCGTCGGCCACTCGATCGGCGCGAGCCGCTCGTCGCGCCCCGCCGATGCCCCGTCCGCCACCTCCGCCGGATGCCTCACGCTCGCGCCCCGATCCCCGTGCCGCCCAACCTGCATTGTAGCGCGGGCGTCAGTCGATCCGGACCGTGCGGCACACGCGCCGTTCGACGGCCCGGAGCGCCTCGTAGAGCAGGATCGCGATCAACCCCGTCGCGAGCCCGCCCTGGAGCACGAACGCCGCGTTGTTCGATGACAGTCCCGCGATGATCACCTCGCCGAGCCCTTTCGCGGCCACGGTCGATCCGATCGTCGCCGTGCCGACGTCGATCACGACCGACAAACGCACGCCCTCGAGGATCATCGGCAACGCGAGCGGCAGTTCGACCGACCACAGCCGCTGCCGCGGGCTCATCCCCATCCCGTCCGCCGCGTCCCGCAGCGACCGCGGGCACCCCTCGAGGCCCGCGATCGTGTTCTCGAAGATCGGCAGCAATCCATACGCGAACAACGCGATCAGCGTCGGCTCCTCGCCGAACCCGACCAGCGGCACCGCGATCGCGAGCACCGCGACCGGCGGAAAGGTCTGGCCGAAGCTCACGATCGTCCGCGACGGCGCGAGCCACTCGGTCCAGCCCTCGCGCGTGACCAGGATCCCGAGCCCGACCGCGACGACCGTGCTGGCGGCGGCGGCCACGCACACGATCCCGAGATGCGCGAGCGCGAGCGCGAGCAGGTTGCCCTGGTCGTAGATCGCCGGCGCGCCGTACGTGGTGAGCGGCGCGAACACCGGCGCGAACCGCTGCGGCTCCACGAGGAAGGCCGCGAGCAACGCGAGTGCGAGCAGCGGCCACAGCGAAAGCGCGCGCCGCATCAGCGCGGCCGCCCGTGCGCGAGGATCGCGGCGACGCGGAGCACGCCGCGCACGCGGCCGTCGGGATCGACGACGCGGCCGGCCTGCGCGCCGCGCCACACGAGCAGCGAGAGCGCCTCGCGCAGCGAGGCGTCGGCCGGAATGGGCACCGCGGACTCGCCATCGTCGACGTCGCCCGCCGCGGCGGGTTCCGCGGCGTCGCCGGCGGTGGTCAAGGACAGCAACCGCAGCGCCGGGTCGCCGCGTCCGGCAAGCTCGGCGACGAACGGATCCGCGGGCCGGGTGAGGAGCGCGGCCGGGCGGTCGCACTGCAGGATGCGCCCGTGGCGCATCACCGCGACCTGGTCGCCGAGCCGGAACGCTTCGTCGATGTCGTGCGTGACCAGCACGATCGTCGTCCCGAACCGGCGGCGCACCGCGAGCAGGTCCTCCTGCGCCTTCGCGCGCAGGATCGGGTCGAGCGCGCCGAACGGCTCGTCCATCAGCAGCACCTTCGGCTCCGCCGCGAGCGCGCGGGCGACCCCGACCCGCTGCTGCTGGCCACCGGAGAGCTCGTGCGGGTATTGGCCCGCGTAGCGCACCGGGTCGAGCTGCAGGGCCTCCAGGAGCTCGGCGGTGCGCGCCGCGATGCGCGCGTCGCTCCAGCCGAGGAGCCGCGGCACGGTCGCGATGTTCTGCGCGACGGTTCGATGCGGGAACAGCCCGTTGCCCTGGATCACGTAGCCGATCCGGCGCCGCAACAGGTGGGGCGGCTCGTCGGCGGTGTCCCGGCCGTCGATCCACACCCGGCCCGCCGACGGCTCCACCAGCCGGTTGATCATCCGCAGCAGCGTCGACTTCCCGGAGCCCGAGGTGCCCACGATCGCGGTGATCGAGTCGCGCTCGACCCGCATCGAGACCGCGTCGACGACGGTGCTCGCTGCGTAACGCTTGGTCAGGCCGTCCAGCACGATCATCGCTTCGCTCCTCCGACGACTTCGATCAACGCGTCGAGCAACACCGAGGAGGCGATCGCGAGCGCGACGGTCGGCAGCGCGCCAAGCAGCACGAGATCGATCGCGGTCTCGCCGATTCCCTGGAACACGAAGGTACCGAGTCCGCCGGCGCCGATCAGCGCGGCGATGGTCACGAGCCCGATGTTCTGGACCAGCACGATCCGCACGCCGGTGAGGATCACCGGCAGCGCGAGCGGCCACTCGACCCGCGTGAGCACCTCGCCGCGCGTCAGCCCCATCCCGCGTGCCGCCTCGACCGCCGCCGGCGACACGCGCGCGAGTCCGGCGACCGTGTTCGCGACGATCGGCAGCAGCGAATACGCGAACAGCGCGACGAGCGCCGGGGCCGCCCCGATGCCGGCGACGCCGAGCCTCGCGGCGAGCGGCACCGCCGCCGCGAGCGCACCGAGCGGCGCCATCAGGATGCCGAACAACGCGATCGACGGAATCGTCTGCACGAAATTCAAGGATCCCAGCACCCCGGCGCGCAAGCGCGGGACGCGGTGGCAGAGCACGCCGAGCGGCAAGCCGACGAGCAGGGCCGCGCTGAGCGAGCCGAACGCGAGTTCCACGTGCCGCCGCGCCTCGAACGCGAACCGCCCGGCATTGCTGCGGTACTCGCGCATCACCGAGAGATGGTCGAAGGTGCCGTGCGCGAGCGCGGCGAGCGCGACCGCGAAGAACGCCGCGAGCAGCAGCACCCGCATCCCCGGGCCGGGCCGCAGCCGCGTCAGCGCGTCGGTCGCGAGCAGCCCGAACGCGACCAGCGCGACCCAGCAACCGGCGCCGGGCGCGATCCGCACGATCAGATCGCCGGCCGGCGTGAACGCGTTCCCGGCCGCGGCGGCCGCGAGCGCGACCGCCACGAACGCGCCGAGACTCGCGGCGAGCCGCAGCGGCGGGTTCGCGACGAACACCGCGACGATCCCGGCGATCGCCGCCGCGCCGACCACCGCGATCGCGGCGGCGCCGGGCAACGCGACGAGGATCCCGAGCGGCACGCCCGGCACGATCCGGTTCGGCTCGAACACGACGAACGGAGCGCCGGCGAGCGCCGCGCCGCCCGCGATCGCGAGCAGCGTGCCGAGCCGGTCGATCCGCGGCAACGCCGCCATTCAGCGCGCGAGCCCGGTCGCGGCCAGATAGTCCGCCGCGACCGATCGGGCGGATTCACCGTCGATCTGCACGCGGGCGTTCAGCGCACGCAGCGTATCGCCGTCGAGACTGCGCATCAGCGGCCGCAGCAACGCGCGGATCTGCGGATATCGCGCCAGCACCGCCGCGCGGACGATCGGTACCGGCGCGTAGATCGGCTCGGCGTGCCGATCGTCCGTGAGCAGCACCAGGTTCGCCGCGACGATGCCGCCGTCGGTGCCGTAGACCATCGCGGTGTTCGTGTGATCGGTGCCCGCGGCCGCGGCCGCGATCGTCGCGGCGGTCTCGCCGCCGGACAAGACGATCATCTGGCTGGAGCGCAGGTGAAATCGGTAGGCGCGCTCCAGACCGGCGAGCGTCCCGCCGTTCGCGAACTCCGCGGAGCACGCGAGCACCACGTCGCCGCCGTGCCGGACCCAGCGTCCGAAGTCGCTCATCGTGCGCAGCCCCTGCGCGGTCGCGACGTCGCGGCGCACCGCCAGCGCCCACGCGTCGTCCGCGGGCGCCGGCGTGAGCCACACGATCCGATGCGCCGCGTAGTCCAGCGCGGCGCCGAGCCGATAGCCCGCCTGAAGACTCTGCCAGGCCGGGTTCGCGGGCTGGTTGAAGAAGAACGCGGCATCGCCGGTGTACTCGACGTACAGGTCGATCTCGCCCGCGAGCAGTGCCTCGCGCACGACCGGCGTCGTGCCGAGGCGCATCCGATCGACGGTCGGGATCCCATGCGCATTCAACACCAGCCGGATCATCTGCCCGATCAGCGCCGACTCGCTCGAGAGTTTCGAGGACACGACGACCGCGCCCCGCGCGGGTGCCGTCGCGAGCAGAGCCAACATGATTCCCGTCCGCAGGCGCCGAAACATCCTCACCGCGTTCCCCCGGGCCGCCGCCGCGCGCCCTACACGGTGTCCGCGGATCCGGTTCGCGTCAAGTCCGATCGATGCGCGCGCAGGTGATCGACGAACGCGCGCAGCGGCGCCGGGACCAGCTGACGGCTCGCGAAGTACAGGAAGTAACCCGCCCACGGCGGCGCCCAGTCCTCGAGCACCGGCCGCAGTGCGCCGTTCGCGAGATGCGCCTGCACGTAGGCCTCGACGGTGTAGCCGATCCCGACGCCGTCGAGCATCGCCCGGACCGCGACGTCCACGTTGTTCACGATCAGGTTGCCGCGCACGTCGATGTCGAGTTCCTTGCGGCCCTTCTTGAAGTGCCAGCGGGAGATCTCGTTCGGCGAGCGCCGGTAGCGGACGCAGTTGTGGGTGACGAGATCCTGGGGGACCGCGGGCGGCCGCCGCTGCCCGAGGTAGCTCGGCGCGGCGACCGCGAGGATCCGCGAGTTCGGCAACAGGCGCACGACGGTCATGTCCTGCGCGATCCACCGTCCGTAGCGGATCCCGGCGTCGTAGCGCCCCTTCGCGATGTCCTCGCGCACGTCGTCCGACACGACCACGTCGACCTCGATCGCGGGGTACGCGGCGAGGAAGCGTGCGAGGAGCGGCGCGAGCATCAGCTGCGCGGGCACGGTCGACACGCTGAGGCGCAGGCGCCCCGCGGGCTTGTCGCGGAACTCGTTGACCGCCTCGACCGCGGTCGCGATCTCGTCGATCGCCGGCCGCACCCGTGCGAGCAGGCGCTCGCCGGCCTCGGTCAGGGACACGCTGCGCGTCGTCCGGTTGAACAGGCGCACACCGAGCCGCTGCTCGAGGCCGACGATCGCCGAGCTGAGCGTCGACGGCGCGAGCCGCAGCGAGCGCGCCGCACTCGCGAACCCCGCGTGGCGGGCGACGGCCACGAAACATTCCATCTGGGCGTACGCGGTACCCCGCATAATTCGACTCCATCAAACAATGTATTCGAATTATACGGTGTTTATCAAAGAATGGGTCTGCCGTATCATGGGCGACGTTCACCGCAGGAACCCATCGACGATGACCGACGAACACACGGAGCGCAGCGCGAGCTGGTTCGCCCGGCACCGCGGCTGGCTGATGATCGGCGTACCGCTGGTCATGCTGATCGCGGGGCTATGGATCTGGCTTGCGATGGCCCGCTACCAGAGCACCGACGACGCGTACGTGCACGCCGCGAGGGTGTCGATCAGCACGAACGTATCGGCGCGCGTCGAGAGCGTCGATGTGAAGGACAACCAGCACGTGCGGCGCGGCCAGCTGCTGTTCCGCCTCGAGGACAAGCGCTTCCTGATCGCCGAGCGCGATGCCGCCGCGCGGCTCGCCGCGACCCGCCTGCAGATCGGCGCGCTGAAGGCGAACTACCGGCAACGGCTCGCGGACTTGAAGGGCGCACGCGACGAGCTCGCGTACCAGCGGCGCGAATACGCGCGGCAGCGGCGGCTCGCCGCGAGCGGGATCGTCTCGCGCGCGCAGCTCGACAAGGCCTCCCAGGCGCTGCTCGCGGCCGAACAGGCGGTCGATGCGAGCCAGCAGGCGGCGGCGACCGTGCTCGCGAGCCTCGGCGGCCGCGCGGACATCGCGATCGACGATCACCCGCTCGTGCGCCAGGCCCGAGCGGCGCTCGATCGCACGCAGCTCGAGATCTCCTACACGACCGTCTACGCGCCGATCGACGGCATCGTGACCCAGGTCGACCGGCTCCAGCCCGGCGACTACGTGACCGCGGCAACTCCGGTATTCGCGCTGGTGTCGGACCGCGACGTCTGGATCACCGCGAACTTCAAGGAGACCGCGCTGACCCACATGCGCGCGGGTCAGCCGGTGCGGGTCGAGATCGACGCCTGGCCGAATCGACCGCTGAGGGGCACCGTCGCGAGCGTGAGCCCGGGAACGGGCGCCGCGTTCTCGCTGCTGCCGCCGGAAAACGCGACCGGCAACTGGGTCAAGGTCGTGCAGCGCGTGCCGGTGCGGATCCGTCTCGACGACACGCATGGCTTGCCACTGCACGATGGTCTGAGCGCGACCGTGCGGGTCGACACCGGCTACCGACCGTCGCTGCTCGCCGCGTTCCGATGAGCGCGGAGGCGGGCTTGAATCGCGGCGTGATCACCGTCTCGGTGATGCTCGCGACGATCATGCAGGCGCTCGACACGACGATCGCGAACGTCGCGCTGCCGCACATGCAGGGCACGCTGTCCGGGACCCAGGACCAGATGACCTGGGTGCTCACTTCGTACATCGTCGCCGCCGCGATCACGATCCCGTTCACCGGCTGGCTCGCGACGCGCATCGACCGCAAGCTCGTGTTCCTGGTCTCGATCGCCGGCTTCACGATCGCCTCGGCGCTGTGCGGCCTCGCCCAGAACATCACCGAGATCGTGTTGTTCCGGCTGCTGCAGGGCGTTTGCGGCGCGGCGCTCGTGCCGCTGTCGCAGGCGGTGCTGTTCGACATCAACCCGCGCGAACTGCACGGCCGGGCGATGGCGACCTGGGGCGTCGGCGTCACGCTCGGACCGATCCTCGGGCCCGCGCTCGGCGGGTGGCTGACCGAGAATTACTCGTGGCGCTGGGTGTTCTACATCAACGTGCCGATCGGGATCCTCGCGTTCCTCGGGCTGCTGATCTACCTGCCGGCGCGCAAGGACAACCGCGCGAGGCCGTTCGACTTCTTCGGCTTCGTGACCTTGAGCGCCGCGATCGGCGCGCTGCAGATCGTGATGGACCGCGGCCAGCTCAAGGACTGGTTCTCCTCGCCGGAGATCGTGATCGAAGCGATCGTCTGCGGGCTCGCGCTGTACCTGTTCCTCGTGCATATGCTGACCCACGAGCACCCGTTCATCAACCGCGCGCTGTTCAAGGACGCGAACTTCGTCGCGAGCAACGTTTTCATCTTCGTGGTCGGCGTCGTCCTGTTCGCGACGCTCGCGTTGCTGCCGCCGATGCTGCAGGACCTGATGAACTACCCGGTCGTGACCACCGGCCTCGTGACCGCGCCGCGCGGCATCGGCACCTTGTTCGCGATGATCATCGTCGGTCGCCTGGTCGGACGCGTCGATGCGCGCGTGCTGATGGCGAGCGGCCTCGCGGTCACGACGGTCGCGGCCTGGCAGATGACGCATTTCTCGCTGACGATGAACTCCCGGCCGATCATCGTGTCCGGGATCCTGCAAGGATTCGGCGTCGGCTTCGTGTACGTGCCCTTGAGCACGGCGGCGTTCGCGACGCTCCCCGCGCGCTTCCGGACCGAGGGCACCGCGTTCTTCAATCTGCTGCGCAACCTCGGCAGCAGCATCGGGATCTCGGCGGTGCAGACGCTGCTCACGCGCAACACGCAGACCGTGCATGCGAGCCTCGCGGCCCATTTGACCCCGTTCATCGCGGCCGCGAACCCGGCGCTCGGCGCGGCGGCGGCGAGCGAGGCGGGCCTCGCCGCGTTGAACGCCGAGGTCACGCGGCAAGCGGCGATGATCGCGTACATCGACGACTTCAAGCTGATCATGTGGATGACGATCGCGCTGATCCCGTTCCTGTTGCTGCTGCGCCGCGGAGGCCCGATCGCGGGCGGCGAGACGATCGCCGCGATGGAGTGACCCTGATGCCGCGACACCCGCCTCGACCCGCCACCCGTCCCAGGCGCCGCACGCGCACCGGCGCGCTCACGCTCTGCGCCGCGCTCGCGCTCGCCGGCTGCACCGCCGGGCCCGATTTCTCGCCGCCGGCGCCGCCGGCGGTCGCGAGTTTCACCGTGCATGGGGATCGGATCGACACGCCGAGCCAGCGCACCGTACCCGGGTCGACCGTCGCCGCGACCTGGTGGACCGCATTCGGCTGCGCCCCGCTCGATCGGACGATGCGCGCCGCGCTCGCGCACAACGACACGCTCGCGTCGGCACGGGCCTCGCTCGCGGCCGCGCGCGAGGCGCAGCGCGCGGCGACCGGCGCGCTCTGGCCGCAGCTGTCGCTGAACGGCGTCGCCGGCCGGCAGAAGTACGGCGTCTCGCTGTTCGGTCCGACCCACTTCGTGATCCCGCCGTTCACGTACTACACGGTCGGGCCGCAGGTGAGCTACGTGCTCGACCTGGCGGGCGGTGAACGGCGCACCGTGGAGCGCGAGCGGGCGCTCGCGGCGTTCCGCGCCGAGGAACTCGCGGCGACCCGGCTCGCGGTCACCGGCAACGTGTTCGCGCACGCGCTCGCGATCGCGACCGCGCGCAGCGAACTCGGCGTGATCGAGCGGATCGTCGCGAACGACCGCGAGAACCTCGCGCTCGTCCAAAAGGCGCGGGCCGCGGGCTCCGCGACGCTCCCGGACCTGGTCAGCGCGCGCAGTCAGCTCGCACGCGACGAGACCCTGCTGCCGCCGCTGCGGCAACGCGTCAGCGTCGCCGCGCACGCGCTCGCGATGCTCGCCGGCGCGGCGCCGGCGGCGCAGCCGCCGCCGGCCATGACGCTGCGCGATTGGCGTCTGCCGAAGGACCTGCCGCTCGCGCTGCCGTCGCGTCTGGCCCGGTCGCGGCCGGACATCCTCGCGGCCGAGTCCGAGCTGCACGCGGCGAGCGCGGCGATCGGGATCGCGACCGCGAATCTGTATCCGCAGATCACCCTGTCGGCGAACACGACCCAGCAGGCGCTGTCGCCGGGGGGGCTGTTCGACGCGGGCGGGAACGCATGGGCGATGGCCGCGGGCCTGACCGCGCCGCTGTTCGACGGCGGCACGCTGCGGGCGCGCCGGCGCGCAGCGATCGACACCTATCGCGCGTCGCTCGCCGACTACCAGCGCACGTTGCTCGAGGCGTTCGCCCAGGTCGCCGACGTGCTGCGTGCGCTGCAGAACGACGATGCGGAGGTGCGCGCCCAGCTCGCGGCGCGGCGCACCGCGGCCGACGCGCTCGCACTGATGCGGACCAGCTACCGCGAAGGCGCAGTCGGCGTGCTGAGCGTGATCGACGCCGAACGCCAGCTCAACCGCTCGGAGCTCGAGCTCGTGCGGGCGCGCGCGCAGCGCCTGCAGGACACCGCGCTGCTCTACCTCGCGCTCGGCGGCGGCGAACCGCCACGCGGCGGATGAGCGAGGCCCCGACCCCGGGGACCCGGCCCATCGCGCGCGCGGCGTCGATCTCGCACGCCTGGCGAGCCCTCCGCCACCGCAATTTCCAGCTGTACTTCGTCGGTCAGGGCATCTCCCTGATCGGCACCTGGATGACCCGGCTCGCGACCAGTTGGCTCGTCTACCGGATGACCGATTCCGCGCTGCTCCTCGGCGTCGTGAGCTTCGCCGGGCAGATCGTCGCGCTCGCTTTCGGTCCGGTCGCGGGCGCGTGGGTCGAGCGGCTCGACCGGCGCGCTTTGCTGGTGTGGACGCAGGCCGCGGCCGCCGCGCAATCGCTCGCGATGGCCGCGCTCACGTTGACGCACACGATCACCCTGCACGAGATCCTCGCGCTCGCCGCGTTTCAGGGCTTGATCGCCGCCTTCGACATGCCGGCACGCCAGTCCTTCCTGGTGCAGATGGTCGACGACCCCCACGACCTCGGCAACGCGATCGCGGTGAATTCCTCGGTCGTGAACGGCACGCGCCTGATCGGACCGGCGATCGCGGGCGCGGTGATCGCGGGTTTCGGCGTCGGCTGGTGCTTCCTGATCGACGGGATCAGCTATTTCGCGGTGATCGCATCGCTCGCGATGATGCGCCTGCGACCGGCGGCGCCCGCGGCCACCGGCGCGGCCGGAGGATCGTTGCTCGCGCAGATCCGCGAAGGCTGGAACTACGTGCGCGATTTCGATCCGATCCGCACCATTCTGTCGCTGTTCTTCCTGCAGAGCCTGCTGGGGTGGCCGTACATGGTGCTGCTGCCGGTGTTCGCCGCGCGGGTGCTGCACGGCGACGCGCACACGCTCGGCGCGCTGTCGGCGGCGTCGGGCTTCGGCGCGCTGCTGTCGGCGCTCGCGCTCGCGATGCGACGCTCGGTGGTCGGCTTGACGCGTACGCTGCGCAGCGCGACCGTGCTGCTCGGGTTGGGCCTGCTGCTGTTCGGCCTCTCGCACACGTTGTGGCTGTCGCTTGCGACGGTGATGCTCGCCGGCTTCGGTCTGATGCAGACGGCGGCGGTGTGCAACACGATCATCCAGTCGCTGGTGCCGGACGGGATGCGCGGCCGCGTGATGAGTTACTACACGATGGCGTTCTTCGGTGCCGCGCCGTTCGGGAGCCTCCTCGCCGGCGCGCTCTCCGAGCGCTTCGGGGCCCCGCTCACGGTCGCCGCGAGCGGGGTCGCGTGCCTCGCGAGCGCCCTGTGGTACTCGCGGGAACTGCCCCGGATCGGCGCGATCATCGGGCCCATCTACCGCGCGAAGGGGCTGCCGGTCCCGCCGAAGGGCTTTTGACCGCCGCCGGGCGCCCGTCTATCGAACCGAGTCCCGGGTCGTGCGAGAATAGCCCGATGTCCGAATCCGCAGAAGAAGCGGCGAGGAGCCGCAAGCCGATCACGCTGCTGCGCCTCGCGCAGATGCACCGGGACCGCGAGAAGATCGCGGTCCTGACCTGCTACGACGCGAGCTTCGCCCGGTTGATGGACGAGGCCGGCGTCGACGTGCTGCTGGTCGGCGACTCGCTCGGGATGGTCGTGCAAGGCCGCGCCGACACGCTGCCCGTGACGGTCGAGGAGATCGCCTATCACACCGCGTGCGTCGCCCGCGGCAGCCGCACCGCCTGGGTCGTCGCGGACATGCCCTTTGGCAGCTATCACGCCTCGATCGAGCAGTCGATCGAGAATGCGTGCCGGCTGTTCCAGGCCGGCGCGAAGATGGTGAAGATCGAGGGGGCTTGGGCCGCCCCGACGATCCACGCGCTCACCGAGCGCGGAATGCCGGTGTGCGCGCACCTCGGATTCACGCCACAGACCGTGCACGCGCTCGGCGGCTATCGGGTGCAGGGACGGGACTCGGACGGCGCCGCGCTGTTGCGCCGGCAAGCGCGCGAGATCGTCGAGGCTGGCGCGCAGATGCTGGTGCTCGAACTGGTGCCGAGCGCGCTCGCCCGCGAACTCACCACCGAGCTCCCGATCCCGACGATCGGGATCGGTGCGGGCCGCGATTGCAGCGGCCAGGTGCTGGTGATGCACGACATGCTCGGCGTGACCTCCGGGAAGCTTCCGCGGTTCGTCCGTCGGTTCATCGACGGATCGGCCGACGTGCAGGAGGCGGTGCGCCGCTTCGTGCACGACGTGAAGAGCGGCGCCTATCCCGACGAATCGCTGCACGGCTACTGACGGCGCCCGGATGAAGGTCATCGAGCGCATCGCGGACATGCGCGCAGCCCTGGCGCCGCACGATTCGGCGGCATTCGTGCCGACGATGGGCAACCTGCACGCCGGCCACCTGTCGCTCGTGCGGATCGCCGCCGAACGCGGCCGGCCGGTGATCGCGAGCATCTTCGTGAATCGCCTGCAGTTCGGCCCCAACGACGATTTCGCGCGTTATCCGCGCACGTTCGAGCGGGACGTCGAACTGCTGGAAAGCGCCGGCTGCGATTACGTGTTCGCACCGACCGAGTCGGAGCTCTATCCCGAACCGCAGGTGTGCTTCGTGCACCCCCGCGCCGCGCTCGCCGACACGCTGGAAGGCCAGTTCCGTCCGGGATTCTTCATCGGCGTCTGCACGGTCGTGCTGAAGCTCTTCAACGCGGTGCGGCCGCGCGTCGCAGTCTTCGGCAAGAAGGATTACCAGCAGCTCCTGGTCGTTCGCGACATGGTCGCGCAGCTCGCGCTGCCGGTCGACATCCTCGCCGGGGAGACGGTACGCGAAGCCGGCGGCCTCGCACTCTCCTCGCGTAACGCCTATCTCGACGAGCGCGAGCGCGCCGAGTCGCCGCGGCTCAGCGCCGTGCTCAGCGGAGTCGAGCAGGCGATCCGTGGCGGCTCCACCGACTGGGCCCGGCTCGAAGCCGCCGCGGCCGCGGAGCTCGTCGCGCACGGCTGGCAGGTCGACTACGTCGCGGTTCGGCGCCGCGCCGACCTCGGCGAGCCGCGCGCCGGCACGGCGCTCGTCGTGCTCGGCGCGGCGAGACTCGGCCGCACGCGCCTGATCGACAATCGCGAGATCGTCGACCCGGCGCGTTGAGCGCCGCCTACAACAACGCCTGGCCGGCGGTGGTCGCCGCCTGGAGCTTCGCCTCGCCGTCCTGCGCCTGTCGCTCGAGGCGCTTTGCGGTCGCGACCTGCGCGGGGTTCGGCATCTGGTAGTTCAGGCCGATGTCGGACTGCAGGTACGCGAGGAAGCTCCGCAAGCGCATTTCGTGCATCACGTCGCCCTCGCTCGAGCGCACCTCGAGCTGCACGACGGCATCGATCGCATGATCGAGCGCAGCGAGTGCCGGACTCGCCTTCGACGCCACGACCCGGTGCGCCGCGACCGCCTTCGCCAGCCGATCGCGAACCGCGATCGCGGCATTGATCCGGCGATCGAGCTGATCGACCGCGCGGTGCAGCGCGAGCTGCAAGGCGAGATGCTGCGCGAGCGCCGCCGGCGTCGTGTGCAGGCGCGGATCGAGCTGCACGTCGAGCGGCTGCCGGAACGAATGCCCGCCGTAGGTCAGCACGACCGTGTAGTGACCGGGATTCACCAGCGGCCCGCGTGCATCCGCGAACTGGCCGTCGCTCTCCTCCGGCGGTTCGAAGCCCTGCGCGTCGGTCGCGTCGGGGTAACGCAGATCCCATTGGAAGCGATTCATCCCGGGTGCGATCGCGGTCAGCTTCGCTTCGGCGACGCGCTTCGCTTGCGACGGCAGGAGGTTGTCGCGCACCGTCGCCGGCATCTTCGGCTTCTTGACCTTGAGGTGCAGCGCGAAGCGCCGTATCAGATGCCCGTCGGCGTCGAGGAACGCAAGGCTGACCGGCGTCTTCCCATCGTAGTTCGCCGGGACGTGGAAGAACACCGTCGCGCCGAACGGCGGGTTCTGGCCGAACGAGCCGCGGTGACTCGCATGGCTGTCGATCCCGTAGGCGTTCGTCAACCACGCGCGCTGTGGCGCGAACAGCCGGGTCGCGTCGGCCGCGATCGTGTCGTTCTGCGACAGCTGTTCCAGGAGCTGCAGGTTCCCGAGGATCCAGAACGAGCGCCCGTGGGTCGCGGCGACGATCTCCCCCTCGCGCGGATCGATCGCCAGGTCGCGCACCTGCACGTGCGGCAGGTTGTTGCTGAGCGAACGCCAGTGCGCGCCGCCGTCGAGGCTCACGAGCACCCCGTTCGCGGTGCCGACGAACAGCAACGAGGCGTCGGCGGGATCCTGCCGGATCACGAACACGGATTCGTCCGGCGGCAGCCCGTTCGTGATCGCCGACCAGTGGTGACCGAAATCGGTGGTCTCGTAGACGTACGGATGGGAGTCGTCCCACATGTAGCGCTGCGCGGTCAGGTAGGCCGTGCCGGCCGCGACGTGCGACGGCTCGATCGAACTGATCTCGGCCCACTGGGTCAAGGCCGGCGGCGTCACGAGTTGCCAGTGCCGGCCGGCGTCGGTGGTCACGTGCACGAGGCCGTCCTGCGAGCCCGCCCAGATCACGCGCGAGTCGATCGGCGACACGGCGAGCGCCGAAACGTCGGGGAAGATCTCGGCGCCGGTCTGATCGAGGTCGACGGGTCCGCCGCTCGGCTTCTCGGTCGACGGATCGTTGCGCGTCAGATCGGGACTGATCGTCTTCCAGGTGCGCCCGCCGTCGTCGCTCTTCATCACGTATTGCGACGCGAGGTACAACTCCTTCGGATCGTTCGGCGCGAAGAAGATCGGGTGGGTCCAGCCGAGACGGTACTGCATCTCCGCCGCCGACACGCCGTCGAGGTATTGCGGCTCGGGACTCACGTCCCGCCGGCTCCCGGTGACCCGGTTGTAGCGCTGCATCAGCGTGTAGTAGTCGCTGCCGACGGTCGCGTCGGGGTGCCCGGGCTCCGGCGCGACGAAGGTGCTCTCGCCGAGCGCAACCGCGTGCCAGTCGCCGGTCGGGATCGCGCCGCTCGTCGAGGCGCTCGGCCCCTCGTACGATCCTTCGTCCTGCTGCGCGCCGTAGACGTTGAACGGAAACGCGTCGTCGATCGCGACGTGGTAGAACTGCCCGGTCGGCTGATTGTGCTCGGTGCTCCAGGTCTTGCCGCCGTCGGTCGAGACCGTCGCGCCGCCGTCGTTGCCCTCGAGCAGGATCTGCGGATCGTTGGGATTGATCCACACGATGTGATTGTCGCCGTGCCGCGTGTGCAGCATCGAGAACGACGCGCCACCGTCGTGCGACACCCACAACGCGTCCACGTTCGGCACGTAGACCGTCCGCGGATCGGTCGGATCGACGTAGATGCTGGTGTAGTAGAAGCCGCGCTGGCGCAAGCTCCAGTTGCCGTTCACGCGCCGCCAGGTCGCGCCGCCGTCGGACGAGCGGAACACGCCGCCGCCCTTCGCCTGCACGATCGCGAACACGATGTTCGGATCGCTCGCCGCGACCGCGACGCCGATCCGCCCGAGCGTGCCGCGCGGCAGGCCCGGATTGCGCGTGAGGTTGCTCCAATGCGCGCCGCCGTCGACGCTCTTGTACAGACCGCTCCCGGGACCGCCGTCGTCGAGGCCCCAGGGCATCCGCTGCGCCTGCCACATCGCCGCGTAGAGCACGTTCGGATCGTGTGGATCCATCACGACGGTGATCGCGCCGGTCTTGTCGTCGACGTACAGCACTTTCTGCCAGGTCTTGCCGCCGTCGATCGACTTGAACACGCCCCGGTCCGGATTCGGCTGGAACACGTGGCCCATCGACGCCGCATAGACGACGTCGGGATTGCGCGGATCGACGACGATCGCGCCGATCGTGTGGGTGTCGCGCAGCCCGTCGTAGGTCCAGGTCTTGCCCGCATCGACCGACTTGTACATCCCGTCGCCGACGATCATGTCGTTGCGGATGTCGGTCTCGCCGGTGCCGACGTAGAGCACGCGGGGATTCGACGGCGCGACCGCGATCGCGCCGATGCTGTCGCTGGCGGAAGGGAACTTCCCGTCGGTCAGGTTGCGCCACACGACGCCGTAGTCGGTGCTCTTCCAGACGCCGCTGTCGACGCCACCCATGTAGAAGAGGTTCGGCGCGCCCGGCACGCCCGCGACCGCGACGACCCGGCCACCGATGTTCGGACCGATGCTCCGCCATGCGAGTTGACCGCCGAGGAACGCGTGCGGCGGCGCCGCCCGCGCGCCGAGCGCGACCAGCAACAGCGCCGCGGACGCGGCGATCGAGCGCAGCTTGCGAGAGGATCCGGTACCGGCGACGGCGTTGATCATGCGAGACTCCCGGAGGTCGGAAACCTTCGAGCTTAGCGAAGTCGTGCCGGTGCCGCAATCGACGCGGCGGCGCGCCAGCGTCGCAAACCGAGCGCGTTCGACACGACGGTGACCGAGGACAACGCCATCGCCGCGCCCGCGACCATCGGATTCAGCCACCCGAGCGCCGCCGCCGGCATCCCGATCACGTTGTAGAAGAACGCCCAGAACAATCCCTGCACGATCTTGCGGTAGGTGGCCCGGCTCACGTCGATCGCGTCGGCGATCAGCACGGGGTCGCCGCGCATCAACGTGACCCCCGCGGTCTGCATCGCGACGTCGGTGCCGGTGCCGATCGCGATGCCGACGTCGGCCGCGGCGAGCGCGGGCGCATCGTTCACGCCGTCGCCGACCATGCCGACCCGGTGACCCTCGGCCTGCAATCGGCGCACGTGTTCCGCCTTCTCCGCGGGCAAGACGCCGGCGAAGACCTGGCGGATGCCGAGCGTCGCCGCAACCGCGGCGGCGGTGCGTTCGTGATCGCCGGTGAGCAGCACGGTCTCGACGCCGATCGCGTGCAAGCGGCGCACCGCGGCCGCAGCGGTCGGCTTGATCGGGTCGGCGATCGCGATCGCGCCGATGCACACGGGCGCCGGATCGAGCGTCGCGACCCACACGACCGTCGCGCCGCGCGTCTCGAGCGCCGCCGCGCGCGCGTCGTTCGCCGCGACCGATGCGCCGCACTCGGCCATCAGCCGCCGATTGCCGATCGCGAGCCGCCGACCGCCGACTTGCGCGAGCAATCCGAGGCCGGGACGGCTGTGAAATTCCTCGAGCGGCGGCCATTCGATGCCGGCGGCGCGTGCGAGCACCGCGCGCGCGATCGGGTGCTCGCTGCCCGTCTGCGCGGCGGCCGCGAGCGCGAGCAAGTCGCGCTCCGTGCCGGCGACGGTCAGGATCTCGGTGACCGCCGGCCGTCCGGTGGTCACGGTGCCGGTCTTGTCGAGCACGACCGTGTCGAGTCCGTGCGCGCGTTCGAGCGCCTCGACGTCGCGGATCAGGATCCCGGCCCGCGCGGCCGCGCCGGTGCCGACCATCAGCGCGGTCGGGGTCGCGAGCCCGAGCGCGCAAGGACAGGCGATCACGAGCACCGAGACCGCGGCGATCACCCCGGTCGCGGGATTCCCGGCGAGCAGCCACCACGCGAGGAACGTGAGCGCCGCGACCCCGAGGACCGCCGGCACGAATACCGCCGCGACCCGATCGACGAGCCGCTGCACGGGCGCCTTCTTCGCTTGCGCGCGATCGACCAGCGCGATGATCCGCGCGAGCGTGGAACGCTCGCCGACCGCGGTCGTCTCGACGCGCAACAATCCGCCGCCGTTGATCGCGCCGCCGGTGACCGCATCGCCCGGCGATTTCGCGACCGGCAGGCTCTCGCCGGTCACGAGGCTCTCGTCGACCTCGCTCGCGCCCGCGATCACCCGGCCGTCGACCGGCACGCGCTCGCCGGGGCGAATCACGACGACGTCGCCGACCGCGACGTCGCCCGCCGGCACCTCCACCTCGCCGCCCGGGCGCTCGACGCGCGCACGCTCCGGACGCAGGGACATCAGCGCGCGGAGCTGCGCGGTCGTGGATCGCTTCGCACGCGCCTCGAGCCACTTGCCGACGCTGACGAGCGCGATCACCACCGCGGCCGAGTCGAAATACAGGTCGGTGCGCCGCGGCGCCTCGATCCACAACGCGAGACTGTAGCAATACGCGGTCGACGTGCCGAGCGCGACCAGCAGATCCATGTTGCCGACGCGCGCGCGCAGCGCCTTCCACGCGCCGGCATAGAAGCGCGCGCCGAACAGGAACTGGACCGGCGTCGCGAGCGCGAGTTGCGCCACGCCGGGCAGCGGGATGCCGAGCATCGGCGCGAGCAAGGGCGCGCTCAGCGCGACCGCCGCGGCGACGCGAATTCCCTCGGCACGCAGGCGGCGGGCGGCGGCCTCGTCGATCTGCCGATCGCGCGTGAGATCGCCGGTGATCACCTCGGCGTCGTATCCGGCGCAGCGCAGCGCCTCGATGAGATCCGCGGTGCGCAGCTCGCCGTCGCGCGCCGCGACCACCGCGCGCTCGGTCGCGAGGTTCACGTCCGCGCTGACCACGCCGGGCACGCTCGCGAGCGCCCGCTCGACCCGCTGCACGCACGCGGCGCAGCTCATTCCGCCGACGCGCAGCTCGCGTCGCTCGATCGCGGTCCCGGCGGGCGGATCCGCGGCCGCCGGCGACGCGGCGCCCGTCACGAGGCGGCCGCCGGCTCCGCGAGGCGGCCGCCGAAGCCCGCCGCCTCGACCGCGCCGATCAGCGCCTCGGCGTTCGCGCGACCGGTCACCACCGCGCGGCCGCTCGCGAGGTCGACCTCGGCGTGCTCGACGCCGGGCACGCGGCTTAGCACGCGGGTCACGGTGTTCGCGCAACCTCCGCAGGTCATGCCGTTGATCGTCAGGACCGTCTTCGCTTCGTTGCCGCTGCCCATGTCCGACTCCTCATGATCGATCGATACGCTCACTTTACGTCCCGGCGCCCGCGTCCCGTCAAGCGCGAGCGCAGCGTGCGCACGCGGCGAAACGCGCTAGACTTCGCGGTGGATGCGCCTCGACTCATTCGGCCTCGGGAATCCCCGCCGTCGCGGCGTCGCGGCGGCGCTCGGCGCCGCGGCGCTGTTCGGCGCGACCACGCCGTTCGCGAAGGAACTGCTCCGCTCGATCGGCCCGTGGCTGCTGGCCGGGGCCTTGTACCTCGGTTGCGGCGCGGGCTTGACGTTGCTCCGCGTGATCCGCGACCGCGGCTGGCACCGTTCACGGCTCGCGCGCGGCGACGGGCGCTGGCTCGCCGCGGCGATCGCGTGCGGCGGGATGCTCGCGCCGGTGCTGCTGATGATCGGCTTGCGCCGCGCGAGCGCCGCGGACGCGTCGCTCCTGCTGAACCTCGAGGCGGTATTCACCGCGCTGCTCGCGTGGTTCGTGTTTCGGGAGCATACGGGCCCGCGCGTGGTGCTCGGCATGATCGCGATCGTCGCGGGCGCGGCATGCCTCGCGTGGCCTCGAGCCCACGCCGGCCACGGCGAGCCCGGCGCGCTCGCGATCGCGGGCGCGTGCGCGTGCTGGGCGATCGACAACAACGTGACCCGCAAAGTCGCGACCGGCGATGCGTTGTTCATCGCCGCGCTGAAGGGCTGGGTCGCGGGGCTCGTGAACCTCGCGCTCGCCGCGGCGTTCGGCGCGGTCTTCCCGGCGCCGCCCGTCGCCGCGATCGGCGCCGCGCTGCTCCTCGGGTTCGGCGGTTACGGCATCAGCCTCGCGCTCTACGTGGTCGCGCTGCGCGAGCTCGGCAGCGGGCGGACCGGCGCCTATTTCTCGACCGCACCCTTCATCGGCGCCGCGCTCGCGATCGGGATCTTCGGCGGGCAGCCGACGCCGGCGTTCGTCGGCGCGGCCGTGCTGATGGCCGTCGGCGTGTGGCTGCACCTCTCCGAGCATCACGAGCACGCGCACGCGCACGAAGCGCTCGCGCACGAACATCCGCACATTCACGACGAACACCATCGCCACGCGCATCCGGCCGGCTGGGACGGCCGCGAGCCGCACGTGCACCCGCATCGGCACGAGCCGCTACGCCACTCGCACCCGCATTTCCCGGACGCGCACCACCGCCATCCGCACTAGGCGGGCGGCGCGCCCGCCGGGCCGACGTCGAAGAAACTCGTCGCCGTCATCGACAGCACGCGCTCGGCGCGCTGATTCTCGAGCGCCCACTGCCAGCGGACGATCCCGGTCGCGCCGGCGGAGGACACGCGCTTCTCGAGGACCGTCACGGTCAGCGACAGCTGGTCGCCGGGCCGCACCGGCCGCTCCCAGCGCAGCGCCTCGACGCCCGGCGACCCGAAGGAGTCCGAGTCCACGAGCACGCTGCCGACCGCGAGTTCCATCGCGATCGCGCAGGTCATCCAACCGCTCGCGATCAAGCCGCGCCAGCGCGTCGCCGCCGCGGCGGCGGGATCGACGTGGAACGCCTGCGGATCGTAGCGGCGCGCGAACTCGACGATCTCCGCCTCGCCGACCGCGCGGGGCCCGGCGCGATGGACGGCGCCGACGACGATATCCTGGAACTTCATCGCGATCTCAACCCCCGGCGTCGCCGAATTCCTTCGCGTGCAGCCACGCGGCCTGACGCACCGGACGACGCGTGCGATCCCATTCCGCGAGCATCTCGGGCGCGATCCGCTTCAGCTCGGCGAGCGTCTGCGGCGTCGAGGTGTCCGCGGCGAGTTCGAGCCGGTGGCCGTTCGGATCGAAGAAATAGATCGACTGGAACAGCTCGTGGTTGGTCGGCCCGAGGACCGCGACCCCGCGGCGCTCGAGTCGCGCCTTGGTCTCGAGCAGCGTCGCGACGCTGCCGACCTTGAACGCGATGTGCTGCACCCATTCGGGCGTGTTCGGATCACGACCCATCGGCGGGGAATTCGGGATCTCGAAGAACGCGAGCACGTTGCCGTTGCCCGCGTCGAGGAACACGTGCATGTACGGGTCCTCGGTCTTCGTCGACGGGACCCGATCCTCCGAGATCGCGAGCAGGAACTCCATGCCGAGCGCGTCGCGGTAGAACTCGACCGTCTCCTTCGCGTTGCGGCAGCGGTAGGCCACGTGATGGATTCTCTCGACGATCATCGGTCCCCTCCTCGCGGGCGTCGGCGGCCCTGGAGCCCACGATACGCGCACCGATGGGTCCAAATAAAGCCTATAATTTTCGTAAACTCCATCGAAGGATTAGAACGTCATGCGACCGGACCTCGACTCGCTGCAGGCCCTCGACGCGGTCGTTCGCGAAGGCGGACTCGCCCGCGGCGCCGCGCGGCTGCACAAGGCCCAGTCGGCGGTGAGCTACCAGATCGGGAAGCTCGAGGCACGCCTCGGGATCGCGTTGCTCGACCGGCGCGGTTACCGCGTACGGCTCACGCCGGCGGGCGAATCGGTGCTCGCGGAAGGCCGCCGCCTGCTCGCGCAGGCCGATCAACTCGGCGCGCTCGCACAGCAGTTCGCGCGCGGCTGGGAACCGCGCCTCACGGTGATACTCGACGGCATCCTGCCGCTCGAGCCGACCCTGCGGGCGCTGCGAACGCTCGCCGCGGAGCGCACGCCGACCCGGATCCAACTGAAGGTCGAATATCTCGGCGGCGTGCAGCAGCGCTTCGAGCGGGATGCCGCCGACCTGATGCTCGTGAAGGACTACGACAGCCAGCCGAACCTCGAGGCCCGCGACCTGCCGGAGATCGAGTGCGTGCTGTGCGCGGCCGCGAACCACCCGCTCGCGCGCCCGCGGTCGGTGACGCTCGCCGAGCTGCACGAGCACGTCGAGCTCTCGATCCAGGACTCCAGCGGCGGCGCCAACGATCGCCATCGGTTCGGCGGCGAGCGGGTCTTCTATCTGGCGGGTTTCGACACCAAGAAGCAGGCGCTGCTGATGGGGCTCGGGTTCGGCTGGATGCCGCGGTACCTGGTCGCCGAGGAGCTGCGCGGCGGGACGCTGTGCGAGGTGCGCTTCCGCGCTGGCTCGCACTACCGCTTCACGCCGCGGCTGGTGCGCCGAACCGACGTTCCGCTCGGACCGACCGGCGCACGCCTGATCGAGCTGCTGACCGCGAGCCCGACGCGCGCTAGCGCGCGAACAGTTGCGCGGCGACGTCGCGGAACGCCTTGAACTCGAGCGCGTTGCCGGACGGGTCGAGCAGGAAGAACGTCGCCTGCTCACCGGGCTTCCCGGCGAACCGCACGTGCGGTTCCACGACGAACCGGACACCGTGCGCGCGCAGCCGGTCGGCGAGCGCCTGCCATTCCTCCATCGGCAGCACGACACCGAAATGCGGCACGGGCACGTGATCGCCATCGACCGGGTTGGTGTGGTGATCGATCCGGCCGGACGGCCCGAGGGCCGGATTCAGGTGACAGACGAATTGATGGCCGTACAGGTCGAAGTCGACCCAGGCGGCATCGCTCCGACCCTCGCGGCAACCGAACAGGCCGCCGTAGAACCGCCGCGCCTCCTCGAGGTCGCGAACCGGGACCGCCACGTGAAACGGGGTCAACGGCATCGTCGCCTCAGCCGGTCGGCAGCGGCCTGACGACCCGGACGATCGTCTCGCCGCGGAACAAGAACGTGTAGGTCTGATCGCGCACCGCGCGGCCGTCCGCGTCCTTCGCGTCGACCGTCGCCTCGACCTTCCACCCGTAGAACCGCTTCTCGTGCATGAACACCGTGCCCGCGATCGCGGTCGTGTAACCGCGCGCCGGCGCACTGATCCGTCGATAGACCACCGAGGCGGGGTCCGACGAATTCACCGCGAAGTACTGCCGGATCGCCGCCGCGTAGTGGATCGGTTCCGCGCCGTATTTCGGATCGATCGCACCGCTCGGCGCGGCCGGCCGCGGCGCGGTCATCGCGACCGATGCCCGCGCGGCAATCGCGGTCGGTGCCGGCGCGGCGATCGCCGCCGGTGCCGGCGGCGCGGGCGGGGGCACCGACTCGCCGACGCGCCCGAGCGGCGGATTCCAGGCATCGACGATGCAATCCCAGCCGCCGTCGCTGCGCTCGCGCCAGATCTCGACGCGCTCGCCCCGGCGCGGGGCCCGCGAACCTTCGAAGCGCAGCACGTAGGCGCCGTAGACCGTGGCGAGCCGGCCGGAGGCGCTCAGGATCCAGCGCGCCGGCGTCCACGCGAACGAGCCGATCCGCCGCGCGAGCAGTTGGATCGCGGCCCGATGCGCCGCGTCCTTGCCTTCGACCAAGCCCTCCTGCGGCAAGCGGGCGATCACCCGCGGACCGTAGAACGCGACCCAGGCTTCCGCGTTCGCCGCGTTGACCGCGGCCGCGAGTCCCGCGTCCGCCTGCAACAAGGACGTGGGCGCCGCGCTCGCGGCGACGGTGGCGGCCTGCGCCGGCCGGGCGCCGGTCCCGAGTCCGACGGCGATCACGAGCGCGAGCGCGAGGCAGGGGTTGCGGTGGGTCATCGACGAGGCTCCCTCTCTTTCGCAGGAGATTACCGCGATCCCGCGACGGGCGCAGCCCCCGGCGATCGCGGCCCCGGAGCGCCCGGCTCAGGTGGGATCCGGATCGAGCGCGAGCAGCGCGAAACTCGCGAGCCAGTGCTCCCCCATGTAGTCGCCGGCGACGTGCGCGATCCCGGCGTCGAGGTGCATCTCGATCGCCCGCAGGACCCGCGACCGGAGCGCTTCGTGGGTGTCGAACGCGTCGACCAGCAAGCGCCAGCACCACGCGCGCGACAGATGCAGCCCGTCCAGATGCGCGATCTTGCCGTCGCTGCGGTCCGATACCTGGACGGGCGACAGCAGGCGCTCGAACGCATCGTCGTCCGGCGCCGGCAGGAATTGCGCGAGCCAGTCGCGAAATTCGGCGGGCGGCAGCACGTCGCGCAGCAGCGCCGCCTCGATCAGCGTCGGGGACAGGAATTCGTCCTGCGACGGCTCGAGCGCCCGGTAGTTTCGGTCGCGTCCGTACCAGCGCCGCGCGCACTCCGCGCACACCGCCGCGAACGCCGCGTTCCCGCTCGCCGCGGCGTACGCACGCGCGAGCAGCAGCGCGAACGCGGTGTTCGAGTGCACGCCGGCGCGCACCGGATAGGTGCACAGCGGCAGGAATGCCTCGAAGCGCTGCACGAACGCCTCGGCGAGCGGCCGGACGCGCGCGGCCCAGCGCCGTCCCGCCTCGTCGCGGTGCCGTTCGAGCTCGCCCTGCAACATCAGCGCCCAAGCCCAGCCGTACGGACGTTCGAACCCGCGCGCACCCCGCGAGCGCAGGTAGGCGACCTCGGCCGCGACGCTCTCCTCGCGCAACCGCGCGTCGAACAGCGCGCCGACCGCGTCCGCCTCGGCGGTTCCGGGGAAACGGCGCCGCAAGCGTGCGAGCAGCCAGTACGCGTGCACGCACGAGTGCCAGTCGAAGCTGCCGTAGAAGATCGGATGCAGCGCACGCGGCGCGCGTACGTCCTCCGGCCCGTTCATCACGTGGTCGAGTTTGTTCGGGTATTCGCGCTCGACGTGGCCGAGCGCGATCCGGACGAAACGTAGACCGAGGGTTCGGTCGAGCATGCGCGCATCGCTCCTATCGGCGGTAGACGAACACGTACATCAGCGCGATGTTGCCGATCAACATCGCGATCGCCGTCGGGATCTGCACGCGGATCACGCCGTTGCGATCGGGCAGTTCGAGCAGCGCGGCCGGCACGATGTTGAAGTTCGCCGCCATCGGCGTCGCGAGCGTGCCGCAGAACCCGGCGAGCATGCCGATCGAGCCCATGACGGCGGGATTGCCGGAGAATCGCGTGACGATCAGCGGTATGCCGATCGCCGCGGTCATCACCGGGAACGCCGCGAACGCGTTGCCCATGACCACGGTGAACAGCGCCATCCCGACGCAATAGGCCGCGACCGCGGCGAACGGCGTCTCGACCGGCAGCCACTCGGTCGCGATCCGGCCGACCTCGCCGCCGACGCCGGACGCCGCGAACACCGCGCCGAGCGCCGCGAGCATCTGCGGGAGGATCACCGCCCAGCCGATGCTGTCGGCGAGCCGGCGGGCCTCGTCGAGCGGCGCGATCAGCGGCGGCCTGAGCCAGGCGATCGCCGCCGCCAGCGCGATCAGCACGCCGAGCGCGAGCGACAGCAAGGTCACCTCCCGCGGGTCCACGATCGGCGAACCGTGCCACGACGGCAACGCCAGGGTGAACGTCCCGACGATCGCGACCAGCGGGATCACCAGCGCCGGCGCGAAGATCGCGTTGCCGCGCGCCGCCGCCCGCGCCTCCCGCTCGCGCGCCGAGGTCGTCGCCGGCGAGCCGCGCCCGAGCGCCCGCGTTCCACCGAGGATCACGAGCGCGAGCACGATCACGCCGTTCGCGAGATCGCCGATCCGCGAGCCCAACCCGAAGCTCACCGCGAGCAGCGCCCAGAACGCCGCGGTGCCCACGCGCTTGCGGTCGCTGCGGTCGCGCCACGACCGGACCGCGATCCCGCCGAACATCGCGCCCGTGAGCCAGTAGACCTGCTCGAGGCCGATCATCGCGAACCGCCGCCCGCGAGACGCCGCAGCACCGCGTCCAGCCGCCACAGCCGCAGCCCGTGGACCGCGACCGCGAGCGCCGCCGTCGGCATCGCCCAGAGCGACAAGCTGAGCGGCGCGACGTCGATCCCGCTCTGGTGCAAGAACGCGCGGATCAACAGGATCGAACCGACCGCGACGAAGATGTCCTCGCCGAAGAACGCGCCGACGTTGTCGGCGCTCGCCGCGTACGCGCGCACCAATGCGCGCGTCCCCTCGCGCAGCGGTCCATGCTGGGCCTCGGCCGCCCCTTCGGCCATCGGCGCGATCAGCGGGCGCACGGTCTGCGCATGCCCGAACAGCGACAGCAGCCCGAGCCCCGCGGAGATCTGCCGTACGACGAGGTACAGCACCAGCAGCCGCCCCGCGGTGACGACGCGCGCCCGCGCGACCAGCATGCGCGCCCGCTCCTGCAAGCCTTCCCGCTCGAGCAGCCCGATCGCCGGCAGCACCAGCCACACGATCGACACGTAGCGGCTGTCGTTGTACGCGCGGCCGAGCAACTCGATCAGGTGCAGCGGCGAGATCCCGGCCGCGGTGCCGGTCACCGCCGCCGCGAGCACGATCACGATCAAGGGATTGATGCCGGCCGCGAACCCGACCACGACGACGGCGATTCCCGCGAGCGGCCACATCGCTCATCCCCTCCGCGGCGACGGCGCCAGGGTCGCGGCGAGCGACGCGGACAGCTTGTCGACGAGCTCCTCGAGCTCGGCGTCGCTCGCGTTGTAGGGCGGCGCGACGATCAACGTGTCGCCGCGACCCTCGCCCGCGTTGCCGCTGCAGGGATACACGATCAGCCCGTGCTCGAACGCGTGGCGCGCGACCGCTTGGGCGACCGCCCGCTGCGGCTCGAACGGCGTCTTCGTCGCGCGATCGCGGACGAGTTCGATCCCGATCAGGTACCCGCGTCCGCGCACGTCACCGACCGCGGCGAGCGGCTCGAGCTGCTCGCGCAGCGTCGCCAGGAGCCGCGGGCCGCGCTCCCGCACGCGCCCGATCAGCCCGTCCCGCTCGATCAACCGCTGGACCGCGAGCGCCGCGGCGCAGGCCGCGGTGTGACCCGAGTACGTATGGCCGGTCATGAACGCGCCGTGACTCGCGAGGATCCTCGCGCCGATCTCGCGCCGCAGGAGCGTCGCACCGAGCGGAATGTAGCCGCCGGCGAGACCCTTCGCGACCGCCATCACGTCGGGCACGACCCCGTCCGCCGCGAGCGCGCGCCAGGTCCCGCACCGGCCGGCGCCGCACATCACCTCGTCGGCGATCACCAGCACGCCGTGGCGCCGACACACCGCGGCCACCGCCGCCGCGTACCCCGGGGGCGCCGGCACCGCGCCGCCGGCGGCGCCGACGACCGGCTCGAACACGAACGCGGCGACGCGTTCCGGGCCGATCGCTCGAATCCGGGCATCGAGCTCGGCCGCCCAATGATCGATCCGGTCCGCCGGCGCGATGCCGGCCGGCGGGCGGTAATCGTTCGCGGCCGAGACGAAGGACACGTCGAGCAGGCTCCCCTCGAACGGCCGACGGCGCTCCGCGAAGCCCGACAGCGACAAGGCGCCGAGCGTATTGCCGTGGTAGGAGCGCTCGCGCGCGATGAAGTGCCGTCGCTCGGGCGCGCCGCACGCATCGAAATACTGGAGCGCGATCTTCATCGCCGACTCGACCGCTTCGGAGCCGCTCGAGGTGTAGACGACGTGCTCGAAGTCCTCGCCCGCGAGCCGCAGCACGAGCGCGGTCAACTGCTCCAGCGCATCGCTGGTGAACAGATAGCGATAGCCGCATGCAACCCGCTCGAGCTGCGCGGCGATCGCCGCGTTCACCTCGCGCTGGCCGTGGCCGATGCTGAACGCGGCCGGGCCGCCGGAACCGTCGAGGTAGCGGCGACCGCGCTCGTCGAACAGGTAGCTGCCTTCCCCGCGGACGATGCGCGGCAACGCCTCGATCCCGAAACCGACGGCCTTTGAGCCTCCCGAGGATGCTTCGCGCATCCGTCGATGTTAATCGATCATGCGCACCGCTGGCGCGACCGGGCGCGCCGGCCGCGTCGCCAACGTCGCCCGCATCGGCCCGCCGCGCCCCGCCTCACCGCAGCGAGGCGGGGTGATAGTGGACCGAGACCAGGTAGTTGCGCCCGTCCTGCGGATAGTAGAGCGCGGTCGCGTAGCGGCGATCGGTGAGGTTCGCGACCTTCGCCTGGATCGTCCAGTGCTTCGTCGGCGCATAGTCGAGCAGCACGTCGACGGTCGTGTAGCCGCCGAGCCGCTGGGTGTTCGCGAAATCGTCGAACCGGGGACCCGACGCGAACACGCGCACCGCCGAGCGCAACTTCCACGGCCACTCGCGCGCCAACTCCAGCTGGCCGGTCGCGCGGGCGCGGCGCGCCAGGAGCTTGTCGTAGACCGGCGAGTTCGGCGTCAGATTGCGCGGGTCGAGCCAGGACCCGGTCAATCTCGCCGCCCACGGTCCGTCGGTCGCGTGCGCACGCAGTTCGACGCCGCGGATCCGCGCAGTGTCGGTGTTCTCCGGGATGAACAACGCGTTCTCGTAGCTGATCAGGTCGTGCAGCCGCGTCTGGTACGCATGCAGCGACCAGCCGGTCGCCGCCCCGCCCTCATCGAGCCCCACCTCGACCGAGCGTGAGGTCTCCGGTTGCAGCGCCGGATTGCCGAAATACGGAAAGTACAGGTCGTTGAAGCTCGGCGCGTGGAAGCCCGTGCCGTAGGAAGCGACGAGGCGCAGGTCCCGCGTGAAATGGTAGCCCCAGGCGATGCTGCCGGTCGTCTTGCCGCCGAACTGGCTGTTGTCGTCGTGACGCGCGCTCAGCGTGAACTGCTCCGCGCCGAACCGCCCCTGGTACTCCCCGAACACGCCGGTGACCCGCCGCGAGGTCACCGGGAACACGGTGTCGCTGACGATCGAGTCGTGCACCGCGTCGCTGCCGACCGTGAGGATCTGCCGCGCGACGATCGTCCAGTCCGCCTGCAGCGACGCGCTGTTGCGGATCGTGTCGAACAGATTGCCCGGCGGCTCGACGAAGTCGAGCGTGTCGATCTCGTCGTCCCGCGACTGCCCGGCCTGCGCGGTCAAGCGCAGCGCGCTGACCGGCGACCAGTGCGCGGTCAGCGCCTCGATCTGCTCGGCAAAGCTCTGGTGATTCGTGTAGGAGCCGGCGTAACGCTCGCCGCCCTGGGAGCGCAGGAACAACGCGTCGACGTCGAAGCTGCGCGACGGCCGATAGCCGAGATGAGCCGAGGTCCCGACGTTGTGGAACCCATCCGGGCGCGTGTCGAAGACGTAGCAGCCGCCGCCCGGCGAGGACGGCGAAACGTACGGCGCGCCGGTGCAGTTCGGGTAGCCGTTGCTCGTCAGGTTGCTCGCCGACAGCCCGTAGTACCACGGTCCCTGCGCGACGTCGACGCTCGCGCCGATCGAGCTCGTCGCGTGCGAGCCCGCCGCCGCGTCCGCTTGCAGCGCGACTCCATCGTGCTGCGGACGCTGCGTGAACAGCTGGATCACCCCGCCGATCGCCTCCGAGCCGTACAGGCTCGACAGCGGACCGCGTACGATCTCGACGCGGTCGATCTGATCGATCGGCAGGTACTGGAACGCGGTCGTGCCGAGCGTCGCGGATCCGACCCGCACGCCGTCGATCATCACCAGCACCTGGTCCGAGTTCGTGCCGCGCAGGAACACGGACGAGGCCTTGCCGAGCCCCCCGTTGTTGCTGAGCTCCACCCCCGCGATGCCCTGGAACAGATCCTGCACCGACAGCACCTGCTGCGCCTCGATCTGCTGGTGCGTCAGCACCGTCGTCGAGGCGAGCGTGTCGTGCAGCGGTACCGCGGTGCGCGTCGCGGTCACGGTGATTTCACTGAGCGAATCGTCGGTCGCCGACGAATCGGTCGCCGACGCCGTGAACGCGAATTGAGACAACACCGCCATGAGTGCGGCGCAGACGGCGCCGCCACGTGAACGAATCCCCACCCTTCTCTCCCCTGTGCACCCGCCGTGCACGACCGGACATTGCGACCGGGCAAGACGAGGGGGGAAGGAACGAATGCGGTCGACGCCGGCAACGGCGCTCCCGCACCGCCGCCCACCGCAACGCATGCCGCTATGTCGTCGGGCCGGTCTCCGGACTCGCGAGTGGAATCGTTCCTGCCGGATCGTCTTCCCGTGCGCAGCGCACAGTGACCTGTCGGATCGGGCTCGACTCGCTTACCGTTGCGGGGGCAGTACCGGAATGGCCTCGAGGGCGTCACCGGTTTCCCGTTTCACCCGGCCGCGTGACCGCGGCCGAGCACCTGACAACGGCCGCAGTTTGCCGAAGCGGGTCGGGTCGGGTCAAGCGTTCCGCGCGGAATGAGATCTGCGTCCCGCTGAGCGCACCCGCGCTCTGCTAGCGTTCGACCCATTCCGACGGATTTCGGATGGACATGGCGGCCACGGACAAATGGGTGTTCGCGCGATCGGCCTTCGCGCGATCGCTGCAGGATTTCCCCGCCGGCGAGGCGGCGATCGCGCTGCTGTACGGCCTCGCGGCGGTCGCGGTCGGGCGCTTCACCCGCGCGATGGACGGCGTCGCCCTGTTGGGGCCGGCCGATGCGCTCGCGGCCGCGGCGCTGCTGCGGCTGTCGCGGCCGAGCTGGCCGCGCGCCCTCCTGCTGCTGTTCGCGGCCGCCGGGCTCGCCGAGGCGTTGTGCGGCGCGCACGGGCTCGCGGCCGCAATCGGCGGCGCGACGACGCGCGTGCTCGACGTCGCGCTGATGGCCGGGGCGGTGCGACGGGTCGGCCGCTACGATTTCCCCCGCGTCTCGTTGACCCAAGCGTCGACCGCGACGCTCCTGTTCGCCGTCCTCGCGCCCGGTCTCGCCGCGGTCGCCGGCGGCCTCGTCGATCGCCTCGTCGGATCGAACGTCTCCTTCCGCACGGACCTGCAGCTCGGCTGGTCATCCGCCTCGCTCGGCGCGTGCCTGATCGCCGCCCCGATCCTGATGAGCAGCGACGTGGCATGGCGACGGCTGCTGCGGCCACGATTCCTCGCGCTGAACCTCCTGCTCCTCGTGGGCTACGTCGTCGGCGTGTACCTCGCGATGCGGTTCATGACCTTGCCGTTCGTGCTGATCGGCATGGCGATGATGATCGCCGCCTATCCGCTCGGCGGCTTCGGCACCGCGGTGTTGAGCTCGGCCTGCGGTCTCACGATGGTCGCGCTGTGGTTCGCGGGCATCCGCCCGGCGTCGCTGCTCGCAGCGCAGTCGGTGACCTCGCTCGCGGGCTTTCCGGTGATCGGCCTGTTCACGATGTTGTTGCCGCCGATCGCGGTCGGCATCGGGACCGACGAGCGCCGCGAAATCGCCCGGGCGCTGCGCGCGAGCGAGCGCCGATTTCGGGATTCGATCGAGCACTCACCGATCGGGATGCTGATCGTCGATCTCGACGGCGTCTGGACGTATGCGAATGCGGCGCTGCAGAAGATGCTCGGCTACACCGAGGAGGAACTGCGCGCGATGCCGTTCGGCGGCCCCTCCGATCCGCAGGATCGGGGTGACAGCGTGGATCGGCGCCGTCGCTTGTTGCACGGGGAGTTCACCTCCTACGAGGTCGAACGGCGCTTTCGACACAAGGACGGCCATTGGGTGTGGACTCATTCGGCGGTCTCGCTGGTGCGCGACGAGGACGGCGGCCCGCGGCATCTCGTCGTGCAGATCGAGAGCATCGAGGACCGCCGGCACGCGGAAGCGAAATTCGCGGAAGAGCGCCAGCGGCTGAAGGTGACCTTGTCGAAGATCGCCGACGCGGTCGTCACGACCGACTCGCAGACCCGGATCACTTACCTGAACGATTCCGCCGCGGCCCTGATGGGGATCAACGCCGATTACGCGGTCAATCGCCGACTCGACGAAGTGATCCACCTGACCGACGCGGCGACCGGCCGGCGCGCGCCGAATCTGTTGGCTCGCTGCCTGATCCACGGCAAGACCTACCAACGCGAGACGCCCGCGTTGCTGCATCGGCCCGACGGCTCGGTGATGCACATCGTCGACGTGATCTCCCCGGTGATCGACGGCGACGGCATCGTCGCCGGGACGGTGGTGCTGTTCCGCGACGCCTCGAGCGACGTCGCCCGCTCGAAGGATCTGCACTTCCGGGCGACCCACGACCCCTTGACCGGTCTCGCGAACCGCACCCTGTTCACCGAGCGCTTGCGCGAGACCTTCACGCAGTCGGCGCACCTGTCGACGCCGGCGGTGCTGATCGCGATCGATCTCGACCGCTTCAAGGCGGTCAACGACTCCGGGGGACACGCGGCCGGCGATGCGGTCCTGCGCCGGGTCGCGGACGTACTGCGCACGCACGTACGCACCGCCGACACGGTCGCACGGCTCGGCGGCGACGAGTTCGCGATGATCCTGCCGAATTGCCCGATGGAGGCGGCGGTGACGATCGCCGGGGACCTGGCGCGGGAACTGAACCCGCTCGCAGCCGACTGGGACGGCTCGCGGTATGAGATCGGCGCGAGTCTCGGCATTGCGAGCCGGCGCGACGACATGCGCGACGCCACCGACTGGCTGGCGACCGCGGACGAGGCTTGTTACATTGCGAAACGCGACGGCCGCGGGCGAGTCTCCGTGGCCGGTCCGACGATCTACGCGGAGGGAGCGGAACGCACGCTCGCCAGCGCGATCGCGGCGACGCACCGCTAGACCCCGAGGCGGCGTGCGGCCCCGGGATCGCGCGCGAAGGGTGCGCCGAGGGGAGCGATGTCGAGCGAAGAAGGCGGGTGTTTCTGCGGGACGCTGCGCTATCGCGTGGACGGCGCGCCGACGGCCTCGGCGATCTGTCACTGCCGCAGTTGCCGCAAAGCGAGCGGCGCGGCCGCGGTCGCGTGGGTGACTTTCGCGCGCGCGGACTTCCGCTGGATCCAGGGCGCGCCGCGCCCCTACCGGTCCTCGCCGGGCGTCGAACGCACGTTCTGCGACCGCTGCGGGACCCCACTCACCTATTCCCGCGACGCGTTGCCCGGCACGATCGACGTCACCACCGCATCGCTCGACGATCCGGCGAGATTCCCGCCGACCCGGGAGGTCTGGGTCGCTCATAAGCTCCCCTGGCAACGGCTCAGCCCCTCGCTCGAGCACTTGCCCGCCGAAGGCGATTGAGGGACCGCCGATGCCGACCGAGGACAGAGCCACCCTCGAGCGCCTGCTCCGCGAGACCGGCGCCGGCGACGCCCAGGCGTTCCAGACGCTGTACCGGCTCAGCTCGGCACGCCTGTTCGGGGTGTGCGTGCGCATGCTGCGGGATCGCGACGAGGCGGAAGAGGTCCTGCAGGAGATCTACACGACCGTGTGGCGCCGCGCCGCGAGCTTCGACCCCGCGCTCGCCGCGCCGCAAACCTGGCTCGTCGCGCTCGCGCGCAACAAGGCGATCGACCGCCTCCGGCAACGCCGCGAAGCGACCCTCGAGGACGCGGCCGCTCTCGACGACGTGATCGACGATCGCCCCGGGCCGTCGGCGGATGCCGAGACGCAGGAGGGCTACCGTCGCCTCCACGACTGCCTCGACGCGCTGGACCCGAAACACGCGAATTCGGTCCGTGAAGCTTTTTTCTCCGGTGCTACGTATATGGAACTGGCGACCCGCTTGACGGTGCCGCTCGGAACGATGAAGAGCTGGATCCGCCGTGCGCTGATTCAGCTGCGCAGCTGCCTGGAGACCGGATGACGCCGTTGGAGCCCGACGACCGAGAACTCCGCTACGCCGAGTACGTGCTCGGCGTCCTCGACGCCCGCGAGCGCGCGGCCGTCGAGCGCGAATCGGCGGAACGACCGGACGCGGCCGCGGCGATCGACGCGTGGTCGCAGCGCTTGTCGCCGCTCGCCGCCGAGATCGCACCCCTCGAACCGCCGGCACGCGTCTGGGACGCGATCCGCCGCCGGCTGCGCCTCGACGAGCGCACCCGTGTCGCCCCGCGCGCGGCGCACGCGGGACTGTGGGAGAACCTGCGGTTCTGGCACTGGCTCGGCCTGGGCTCCGCGGCGATCTCGGCGACCGCGATCGCGGTGCTGCTCGCGGTGATCCTGCGGCGCCCGACCCCGCCGCCAATTCCTTACATGGCCGCGACGATCGTGCAAGCGGACCACCGCATCGGCTGGACCGCGACGATGGACATCGCCCACTCCCGCATGATCGTGATCCCGGGCGTCCCGCGACGCTTGAGTGCCGGACGGGCGCCCGAGTTGTGGCTCATCCCCCAGGCGGGCCGTCCGATTCCGGTCGGGATGATCTCGGATTCCGCGGCCGTGACGATCGAACTGCCGGCATCGCTCGTCGCCCGCCTGGGTCCGACCGCGGCGCTCGCGGTGTCCGCCGAGCCCGTCGGCGGCTCCCCGACCGGCCGGCCGACCGGACCGGTGATCGGAACCGGCGCGATCGGGGCGGCGGCCTCGGCACCGACGTCCCCGGCGACCGCCGCAACCCGTCCTGAGTCACCCCCCGGATCGCGCGCCGCCTAGCGGCGCGTGCATCCGCCCCGCCGTTCGCTTCGTATAAGTCTGCAACGAAGCGAAGAGGAAGCCCGTGATGACCGATGCCGAACCGCTCGCGAAACCCGCGATCGTCGAACCCCGTCGCGGGCCGTGGAGCGCACTGCGGCGCTGGTTCGATACCGGCGGAGCCGACGAAGCGCTCGACCCCGAGCAGGCCGACCGGATCGACTGGTTGCGGGCCGCGCCGTTCATCGCGCTGCACCTCGGGTGCCTGGGCGCGATCTGGACGGGGGTTTCGCCGACGGCGCTCGCGGTCGCCGCCGCCGCCTATGCGCTGCGGATGTTCGCGGTGACCGGGTTCTACCATCGCGGCTTCTCGCACCGGACGTTTCGCGCGGCCCGCCCGATCCAATTCGCGTTCGCGGCGCTCGGCGCGAGCAGCGTGCAGCGCGGTCCGCTGTGGTGGGCCGCGCACCACCGCAATCACCACCATCATGCCGACACGCCGGTCGATCCGCACTCGCCGCGCGTGCACGGCTTCCTGTGGAGTCACGTCGGCTGGTTCCTGACGCCGCGCGGATTCCGCACCGATCTCAAGCGGGTGCCGGACCTCGCGCGCTATCCGGAGCTGCGCTGGCTCGATCGCTACGACACCGCGATCCCGGTACTGTTCGCGGCCGCGATCTACGCCCTCGGCGCGTGGCTGCGGCACGCGGACCCTGCGTTGCACACGAGCGGCGCGCAGTTGCTGGTCTGGGGATTCTTCGTCTCCACGGTCGTGCTGTTCCATGCGACCGTGACGATCAACTCGCTCGCGCACCGCTTCGGGTCGCGCCGGTTCGAGACCCGCGACGACAGCCGCAACAATCTGTGGCTCGCGTTGCTCACCTTCGGCGAGGGCTGGCACAACAATCACCACCACTTTCCGGGCACCGCGCGTCAAGGCTTCCTCTGGTGGGAAATCGACCTGACCTGGTACGGGCTGCGGCTGCTCGCCGCGCTCGGTCTGGTGCACGACCTGCGGCCGCTCCCGGCGCGGGTGCTCGCGCGGGCGAGGCGCTGACACATGCGCATCGCGGTGATCGGCGCCGGGATCTCGGGGCTCGCGTCGGCGTGGCGGCTGTCGCGCACGCACGACGTCACCCTGTTCGAAGCCAACGACTATCTCGGCGGACATACCCATACCCACGAGATCGACCTGCCGGGGCGGCGCTACGCGGTGGATTCCGGCTTCATCGTGTTCAGTCCGCGCCACTACCCGTTGTTCACCCGACTCCTGGACGAGCTCGGCGTCGCCTCGCAGCCGACGACGATGAGTTTCTCGGTGCACAATGAAGCGACCGGGCTCGAGTACAACGCGGCTCGCCTGGACACGCTGTTCTGCCAGCGGCGCAACTGGCTGTCGCCGCGCTTCCTCGGCATGGTGCGCGATCTGCTGCGCTTCTACCGCGAGGCGCCCGCCCTCCTCGCCCGGGAGGACCGCGGCCCGACCCTCGGCGAGTACCTCTCGACGCACGGCTACGGCGCGGCCTTCCGCGACGATCACCTCGTGCCGATGGCCTCGGCGCTGTGGTCCTCGCCGCCGACGCAGATCCTCGAGTTCCCGGCGCGCTACCTCGTCCAGTTCATGCGCAACCACCAGATGCTCGATCTCAGCGGGCGCCCCGAGTGGCGCGTGGTCCGCGGCGGCTCGGCGAGCTACGTGCGCGCCCTGCGGGAGCGCTGGCGGGTGCGCGAGCGGCCGCGCTGCGCAGTGCGCGCCGTGCGCCGCGACGCCGGCGGCGTGCTCCTGAGCCACGCCGAGGGGCAGGAACGCTTCGACCACGCGGTGCTCGCGTGCCACGCCGATCAGTCGCTCGCGCTGCTCGCGGACGCGAGCGCCGCCGAGCGCGCGATCCTCGGCGCGATCCGCTACCAGCCGAACGAGGCGGTCCTGCACACGGACGCGACGCTCCTGCCGCGCGCCCGCAAGGCCTGGGCCGCGTGGAACGCGTTCGTACCGCGCGAGCCCGGCGCGCCGTGCACGGTGAGCTACTGCATGAATCTGCTGCAGGATCTCGACGCGCCCGTCCCGTTCGTCGTGACGCTGAACCGCCGCGCCGCGATCGATCCGCGCAAGATCCTGCGCACGGTCGTGTACCAGCATCCGGTGTACACCCAGGCCGCGGTCGAGGCACAACGCCGCCGCGCCGAGATCCAGGGGGTGAACCGGACCTGGTTCGCGGGCGCGTACTGGGGCTGGGGTTTCCACGAGGACGGGATGCGCAGCGCCATCGACGTCGCGGATGCGCTCGGCGCAGGGCCGGCCGAGATCGGGATCACCGCGGCAGCATGAGCGCGCCCGCACTCCTCAGCGCCGTGTACGAAGGGCGCGTGCAGCATCGCCGCGACACGCCCCGGCCGCACCGGTTCGCGTATCGGATCGCGCAGCTCTATCTCGATCTCGACGAGGTCGACCAGGTGTTCGCGGGCCGCCGCCTGTGGTCGGTCGACCGGCGCAATCTCGCCGAGTTCCGTCGCAGCGACTACCTCGGGCCGGCGACGCGCCCGCTGAAGGACGCCGTCCACGATCTGGTGGAGGAACGCACGGGGCAGCGGCCGAGCGGGCCGGTCCGGCTGCTCACGCACCTGCGGTACGCGGGCTACGTGTTCAACCCGGTGAGCTTCTACTATTGCTACGACGCCGATCGGCGCACGCTGCGCGCGATCGTCGCCGAGATCACCAACACGCCCTGGCAGGAGCGCCACGCGTACGTGCTCGCGCTCGACGCCGCGCACCGCGACGGCCGGTTCTGGGCCTGGGCGTTCCCGAAGTCCTTCCACGTCTCGCCGTTCATCGGGATGCAGAGGGACTATCGTTGGCGCTTCACCGAGCCCGGCGACGATCTGCGCGTGCGCATGACCGTATTGAACGCCGGGACCCGCGAATTCGCCGCCTCGCTCGACCTCCGCCGCCGGCCGCTGAGCGGCGCCGCGCTCGCGCGCGTGCTGTGGCGATACCCGCTGATGACCCTGCAGGTGATCGGCGCGATCCACTGGCAGGCGCTACGACTGTGGCTGAAGCGCACGCCCGTCCACGACCACCCCCCGCAAACCACGAGGTGACCGATGAGCACCGTGATCGACGAGATGGAGAGCCCCTACGGGACGCTCGACCGCCTGCTGCGGCGGCAGCTGCTGGCGCGGCTACGGGGACTGCGCTCCGGCCGCTTGCGTTGGCGCGACGCGCTCGGGGTCGCGGAGTTCGGCGAAGCCGCGCACGGTGACGACCCGGTCGTCGAGATCGAGGTGCAGGATCCCGCGTTCTACCGCGCGCTCGCGGCGAACGGCAGCGTCGGCGCGGGCGGCGCGTACATCGACGGACTCTGGCGCTGCACCGCGCCCGGCGCCGACGCCGGCCGCGCGCTGGTCGCGCTCGGACGATTGATGTTGCGCAACCGCGAGCTGCTCGACGGATTCGAGAGCGGTCTCGCGCGGATCGGGGGCGCCGCGCTGCGCGCGTGGAACGGCACCCGCCGCAACTCGCGCGACGGCAGCCGGCGCAACATCGCCGCGCATTACGACCTCGGCAACGACTTCTTCGCGACCTTCCTGTCGGCCGACCGGATGTACTCCTCGGCGCTGTGGGACGGTCCCGACGACAACCTGGAGACCGCGTCGACGCGCAAGCTCGATGCGGTGTGCCGAAAGCTCGCGCTGCGCCCCGACGACCACGTGGTCGAGATCGGTACCGGCTGGGGCGGATTCGCGTTGCACGCCGCCCGGCATTACGGCTGCCGCGTGACCACGACGACGATCTCGCGGGAGCAGCACGCGGTCGCGCTCGAGCGCGTCACCGCGGCCGGTCTCGGCTCGCGGATCGACGTCCGTCTCGACGATTACCGCGACCTGACCGGCGAGTACGACAAGTTGGTCTCGATCGAGATGATCGAAGCGGTCGGCGCCGAATTCCTCGGGACCTACTTCGGCATGATCGATCGGCTGCTGAAACCGGGCGGCCTCGCGCTGCTGCAGGCGATCACGATCGAGGACCATCGCTATGAACTCGCGCTGCGCTCGGTCGATTACATCAAGCGCTACGTGTTTCCCGGCAGCTTCATCCCGTCGGTGAACGCGATCCTCGCGGCGAAGACCGAGGCGAGCTCGTTGCGACTCCAGTCGCTCGAGGACTTCGCCGAGTCGTACGCGCGCACCCTCGAGGCGTGGCGCGACCGGTTCAACGCCCACCGCGCCGAGGTACGCGCGCTCGGCAAGGACGAACGCTTCATCCGGATGTGGGAGTTCTATCTCGCGTACTGCGAAGCCGGCTTTCGCGAACGCTCGATCGGCGTCGCCCACCTGCTGTTCGAGAAGCCGCGGATCGACGGCACGCGCGGCGAGGGCGCGTCGCGATGAACCCCTGGATCGCGGTGCTCGCCGTGTGGCTCGCCGCGGCGGCGATGATGACGGCCGCGTGGGAGTGGCAGCGCCGCCACCGCAACGCCGGGATCGTCGACGTGCTCTGGGCCGCGGGCCTCGGCGCCGCCGCGGTGCTGCTCGCGGTCCTCGGCACCGGGGCGCCGGCGACCCGCACGGTGCTGGGCGTGCTCGGGGGCGCGTGGGGCGCCCGTCTCGCGCGGCACCTGTGGGTGCGCGTGCGCGGCGAAGCCGAAGACGGGCGTTACCGGGCACTGCGCGCCCATTGGGGGGACGATCCGCGGCGTTGGTTCGGCTTCTTTCAGCTGCAGGCGCTCGTGGTCGCGTTGTTCGCCGTGCCGTTCGTCGCGGTCGCCGCGAATCCCGCGACGCACGCGCGCTGGCTCGCGGTCGGCGCGGGTATCGGTCTGCTCGCGCTGCTCGGCGAAGCCCGCGCCGACGCCGAGCTCGCGGCGTTTCGCGCCGATCCACGGCATCGCGGGCTCACCTGCCGTCGGGGGTTGTGGCGCTACTCGCGCCATCCGAATTACTTCTTCGAGTGGCTGCACTGGTTCGCCTACGTCGCGCTCGCGGTCGGCTCGCCGCTGTGGGCGCTCGCCTGGCTCGGGCCGGCCGCGATGTTCCTGTTCCTGCGTTACCTGAGCGGCATTCCCTGGACCGAGACGCAGGCGCTGCGCACGCGCCCCGACTACGCCGAGTACCAGCGCCGCACGTCGATGCTGATCCCCTGGTTTCCGAAACGCATTCGAGATGAGTAAGGAGCGTGCCTTGAACACCGCCGCGACCGATTCCGTGACCACCGAACTCTCGACCGACCGACCAGCCCCCGGACTGCTCGGACTCGCCGAGCGCGGCGTGCTGCCCGACGCGCTGCTGCGCTACGGCATCCGCCGACTCTGCGCCCGACGGCTCGCCGAGGAGCGGCGCGGCGGGCTCGCCGCGCAGAGCGCACGCGCGGAGCGCCTGATCGAGGAGCTACGGCGCAGTCCGATCGCCATCCACACCGCCGCCGCGAACGCGCAGCACTACGAGCTGCCCGCGGATTTCTTCGAGCAATGCCTCGGGCCTCGTCTGAAGTACTCCTGCGCGCTGTACCCGCGCGGCGACGAGACGCTCGCCGAGGCGGAGGAGGCGATGCTGCGCATGGTCGAGGAACGCGCCGAGCTCGCGGACGACCAGTCGATCCTCGAGCTCGGCTGCGGCTGGGGATCGCTCACGCTGTGGATGGCCGAGCGCTTCCCGCGTGCCCGGATCACCGCGGTATCGAATTCGCATCGCCAGCGCGCGCACATCGAGGCGGCGTGCCGGACGCGTGGGCTCGCGAACGTGCGGGTGATCACCGCGGACGTGAACTCGCTCGCGCTCGACGCGGAGGCCTTCGATCGGTGCGTGTCGGTGGAGATGTTCGAGCATCTGCGAAACTACGGCTCGCTGATGGAACGGATCGGCACCTGGCTGCGGCCGGGCGGTCGGCTGTTCGTGCACATCTTCGCGCACCGGACGCTTGGCTATCCGTTCGAGACCGCGGGCGAGGACAACTGGATGGGACGGCATTTCTTCACGGGCGGACTGATGCCGGCCGCGGACACGCTGTTGCACTTTCAGGATCGGCTGCGCCTCGAGCGGCGCTGGCTCCTCGACGGCACCCACTACGAACGCACCGCGAACCAGTGGCTCGAGCGGCAGGATGCGAACGCCGCGGCGGTCCGCGCCGCGCTACGCCGCGCGTATGGCGAGCGCGCCGATCTGTGGTTCCAGCGCTGGCGGATCTTCTGGATGGCCTGCGCCGAACTCTTCGGCTACGCGCACGGCCAGGAGTGGCTGGTCGCGCACTACCGGTTCACGCGGTCAGCTCCCGATCTCGCGTAGCGGGCGCCCGTCCATCAGGCGGCGTTCGATCGCCTCGAGGCTCACGCCCTTGGTCTCGGGGACGAACGCCCAGGTGACCAGCAGGAACGACGCGTTGAACGCGGCGTAGAGCCAGAAGGTCTGAGCGTGGCCGAGGTGGTTGAGCAGCGTCAGGAAAGTCGCGCCGACCGCGGCCGTGCCGAGCCAGTTGGTGACCGTCGAGACGCCGATGCCGAAGTCCCGCCCCTTGAGCGGCTGGATCTCCGAGCACAGGGTCCACACCAGCGGCCCGGCCGAGAACGCGAAGCCGATCACGAACACCAGCAACATCGCCACCGCGAGCAGCCGTTGTGCGTGCGTCGCCATTCCGGCCGCCATCAAGGCGCCGACCACCGCGAGGCCGATCGCCATCACGACGAAGCCGGCGTAGAGGATCGGCTTGCGCCCGACGCGATCGACGAAACCGATCGCGATGAACGTCGCGAGCACGTTGGTCAGCCCGACGATCGCGGTGAACAGCATCTGCGCGCCGGTCGCGTAACCCATGTCGGCGAAGATCCGCGGCGCGTAGTACATCACGATGTTGATGCCGGTGAGCTGTTGCACCACCTGCAGCGCGATCCCGAGGCCCACCGAGCGGCGGAAGTTCCGGTTGCCGAGCAACAGATGCCAGCCTTGCTGCGGGGTCCGCAACCGCTCCTCGATCTCCGCGACCTCCGCCTGCGCAGTGGCTTCGTTGCCGCGCAATCGCCGCAGCACACCGCAGGCATCGCCGTGACGGCCGCGCAATACGAGCCAGCGCGGGCTCTCCGGCAAGCCGAGCACGCCGAGCAGGAACGCCGCGCCGGGGACGGCGATGATCCCGAGCATCCAGCGCCATCGTCCCGAGTAGCTGAACACCGTGTCCGACGCGAACGCGAGGAAGATCCCGATCGTGATCATCAGCTGGTAGGTCGAGATCATCGCGCCGCGCTTGTCCTCCGGCGCGATTTCCGCCAGATACAACGGCGCCGTGAAGGCCGCGATCCCGATCGCGACACCGAGCACGAGCCGCGCCCCGATCAGCATGTCCGGCGATCCGGCGGCGGCGCTCCCGAGCGATCCGGCGACGAACAACGAGGCGCTCCACAGCAGCGAGCGCTTGCGTCCGAAATGCACCGACAGCCACGCGGCCAGCGCCGCGCCGATCGCCGCGCCGACCATCATGCTGCTCACGATGTGCTCGATCATCCGATCGTTGATCGCAAAGTCCCGCTGGATGAACTGTTGGGCGCCCGAGATCACGCCGACGTCCAGCCCGAACATCAGGCCCGCGAGCGCCGCGAGCACGGCGACGTACCGCATGTAGCGCCGCGCCGAGCCCATCGCCGCGGTCTCATTCCCTTGGTGTTTCACGACTCCCCCACTGCGAATTTCGTCCTGTCCCAGGCTCTCCGGACCCGTTATAACCGTTCGGCGCGTCCGCCGTCGACCCCACGGCCTGCCGGGAAGTGGCGTTGGTAGAGGCCGCCGTCCGAGACGCGCGCGAACTGGTGCGCGATCCGGAACACGATGGCATCGTCGAACGCGGGACCGACGATCTGCAGGCTGGTCGGCACCCCGTTCGCCGCGAGCCCGGTCGGCGCGGCGAGCGCGGGGTATCGGCTCAGCAGATTGAACGGCGGTGTCCCGACCCAGCCGAGGTAGCTGTCGACCCGCGTCCCGCCGATCGGCACCTGCCGCACGCGCGCGAGGTCGAGATCGGCGGCGATGTCGGTGGTGAACACCGTCGGGCAGATCAAGGCCGCGACGCCCCGTCCCCAGAGCTTGCGCTCGAGCTCCTGGTGCAGTTCGAGCGCGAGCGTCGCGGCCTTCGTCACCGAGTTGCGCTTGCCGCAGAATCGCTCCATCAACCAGCGCAGGTACGAGGTCCCTTCGCCGAGCCGCTCGGCCGGAAGCTTCGAGAGGTATTCGTCGAGGAAGATCCCGAAGATCGCCTCGATCAGCGCGTCGGCGAGCGCACCGCCGTCCCAGGCGAGATCGACCGGCTCGATGATCGCGCCGGCGCCCTCGAGCGCGGTGCAGGCCCGCTCGAGGTTCCGGCGGGTGTCCGGGCACAGCGCGGTGTGACCGGTCGTGAACGACAAGCCGATCTGGACGCCGGCGATCGGCGCCGGATCCAGCGGCAACGGCACGGTCGGCATCCCCGAATAGGTCGCTGGGTGCGGTCCGGCGATCGCGTTCTGCATCAGCGTCAGATCCTCGACGGTGCGCGCCATCGGCCCTTCGACCGCGAACGCGAACAACTCCTCGCCGGGCGCGCTCGCGAGGCGCCCGAACGGCGGCTTGAACCCGTACACGCCGCACATCGCCGCCGGGATCCGGATCGAGCCGGCCATGTCGCTGCCGGTGGCGAGCGGGGCCATCCCGGCCGCGAGCGCGGCGCCCGAGCCGCCGCTCGAGCCGCCCGGAGTGATCGCCCGATTCCACGGGTTGCGCGTGACGCCGAAGCGGCGCGACAGCGTCTGGCCGATCAAGCAGAACTCCGGCACGGTGGTCTGCAGGTGCGGGATCGCGCCGGCCGCGATCAGCTTGTCGACCATCGGATGGTGCGCCGTCGGCACCTCGTCCCAGAGGCACGAGCCGATCGTCTTGCGCCAGCCCGCGACCGAGGTCTCTTCCTTGATCGCGACCGGGATGCCCTCGAGCGGCCGCGCGGTCCCCGCGCGGTAGCGCGCCTCGGCCGCCTGCGCGGCGGCGAGCGCGGCGTCGGCGTGGATCGCGGTCGTCGCGTTCAGCGTCGGCGCACAGCGTTCGGCCCGCTCGAGCACGGCGCGCATCAGGTCGACCGGCGAACTCTCGCCGGCACGGAACGAGCGGATCGATTCGCTCGCGGAGCGGTAGCACGGATCATCGGTCATCGTTGCGGATCCTCCTCACGGCAACGGCGGTGCGGCCGCGGCGGCGTCACAGTTCGAGCGCGAGCTTCGCGCGCTGGCGGGTGTGCAGCACGAGCCCCCAGAGGCATCCGGCCGCGAGCCACGTGAAGCCGACGATCAGCGCGAGCCGGCTCATCCCGGAGAGCACCATCAGCACGACCGCGATCCCGAGCAGCGGCGTGACCCAGTGCACCAGCCAGCGGCGCGAGCGGCGCCGCCAGACGAACTCGGCCAGCACCGAGACGTGCAGCATCAGGAATCCGCACAGTGCGCCGAAGTTCACGATCGTCGCGAGGTCGCCGAGGCGGTTGCGCATCGCGAGCGCGACGGTCAACGAGATCGCCGAGGCGGTGAGCATGCCGACGTACGGCGTGTGATAACGGGAATGGACCCGCGCGAGGCCCCCGGGCAGCTGCCGATCCCGGCCCATCGCGTAGAGCACGCGCGCGACGCCGATCAGCATCGGGATCGCGTTCGACAGGCCGATCACGATCACGTAGGTCCACGCGATCACGCTCGAGGACCAGGGCCCGACCGCCCAGGCCGCGAGCTCGTAGATCGCGGCCGCCGGATCATGGATCGCGATCCCCGGCAGCAAGTTGCCGAGCACCCACGCGACCAGCACGAAGAACCCGCCGGAGATCACCAGCACGCCGATGATCGCGCGGCCGATCAGGCCGGGATCGTCGCCGACGACCTCTTCCGACAGCGTGGAGATCGCGTCGAAACCGAGGAAGGACATCACGCAGATCGACGTCGCGGTCAGCAGCGCCCCGCCGTCGAAGGAACGGGGGTTCCAGAACGGCATCGAGGTAAGCGCCCCGTTGCCCTTGCCGTGCGCGAGCGCGATCGCGCACAGCACGACGAAGCCGACCGTGACCAGCGTCTGGATCGCGACCGCGACGAAATTCGCCCGCGTCGTCACGGACACGCCGAACCAGTTGATCCCGAGGGTGAACGCGACCATCAACACGATCCAGACGGAGCGGTCGACCGACGGCACCAGCGTGCCGAGCGCGACCGCGATCAGCACGAACACGAACGCCGGGATCAGCAGATAATCCAGCAGGATCATCCAGCCGGCGACGAATCCGGGAAACGCCCCGATCGCCTGGCGCGCGAACCCGTACACCGAGCCTGCCGACGGCGTCGTCTCGCTCATCACCGCGTAGCTCTTCGCGGTGAAGAACATGCAGACGCCACCGAGCACGTAGGCGAGCGCGATCAGCCCCTTCGAGGCGTCCCAGACGAACCCGAGCGTCGAGAACGGCGTGATCGGCGCGATGTACGCGAGTCCGTAGAGGACCAGGTCCCAGAATTTCAGCGTGCGCTTGAGTGGCTGCATCGTCCGTTCGTCCCGCGAGGTCTGCGACGGCGCCCCGGCTCAGTCCGCCCCGAGCAGCTCGTCGATCGCCGCCGCGAAGCCGCGATCGTGGGTTGCGACGTCCTCGGCCGTCGTCGACGGGGACATCAACACCATGTTGTGGAACGGGGTGATCAGCACGCCGCGATTCAACAGATAGAGGTGCAGGTACGCCTCGAGATCCCGGTCCGCGGCCGCCTTCGAGGTCGTGCCGTTGCGCGCCGGCGTCGGCCGGAAGCCGTATTCGACGCGGCAGCCGAGCTGCACGACGTTCCACGGCAGCCCGCGCGACTCGATCGTGCGCGCGATCGATGCGCGCAATTCGCCGGCGAGCGCGATCATCCGCTCGAACGCCGCCTCGGTCAGCACCCCCTCGAGCGTCGCGCGCATCGCCGCCGCCGACAGCGCGTTGCCCGCGAGCGTCCCGCCGACGCCGCCGGTGTCCTCGTAGTCGACGCCCTCCTGCGCGGCGATCCGGCGCCCGACCTCGGCGCTCATCCCGAGCGCGCCACAGGGCACGCCGCCGCCGATCGACTTGCCGATCGTCAGGAGATCCGGTTCGAGCCCCCACGCGCGGGTGCAACCCCCGTACCCGGCCGAGAACGTGTGCGTCTCGTCGATGATCAGCAACGTGCCGTGGCGGCGCGTCAGCGAACGCAGCGCCTCGTGGTAGCCGGGTTCGGGCAGCACGATGCCCATGTTGGTCAACGCCGGCTCCGCGACCACGCACGCGACCGCGTCGTCCGCGAGCGCGGCCGCGAGCTGCCCGACGTCGTTGAACTCGACCGCGCGCGTCGTCGTCGCCGGATCGACCGCGGGTCCGACGTTGCCCTC
>JAJYFF010000072.1 GCA_021785405.1 Pseudomonadota bacterium | reverse complement strand
GGTGAAGGCGCGGCCTTCGCGTCCGGCGTCGCCGAGCTCGCCCGCGGCTACTTCTTCGGCGGTTCGCGGTCGGGTCCGAGCGCCTCGGCGATTCGCGCGGTCTTCGCGTCCGGCGTCGCCTGGCCGGGTCGCTCCCAACCCTCGACCGTGACCTGCTTCGCGCGGGTGAGCGCGAGCTGGCCGGCCGGCACGCTCACGGTGATCGTCGAGCCCGCGCCGATCGTCGCGCCCGCGCCGATGCGCACCGGTGCGACGAGCATCGCGCCCGAGCCGATGAACGCCGCGTCGCCGATCACCGTCGGCCACTTGTTCTGGCCGTCGTAGTTGCAGGTGATCGTGCCGGCGCCGACGTTCACGTCGCGGCCGACCGTCGCGTCGCCGAGGTAGGTCAGGTGATTCGCCTTGCTGCCCGCGCCGAGCTCGGTGTTCTTCACCTCGACGAAGTTGCCGACGTGCACGCGCGCATGCAGCCGCGCGCCGGGGCGCAAGCGCGCGAACGGGCCGATCCGGCAATCCTCGCCGACGCTCGCCTCCTCGAGCACCGAATTCGCGTGCACCTGGGTATCGGCGTCGATCGTGACGTCGCGCAAGCAGCAGTTCGGGCCGATGCGCACGCGATCGCCGAGGACCACGCGGCCTTCGAGCACGACGTTCACGTCGAGAAAGACGTCGCGACCGACGCGGACCTCGCCGCGGATGTCGATGCGCGCCGGATCCGCGAGCGTCGCGCCGGCCTCCATCAACGCGCGGGCGCGGCGCTGTCGCAGCGCGGCCTCGGCCTCGGCGAGCTGGCACTTGTCGTTCACGCCCATGACCTCGATCGTCGACGGTGCGAGGATCGCCTCCACCGGTGCGCCGGCCTGCACCGCGAGGCCGACGACGTCGGTGAGATAGTACTCGCGCTGCGCATTGTCGGCGCGGATCCCGTCGAGCCAGCCGCGCAGGAGCGCCGCCGGCGCCGCGAGCAGTCCGGTGTTCACTTCCCGGATCGCGCGCTGATCGGCGTCGGCGTCGCGTTCCTCGACGATGCGGAGGATCCGGCCGTGCGAATCGCGGACGATCCGGCCGTACCCCTGCGGCTCGGCGACCTCGGCGGTGAGCAGCGCGAGCGCGCCGGTCGCGGCGGGCGCGACCAGCCGTCGCAGCGTCGCCGCGCTGATCAGCGGCACGTCGCCGTAGAGCACGAGCACGCAGGACGTCGCGGGGATCCGGGGCAGCGCCTGGCGCACCGCGTGGCCGGTGCCGAGCTGCTCGGCCTGCAACACCCAGTCGAGATCGGGATCAGGCAACGCCGCGCGCACGCGTTCACCGCCATGCCCGTGCACCACGTGGATCGCCGCCGGCGCGAGCGCGCGGGCGGTGTCGACGACGTGGCGCAGGAGCGGTGCGCCGGCGAGCGGCTGCAGCACCTTCGGCAGGTCGGAGTTCATCCGCCGGCCTTGCCCCGCGGCGAGGATCACGACCGAGAGTGGCATCGTCATGCACCGCGGCGACGCGGCGCCCTCAGCGCTTCTTGCGCAGTCGCTCGATCGCGCGCAGCTGGGCCGCGGCGCGCACGAGCTCGGCTTGCGCCTCGGCGAGCTCGATCTTGTCGGTGCGTTCCTGCATCGCGTCCTGCGCCCGGCGACGCGCTTCGAGCGCCGCCGCCTCGTCGAGATCGTGCGCGCGGACCGCGGTGTCGGCGAGCACCGTGACCTGGTGCGGCTGGACTTCGAGCGCGCCGCCGCCGATGAAGAACGACAGCTCCTCCGCCTCGCCCGGCGCCTGCACGCGGACTTCGCCCGGCTTCAGGTTGGTGAGCAGCGGCGCATGCCGCGGCGCGATGCCGATCTCGCCCTCGACGGCCGGTGCGAACACCATGCTCGCGTCGCCGGCATAGATCTGGCCCTCGGCGCTGACGATGTCGACGTGGATGGTGTTCGCCACGGGTTCAGCTCCTCACGGTCATTGCAGCGTCTTCGCTTTCTCGACCGCTTCCTCGATCGTACCGACCATGTAGAACGCCTGCTCGGGCAGGTGATCGTACTCGCCGTCGATGATCGCCTTGAAGCCGCGAATCGTGTCCTTCAACGGGACGATCTTGCCGTCCTGGCCGGTGAACACCTTCGCGACGTTGAACGGTTGCGACAGGAATCGCTGGATCTTGCGCGCGCGGTAGACGAGCTGCTTGTCCTCCTCCGACAACTCGTCCATGCCGAGGATCGCGATGATGTCCTGCAGCTCCTTGTAGCGTTGCAGGATCGACTGCACGCCGCGCGCGGTGTGGTAGTGCTCCTCGCCGACGACCAGCGGATCGAGCTGCCGGCTCGTCGAGTCCAGCGGATCGACCGCCGGGTAGATGCCGAGCGCGGCGATCTGCCGCGACAGCACCACGGTCGCGTCGAGGTGCGCGAACGTCGTCGCCGGGGACGGGTCCGTCAAGTCGTCCGCCGGCACGTAGACGGCCTGCACCGAGGTGATCGAGCCCGTCTTCGTCGAGGTGATGCGCTCTTGCAGGACGCCCATTTCCTCGGCCAGGGTCGGTTGGTAGCCGACCGCCGAGGGCATGCGGCCGAGGAGCGCCGACACCTCGGTTCCGGCGAGCGTGTAACGGTAGATGTTGTCGATGAACATCAGCACGTCGCGGCCCTTGCCGTTCGCCTGTTTCTCGTCGCGGAAATACTCCGCCATCGTCAAGCCGGTCAGCGCGACGCGCAGGCGGTTGCCGGGCGGCTCGTTCATCTGCCCGTAGACCATCGCCACCTTGTCGAGAACGCCCGACTCCTTCATCTCGTGGTAGAAGTCGTTGCCCTCGCGGGTGCGCTCGCCGACGCCGGCGAACACCGAGAGGCCCGAGTGCTGCTTCGCGATGTTGTTGATGAGCTCGAGCATGTTCACGGTCTTGCCGACGCCGGCGCCGCCGAACAAGCCGACCTTGCCGCCCTTCGCGAACGGGATCAGCAAATCGATGACCTTGATCCCGGTGACCAGCAGCTCCTGCCCGCCGGTCTGCTCGTCGTAGGCCGGCGCCGGTCGATGGATCGGCAGCCGATCCCGCGTCGCGATCGGCCCCGCCTCGTCTTGCGGCGTGCCGAGCACGTCCATGATGCGGCCGAGCACGCCGGTGCCGACCGGCACCATGATCGGCTCGCCGGTGTCGGTGACCGCGAGACCGCGCCGCAGACCCTCGGAGGGCCCCATCGCGATCGTGCGCACGACCCCGTCGCCGAGCTGCTGCTGGACTTCCAGCGTCAGACCCGCCTCGTCGATCTTCAGTGCGTGATACACCTTGGGGATCTGGTCGCGCGGGAACTCCACGTCGACGACCGCTCCGATGATCTGCACGATTCTTCCGCTCGACATGCTTGAAATCCTCTAGACGGCTGCGGCCCCGCCGACGATCTCGGAGAGTTCCTTGGTGATCGCCGCTTGGCGGGCCTTGTTGTAGACGAGTTGCAGTTCTTCGATCAGCTTGCCGGCGTTGTCGGATGCGCTTTTCATCGCGACCATCCGCGCGGCCATCTCGCAGGCGACGTTCTCGACCGCGCCTCGGTAGACCTGGGATTCGACGTAGCGCATCAGGATCCCGTCGAGGATCTCCGCCGCGCTCGGCTCGTAGATGTAGTCCCACCGCTCCTGCAGTTCGCCGGCCCCGGTCGGCTCGACGGGCAGCAGCTGCGCGACTTCCGCGCGCTGGCTCATGCTGTTCAGGAACACGTTGTGCACCAGCACGAGCCGGTCGATCTCGCCCGAGCGGTACGCGTCGAGCATCACCTTCACGGTGCCGATCAGCTGCGGCGTCTGCGGCCGGTCGCCGAGATGGGTCGCCGAGGCGGCGATCGGGTACTTCAGGCGCTTGAACAGCTGCAGCGCCTTCGTGCCGATCGCGCAGATCTGCACCCGCTCGCCGCGCGCCTCGGCCTCGCGGACCGCGATCAGGGTCGCCTTCAACAGGTTGATGTTCAACGAGCCGCACAGGCCGCGATCGGTGCTGATCACGATGATCCCGAGCGTCTTGACCGGCCGCTCGATCAGGAACGGATGCTTGAAGTCGGGGTTCGCGAAGCGCAGGTGGCCGATCGCCGCGCGGATCTTCTCCGCGTACGGGCGCGCGGCGCGCATCCGGTCCTGCGCGCGACGCATCTTGCTCGCGGCGACCATCTCCATCGCCTTGGTGATCTTCTGAGTGTTCTTGACACTCGAGATCTTGCTGCGGATTTCCTTCGCGACGGCCATGTCAGACGGTCGCGAAGAATTCTTCGCAGAGCTTCTTGAGTCCGGCCTCGACGTCCTTGCTGAGGTCCGGCTTGTCGTTGATGCTCTTCAGCAGCGCACCGTAGTTCGTGCGCGCGAAGGACTGCAACGCGGCCTCGGCGTCGACGACCTTGCGGCGGTCGACCTTGTCGAAGAAGCCGTTGTTCGCCGCGTACAGCGACAGCGCCATCTCCGCGACCGACATCGGCGCGTACTGTTTCTGTTTCATGAGCTCGGTCACGCGCTGGCCGCGCTCGAGCTGCCGGCGGGTCGCCTCGTCGAGGTCGGACGCGAACTGGGAGAACGCCGCGAGCTCGCGGTATTGCGCGAGCGCGAGGCGCACGCCGCCGCCGAGCTTCTTGATGATGTTGGTCTGCGCGGCGCCGCCGACGCGCGACACCGAGATGCCGGCGTTGATCGCGGGCCGGATGCCGGCGTTGAACAGGTCGGTCTCGAGGAAGATCTGGCCGTCGGTGATCGAGATCACGTTGGTCGGCACGAATGCGGTCACGTCGCCCGCCTGGGTCTCGATGATCGGCAGGCCGGTGAGCGAGCCGGTCTTGCCCTTCACGCGGCCGCCGGTCGCCTTCTCGACGTACTCCTCGTTCACGCGCGCGGACCGCTCGAGCAGCCGCGAGTGCAGATAGAACACGTCGCCGGGGTAGGCCTCGCGGCCGGGCGGCCGGCGCAGCAGCAGCGAGATCTGGCGATACGCGACCGCCTGCTTCGACAGATCGTCGTAGACGATCAGCGCGTCCTCGCCGCGGTCCATGAAGTACTCGCCCATCGCGCAGCCGGCATAGGGCGCGAGGTACTGCATCGCGGCCGGCGTCGACGCGGACGCGGCGACCACGATCGTGTGGTCGAGCGCGCCGTGCTCCTCGAGCTTGCGCACGACGTTCGCGATCGAGCTCTGCTTCTGGCCGATCGCGACGTAGATGCACTTCACGCCGGTGCTCTTCTGGTTGATGATCGTGTCGACCGCGACCGCGGTCTTGCCGGTCTGGCGGTCGCCGATGATCAGCTCGCGCTGGCCGCGGCCGATCGGCACCATCGAGTCGATCGCCTTCAGTCCCGTCTGCACGGGCTGGCTCACGCTCTTGCGGTAGATGACGCCCGGCGCGACGCGCTCGAGCGGCGCCTTCGCGGCCGCGTTGATCGGACCCTTGCCGTCGATCGGATTGCCGAGCGCGTCGACGACGCGCCCGAGGAGCTCCGGACCCACCGGGGTCTCGAGGATGCGCCCGGTCGTCTGCGCGGAGTCGCCTTCGCCGATGCCCTTGTAGTCGCCGAGCACGACCGCGCCGACCGAGTCCTGCTCGAGGTTCAGCGCGAGCCCGAACACGCCGTTGCCGAACGCGAGCATCTCGCCGTACCGCGCATCCGCAAGGCCGTGGATGCGCACGATGCCGTCGGTGACGCTGACCACGGTGCCGACGTTGCTCGCTTCGGCGGTCGACTGGAACTGATCGATGCGGGCCTTGATCAGGTCGCTGATTTCCGATGCCTTGATGGACATGTTTCGCTTACCTTAGATTTCAACTAGCCAGTTCGGACGCCAGGCGCTTCAGGCGTCCGGTCAGCGAGCCATCGATCACGAGGTCGCCCGCGCGGATCACCGCGCCCCCGAGAATTCGTGCGTCGACCGAGGTTCCGATCCGCACGCGCCGCTTCAGGCGCTGCTCGAGCGCCCGCCGCAGCTGCTCGGTCTGCGGGGCGTCGACCGGCACCGCCGCGGTGATCTCGACCGAGATCTCGTTCTCGTAGGTCTCGCGCAGCTCGTCGAACTGCGAGGCGATCTGCGGGAACGCCGCGAGGCGCTTGTTCTCTGCGAGGACGCGCACGAAGTTGCGCCAGCGGTCGGCGCAACCCTGCGCCGTGAGTCCGTCGAAGAACCGCACGAAGTCCGCGACGCCGAGCTTCGGGCTCGTGAACGCGGTCGCGACGCGCGGATCCGCCGCGAGGCCGGCCGCCTTCGCGAGCGCCTCGGACCAGGCGTCGAACTCGGCGTGCTCGCGCGCCGCCTCGAAGGCGGCTTTCGCGTACGGTCGGGCGATGGTCGCCGCCTCAGCCATTCGCGATCTCCAGCTCGAGCTTGCCGAGCAGTTCCGCGTGCGTCTTCGGGTCGATCTCGCGTTCCAGCAGGCGCGACGCGCCGCGCACCGCGAGATCCGCGACCTGGCGGCGCAAGGCCTCGCGGGCGCGGCTCGCTTCCATCGCGATCTCTTCCTGCGCGTGCGCGACGAGGCGCCGGCCTTCGGCGGTCGCCGCCAGCTTCGCTTCCTCGACGATCTCGTTGGCCCGCTTGTTCGCCTGTTCGACGATCTGCGCCGCCTTCTCGCGCGCCTCGCGGACGATCTCCTGCGCCTTGATCTTGGCTTCGTCGAGGTCCTTCTGGCCCTTGTTCGCCGCGGCGAGACCTTCCGCGATCTTGCGCTGCCGCGCCTCGAGCGCCTGCATGAACGCCGGCCAACCGAAGTGCATCACGAGCCAGACGACCAGGAAGAACGCGATCCCCTGGACGACGAGAGTGATTGCTATATCCATCCGCTGAAGCTCCTAAGCAAGAGACCCGAGCCGCCCGAGGGCGCCGCGCGTCGTGCGGATCAGACGCCGAACTTCGCGAGGAACGGGTTCGCGAAGATCAGGAGCAGCGCGATCGCGACGCCGATGATCGGCACCGCGTCGAGCAAGCCGGCGACGATGAACATCTTGGTCTGCAGCATCGGGGTGAGTTCCGGCTGGCGGGCCGAGCTCTCGAGGAACTTGCCGCCGAGCAGCGAGAAGCCGATCGCGGTGCCGAGCGCGCCGAGCCCGATCAACAAGCCCACCGCGACCGCGGTCGCGCTCATCACTTGGGCGATTTGAACTACGTTCTGCATCGAAGTCTCTCCAGGGTCAGATCAGATAACGAAGGTGAAACGAAGGACGATCCTCAATGGCGTTCCGCGGCCATGCTCAGGTACACGACCGACAGCATCCCGAAGATGAACGCTTGCAGCGTGATGATCAGGATGTGGAACAAGGTCCAGATGAAATCCGCGACGAGCTGGATCGGCCCGAACAGGTAGGTCGACAGGTGCGACAGCGACGCATCGAGCGTGAGCACCGCGATCAGCACGAAGATCAGTTCGCCGGCGTACATGTTGCCGAACAGTCGCAGGCTCAAGGACAGCGGCCGCACGGCTTCCTCGATGATCCGCAGCAGCAGGTTCGCCGGGGCGAGCAGGATCTGCGCGACCGTGCCGTGCGCGTGGAACGGCGCCGTGAACCACTCGCGGAAGAACGTCACGAGACCCTTCTCGCTGATGCCGACCCACTGGATCAGCAGGAATACGCACAGCGCCATCCCGAGCGTCGTGTTGATGTCCGCGGTCGCGACCGTGCGCAGGTGCCCGACCCCGAGGTCGCGCGCGACCGTCGGCAGCGCGTCCACCGGCAGCAAGTCCATGAAATTCATCAGGAACACCAGCACGAACACCGAGATCGCGAGCGGCGCGACGAGCCGGCTCTTGCCCCCGAAGGTCTCCTTGACGATCTGGTCGACGAATTCGATCAGCATCTCGACGGCGCACTGGAACTTGCCCGGGACGCCGGGCGTCGCGCGATGCGCCGCGCGGATGAACAGCCCGAGGAAGCCGACCGAGAACAGCAGGCTGAAGAACACGGTGTCGAGGTGCAGCGTCCAGAACGCCCCGGGACGCAACTGCACCGTCAAATAGGTGAGGTGGTGCTGGATGTACTCGGTCATCCCGCCGCTGGTATCACCCGCGGTCCCCGTCATTCGTTCACCCTCGTTTCATCCCGACCAGTCCGAACCAATACCCGAATTGCGCGACGATCAGCCCCAGCAGCAAGGGCAGCGGCGCGAGCCGCCAGCGCCCGAGCGCCAACCACAGCGCGAACACCGTCCAGGTCCATTTCAAGGCCTCGCCCGCGTACATCGCACGCCGCAATACCGGCGCCGCCGCGACGCCCGGCATGAACATACGCCAACCGAACAACGCGCTACCGATCGCCGCGATCGATCCGCCGGCGAACGCCGCACCCGCTGCCGCCGATCCCCAGAAGCCGAGGCACGCCGCCGCGATCAAGCCCGCGCTGCCGATCTGCAGCAGCACGACGCGCATCACGAGCCTGCGTCCGTGACCCGCGATGCCGTTCATCGCGAGGGGGTCCGAGGCGCCAGCAGCACCCGGCAGCCGCGCGTCGAGAACATAGGGGGCTCGCCGATGCTGGCTAAAAAAGCCGGCGCATTATAGAGACGCGCCCCGCCCCTCACAATACGTTGAAACCGAAAGTGATTTTCGGCTGATCTCGGCCGCCGGACCGCGCTCATCGCCACGCGCACCCGGGAAGCGGCCCGGCACGGGCGCCGATCCGCCGAATGCTGCACTGCGCCACCCAGTCGCCCGGCGCCCGCTCGCGGTTGCCACCCCCGGGATCGGCGGTCCGATGGGCGGCCGGCCGTCACTGGATGTGCGCGAGGATCCCCTCGAGCTCGTCGAGGCTGTGGTAGTTCACGACCAATTTGCCCTTGCCGCTCGCGTGGTGCTGGAACACGACCTTCGCGCCGAGCTTGTCCGCGAGCTCGCGCTCGAGCCGCTGGATGTCCGGATCGCGCGGCGGCGTCGCCGGCTCGCGATCGTCGGCCGGCGGCGCGCTCAGCCGTCGCACCAGCGCCTCGGTCTCGCGGACCGACAGGGCCTTCTTCGCGACGAACGCGGCGATCTCGGCTTGCTGGCGATGGGAGGCGAGCGCGAGCAATGCGCGCGCATGCCCCATCTCGAGCTGGCGCTCCTCGACCAGGCGCTTGACCTCCTCGGCGAGATCGATCAGCCGTAGCAGGTTCGACACCGCCGCCCGCGAGCGCCCGACCGCGTCGGCGACCTGCTGGTGGGTCAGCCCGAACTCCTCGATCAGCCGCGCGAACGCGCGTGCCTCTTCCAGCGGGTTCAGATCCTCGCGCTGGATGTTCTCGATCAACGCCATCGCGACCGCGGCTTCGTCGGGCACGTCGCGCACGACCGCCGGCACCGTGTCGAGGCCGGCGAGCTGCGCGGCCCGCCAGCGACGCTCGCCGGCGATGATCTCGTAGCGCAGCACCTCGGTCTCGCTGGTGCGCGGCAGGGGCCGCACGACGATCGGTTGCACCACCCCTTGCGCCTTGATCGATTCGGCGAGTTCCGCGAGCGTGTCGTCGCGCAGGTCGGTGCGCGGCTGGTACTTGCCCCGTTGCAACAGGTGCAGCGGCAGCTTCGCCAGGCGGTCGCCGGGCGGCGGCGCGGTCGCCGCATCGGTGCCGGTCGGCGCGCGCTTCGCGAGCAGCGGGCTCAGCTCCGCGAGGCCGCGGCCCAGAGACGGTTTTTTCCCGACCATCGTGTATCGATCCTGCGGTGTTCGCTTGCCGAGTCGGCGCGATTATACGGGTCCGGGCGACCCTTCGCCGCGCCGGATCATCTCGCCGGCGAGCGCCAGGTACGCGAGCGCGCCGCGCGACTCCTTGTCGTGCAACAACGCCGGCTTGCCGAAGCTCGGCGCTTCCGCGAGCCGCACGTTGCGCGGGATCATCGTCCGGAACACCTTCTCGCCGAAGTGTTCGATCAGCTGCGCGGAGACCTCGGTCGCGAGATTGTTGCGCGGGTCGTACATCGTCCGCAGCAAGCCTTCGATCTCGAGCTCCGGGTTGATGCTCCCCCGAATCTGCTCGATCGTCTGCATCAACGCGCTCAGCCCCTCGAGCGCGTAGTACTCGCATTGCATCGGCACCATCACCGATTCGGCGGCGACCAGCGCGTTCAAGGTCAGCATGTTCAGGCTCGGCGGGCAATCGATCAGGATCACGTCGAAATCGTCGCGGATCGGCTTCAGCGCATGGCGCAGCTTGAACTCCCGGCCGGCGATCGTGGTCAGCAGCCGCACCTCGGCCGCGGTGAGATCCTGGTTGGCCGGCAGCAGCATGAAGCCGCCGTTCTCGATCGCGAGCAGCGCCTCGACCGCGGCGCAATCGCCGAGCAACACGTCGCAGCTGGTGCGCGCGAGCGAGTGCTTGTCGATCCCGCAGCCCATCGTCGCGTTGCCCTGCGGATCGAGATCGATCAGCAGCACGCGGCGCTTGGTCGCGGCGAGCGAAGCGGCGAGATTGACCGCGGTCGTGGTCTTGCCGACGCCGCCTTTCTGGTTTGCGATCGCAATGACCCGCTTCATGCTGCGCTCGAACTCGACCGGGCCTGACAGATTTCCACAAGATGCCGCTCCTCGTCCAGTCCCGGCACCCGCAGACGATGCACGCCGAGGACCCGGAAACCCGACGGCAGCGCGACGATCTCCCGGTCCGGGCGCTTGCCCTTCATCGCGAGGATCCGCCCGCCCGGGGCGCACAGATGGCCCGCATAGGCGATCAGATCGGCGACCGCGGCGACCGCGCGGGCGACGACGACGTCGAACGGCCGGTCCGGCCGGTAGGCCTCGGCGCGCCGATTCACGACCTCGACGTTCGCGAGCCCCAGGCGTTCGACCGTCGCCGCGACGTAACGCGCCTTCTTGCCGGTCGCCTCGATCAGCGTGAACCGCCGCTCGGGACTCGCGATCGCGAGCGGCAAGCCCGGGAAGCCGGCGCCGGTGCCGACGTCCGCGACCCGTTCGCCGCGCAGGAACGGCCAGACGCTCAGGCTGTCGAGCAGGTGCTTGCGCAGCATGCCGGGCCGATCACGGATCGCGGTCAGATTGAACGCGGCGTTCGCCCGCTCGAGTTCGTCGAGCAGCGCGAGCAAGGTCTCGATCTGCGCCGCGTTCAAGGGCACGTCGAGCGCCCGCGCGCCGTCCGCGAGCGCCGCTCGCTCCTCGGCGCGGTTCGCGGGATCAGTCATTGCGCACGAGCTGCGCGACGAAGGCGTGGACGGGCATCGCGACGAACGTCTCACGTTCGCTCACGCAGCTCAAGATCGCGGCGCGGCGACGCTCGCTGAACCAGGGCTCGAGGCTCGTCGCGAAGCGCGCGAGCGCCGCATCCGGATC
>JAJYFF010000016.1 GCA_021785405.1 Pseudomonadota bacterium | reverse complement strand
GAAGTGGCCGTACTTGAAGTAGCCGAGCATGCCGAGGTTGGCTACCACCGACAGCAGCATCCACGCGCGTCGCACCTGCTTGCGCTCGGCGTGCACCAGTTTTTGCGCGGCGAACCAGTCCACGACCGTCGAGATCCACAGCAGGATCACGAAGGGCGGATTCCACGCCATGTAGAACAGGTAGCTGGCGATCAGCAGGTTGATCTTGCGAGTGCGCCAGCTGAACGGCATCGCGTGCAACGTGAGCACGAGCGCGAAGAACACCAGGAAGGTGAGCGAGTTGAAAACCATGCCAGGCTCCTCCCCGGAGCCGTCCAAGAACATTATAGTTGCTTATGATTCTCATTAACCCATATCGGCAAACGGAACTCAACCGACAGGGAATGGAATCCCGCTTGACGATTTTCCGGGCCGCGGAGCATGTTCGCGCCATGAGACCGATCCGCCGCGGGTTGGCCTGTCCGGCGTAAGGATCCGGAGCGAGCGATCTCGACCCGAGCGATCGGGGTCCACGTACCCGCGGGAGGATGGCGGACGACTCCACAGTCCTACGCCGCGTAGAGGGGAGGTGTCCGTGCTCGGGCTGATGCAATACGAACAGCTGATGATCTCGGACTTCATCGTCCACGCGGCGCGGCATCACGCGCGTGCCGAGATCGTCTCGCACCTTGCCGAGGGGATCCATCGCCAGACCTATCGCGATACCGAATTGCGCGCCCGCAAGCTCGCACAAGCACTCACGCGGCTGGGTGTGAAGCCGGGCGACCGGGTCGCGACGCTCGCGTGGAACACCCACCGGCACGTGGAGTTGTACTTCGCGATCTCGGGATCGGCAGCGGTGGTGAACACGGTCAACCCGCGTCTCGCACCGGGCGATATCGCCTACATCATCGGCCATGCCGAGGATCACGTGCTGTTCGCCGAGGTCGATTTCGCGCCATTGGTCGCGGACGTCGTCGGTAGGCTCCCCGCCGGGCTGCTGCGCACGGTGGTGTTCCTCTGCGCCGCGCATGCCCTACCGCAGGTCGATCTGCCGAGCGGCATCGACGTCGTCGCCTATGAGGCGTTGCTCGAGGCGGAAGACGGCGATTATGGCTGGCCGCGCTTCGACGAGCGCAGCGCCAGTGCGCTCTGCTATACCTCCGGGACCACCGGCCGGCCGAAGGGCGTGCTCTACACGCACCGGTCGACGACGCTGAAGGCCATGGCGATGAACGCGGCCGACGCCTGCGGCCTGCGCGCGGTGGACCGGTTGATGCCGGCCGTGCCGATGTTTCACGTCAACGCGTGGTCGCTCCCCTACGCGGCAACGATTGCCGGCACCTCGCTCGTCATGCCGGGCCGGTTCTTGGACGGCGAGAGCCTCTACCGGTTGATCGAGGACGAACGCGTGACCTTCGCCAGCGGCGTCCCGTCGGTCTGGCTCGGCGTGCTTGCCCATGTCCGCAAGATCGGCGCGCGATTCTCGACGCTGCAGCGCATGGCCGTCGGTGGCTCGGCGTGTCCCGAATCGATGTTCGACGCCTACGAGGCGCTCGGCGTGAACATCATCCACGCATGGGGCATGACCGAGAGCAGCCCGGTGGCGACCTTGTCCAATCCCGTGTCGGGCGTGGATCCCGCGACGGCGCGCCGCCAGCGGCTCAGCCAGGGACGCGTACTGTTCGGCGTCGATCTGCGCGCGACCCGCGGTTCGACGGAGGTACCCTGGGATGGCGAGACGTCCGGTGACATCGAACTGCGTGGTCATTGGGTTGCCACGGGCTATTACAAGACGCCGCCGGGCACCACGCCGGACGGTTGGTTCCCGACCGGTGACGTCGGCGTATTCGATGCCAATGGTTTCGTGCTCCTGACCGACCGCAGCAAGGACTTGATCAAATCGGGCGGCGAATGGATCAGCTCGATCGATCTCGAGAACATCGCGATGGGGCATCCGGCCATTGCCGAGGCGGCGGCGATCGCCGCGAAGCATCCGAAATGGGACGAGCGTCCCGTCCTGATCGTCGCGCTCAAGCCCGGCGCGACCGTGACCCGCGAAGAGTTGCTCGACTTCTACGCGGGCAAGGTCGCTCGCTGGGCCGTTCCCGACGACGTGATCTTCGTCGATGAGTTGCCGCACGGTGCGACCGGAAAGCTCCTGAAATCAGAACTCCGCGCGCGCTACGCCGATCATCTCGTCCGTGCGAAGACCCCGGGCGCAAGTCCCGACTGATCACTGCCGTCGATCGGTGCCGAAGGCGTCGACGCAGCGGCGCCCGGGCGCGACCCATGTGATCCCGACCACCATCGAGTCCGGGCCGCCCCGGGCCAGGGATTTCGGCGGCGTGGAGGGACATTGTGGGCGCATCCGCGAGCGATTACGCTCTGCGCATGGGATTCCGATTCCGCCGCACGATCAAGGTCCTACCCGGCATCCGCCTGAACCTCAGCAAGTCGGGCGTCAGCACCTCGATCGGACGGCGTGGCGCGCACGTCACGATCGGCCACGGCAAGGTACGCGAGACCGTCGGGTTGCCGGGGACGGGGCTCAGCTATACGCAGGTCGAGGATGCACGCCGCGAACGCGACCATGGCGATGCCAGCCAAGCGGTTCCACGCGCCGGCGGCGGCCTCCTGCGCTGGCTGTTGGGCATACTGCTCGCGTTCGTGCTGGTCCCGCTCATCCTCGCGATCGTCCGCAACCTGTGGCACTAGCGCGCGGCGATCGCCCCTTGCGAACCGACCGCGGCGCGAGGCGTCACCCGCCGATACGCGAAGCGGATTCCTGCGCGTAGCCGAGTGCCTGCAGCGCGGCCTTGATCTCGTCGAGCGTCGTCGGATCCTCGATGGTCGGCGGCACCACGAAGGGTTCACCGTCGGCGATCTTGCGCATCGTCGAGCGCAGCATCTTGCCGGAGCGCGTCTTCGGTAGCCGTTTGACGATCCCGACGTGCTTCAGATTGGCGACCGGCCCGACCATCTCGCGCACCAGTTGCACCAATTCGGCGACGATGGTCTGTGGGTCCCGCTCGACGCCGGCCTTGAGCACGACCATCGCGACGGGGAGTTGGGTCTTCAGCGCGTCCTTGACGCCGAAGACCGCGCATTCCGCGATGTTCTCGTGGCTCGCGAGGGCTTCCTCGATGCTGCCGGTCGAGAGGTTGTGTCCGGCCACGATGATGATGTCGTCGATCCGACCCATGATGAACAGGTAGCCGTCCTCGTCGATGTAGCCGCCGTCGCCGGTGAGGTAGTACCCCGGGTAGCGGTCGAGGTACACGGCGCGATAGCGCGCGTCGTCGTTCCACAACGTCGCGAGCGCGCCGGGCGGCAGGGGCGTGCGGATCGCGACGGCGCCGTCGTGATTGGGCGGCAGCCGTTTGCCGGCTTCGTCGAGGATCGCGACGTCGAATCCCGGGACCGGTTTGGTGGGCGATCCGGGTTTGAACGGCATCGGCTCGATGCCCATGCAATTGCTGGCGACCGGCCAGCCCGTCTCGGTTTGCCACCAATGGTCGACCACCGGACGGTCGAGCAGCTGCGCCGCCCAGTGATAGGTGTCCGGATCGAGGCGCTCTCCCGCGAGGAACAGGTAGCGCAGGCAGGAGACGTCGTGCTGGCGATAGTAGCGGCCCTCCGGATCCTCGCGCTTGATCGCACGGAACGCGGTCGGCGCGGTGAACATCACCTTGACCCCGTGTTCCGCGATCACTCGCCAGAAATTGCCGGGATCGGGCGTCCCCACGGGCTTCCCCTCGTGAATCACCGTCGTACAGCCGGCGAGCAACGGCGCATAGGTGATGTAGGAGTGTCCGACGACCCAGCCGAAGTCCGACGCCGCCCAGAAGACCTCACCGGGTCTCGCGTCGAACACGTGCTCCATGGACCACTTCAGCGCGACCGCATGCCCGCCGTTGTCGCGCACGATGCCCTTGGGCTGCCCGGTCGTCCCGGAGGTGTAGAGAATGTAGAGCGGATCGGTCGCGGCGACCGGTACGCAATCGACGGGGCGAGCACCGGCCAACAGCTCCTCCCAATCGTGATCCCGACGGGGTTCGAGCGCACAACGGTGCTGTGGCCGCTGCAGCACCACGCAGCAGATCGGCTTGTGGTTCGATCGAGCGATCGCATCGTCGAGCAGCGGTTTGTACGGGACGACCCGGGTGCCCTCGATGCCGCTGGACGCGCACAGCACGACCTTGGGCTTGCCATCCTCGATGCGCGCACAGAGTTCCTTGGCGCCGAATCCGCCGAACACCACCGAATGGATCGCGCCGATGCGCGCGCAGGCGTACATCGCGATCAAGGTTTCCGGCACCATCGGCATGTAGATGATCACGCGATCGCCCCGCGTGACGCCGAGCGACGCGAGGACGCCCGCGAATCGCGCGACCTGTTCGAGGAGCTGCCGGTACGTGAACGAACGCTGGGTCCCCGTGACCGGGCTGTCGTAGATCACGGCCAGTTGTTCGGCGCGACCGTTGGCGACGTGGTGGTCGATCGCGTTGTAGCACGTATTGAGCGTACCGCCTTCGAACCAGCGGTAGAACGGTGCCCGAGAAGCATCCAGCACTTGGCGGTAGGGCGTGAACCACTGAATGCCCGATGCGGCTTCGGCCCAGAATTGTTCCGGATGCTGCTGCGCCTGCTCGAACAGGTTCTGGTACTTTCCCACGACCCTTGTCCTCGCTGTTGACCGACACGACTCGACGAGTGGCTCGCAACCGCCCGCGCCCCCGTTCCACGGCGAGAATGCGTGACTTTTCGGTCGGCGTCCATCGTCGCCGAGTTCGTCGTCGAGTGGCGGGTGGCGCCAGGACCCGCGAGGCGCTGAACCACCGGGTCGGCGTCCGGGCTCGGCCAGCGTGACCGACTCTCGACGAACGCCGCCGTCGGCGCTATGGTCTCGGTCGACTGTTCACGTTCGGAGAGGACCATGTCGAGCCGCAGTGCGCTGATCGTCGGCGCGGGACCGGGGATCAGCGCCGCGTTCGCCGAGACATTGATTGCGGACGGCTACCGGGTCGCGCTCGCGTCTCGGCATCTGGCGAAACTACGGCCGCTCGCCGCAGGACTCGGCGCGATGGCGTTCGAGGCCGACGCCGTGTCGCCGCCGAGCATCGTGCGCTTGTTCGAGACGGTCGACCGCGAGATCGGGGCGCCGAACGTGGTGCTCTTCAATCCGAGCGCGCGAATTCGCGGGGACCTGTTGAGTCTCGACGTGGGGGCCGCGTCGACCGCGGTGCAGACGGCGGCGATCGGCGCGCTCGTCACCGCGCAGGAGGCCGCGCGTCGGATGCTGCCGATGGGACGCGGGAGTCTGTTCTTCACCGGCGCGACGGCGTCGGTCAAGGGCTTCGCGCGCTCGTCGGTGTTCGCGATGGCGAAGTTCGCGGTGCGCGGACTGGCGCAGAGCCTCGCGCGCGAGCTCGGGCCCGCGGGGATTCACGTCGTGCATTTCGTGATCGATGGATCCGTCCGCACGGACAGTCACGAGCCCGGCGTCTTGACGCCACGGGCGATCGCGCAGTCCTTCATGGGGGCGCTCGCGCAGCCGCCGGGGGCATGGAGCTGGGAGCTCGAGCTGCGCAGCCACACGGAGCCGTTCTGAAGCGAACGGCGAATTCGACGCGACGGTACCCGCTCGATGGCCGCGCGGTCGGCTTGGTGCTCGGCTTGTGCGTGATCTGGGGGTTCCAGCAGGTCGCGATGAAGGCGATCGTGACGGACGTGGCCCCGGTGATGCAGTTGGCGATCCGGTTCGCGATCGCGGCCGTGTTCTACGGTGCCTGGGTCCTGTGGCGGGAAGGCCCGACGACGTTCGCGGACGGCACCTTGCGCAGCGGGCTGCTGATCGGCGCGTTGTTCAGCTTGGAGTTCCTGCTCGTCGGTGAGGCGCTCGCGCACACGACGGCGGCGCACACGGTGGTGTTTCTGTACACCTCGCCGATCTTCACCGCGCTCGGCGTGCAATTCCTGCCGGACGAGCGTCTCCACCGGGCGCAGTGGATCGGCATCGCAACCGCGTTCGTCGGCATCGTGATCGCGTTCGTCGGGCCCGGTGACCGGCCGGTCCTCGAATGGGTGGTCGGCGACGGTTTGGCGCTGCTCGCCGGAGCGACCTGGGGTTTGACGAACGTCGTGCTGCGCCGCGGACGCATCGGCGGCGCGTCGACCGCGAAGACGGTGTTCTATCAAGTCGCGCTCGCGGCGCCGCTCATCTACGCCTACGCGGCGGCGACCGGGCAGACCGCGATCGTGTGGACGCTGCCGGCGCTCGAGTCCTTGGTGTTCCAGACCTTCGTGATCGCGATCGCGAGCTACCTCGTGTGGTTCTGGCTGCTGCGGCACTACCTCACGTCGCGGCTGATGTTGATGACCTTGCTGACGCCGTTGTTCGGGGTGTTGTTCGGCGCACTGATCCTGCACGATCCGATCAATCCGCCGTTCGCGATCGGCGCGCTGCTCGTGCTGCTCGGGATCCTCGTGGTCAACGGCCAGTTGTTTCGCCAGCGCGCCGATTGAGGGCGCCGAGGATCCCGTGGCGGATCCGCGCGTGCCGCGCGCGGCTCAGGCGCCCCGGCTCGTGCGTCGATCGATCCGCTCGGCCGAGCCCACCGCGTCGAGCCGATCGGGGTAGGTGCTGTCGATCTCCCGGCACGCGCGGCGCAACGCCGGGAGGATCTCGCTGAGCGCCCGCGCGCGGGCACCCGGTCCGAAGGGCAGGCCGACGTTGAGCGCGGCGATCGTCTCGCCGCTGCGGCCGTGCACGGGGACCGCGACCGAGCACAGACCGAGTTCGAGTTCCTGCTGCACGTACGCGAAGCCCTGGGATCGCACCCGGTCGAGTTCCCGGCCGAGCGCACCGCGGTCGGCGATCGTGAATTGCGTACGGGAGGCGGGTTCGACCTCGGCGAGCCACCGCTCCCGTTCGGCGTCGACGAGATTCGCGACGAGCACGCGGCCCATCGAGGTGCAGTAGGCGGGCAGTCGCGCACCGACGCTCAGATTGATCGTCATCACCTTGCGGACCGCGACGCGCTGAACGTACACGACGTCGCGGCCGTCGAGCACGCCGAGCGAGCAGGATTCGTCGATGCCTCGCGCGAGACGTTCCATCACCGGCAGCGCGAACTGGGCGACCGGGAGGGACGAGAGGTAGCGGTAGCCGAGATCGAGGACGCGCGGCGTCAGCGTGAACTCCCGGCCGCGCTTGTCGACGTAGCCGAGATATCCAAGCGTCATCAGGAGCCGCCGCACGACCGCGCGCGACAAGCCGGTCTCGCGGGCGATCTCGGCGAGCGACAACGCGGGTCGATCGACGCCGAAGGCGCGGATCACGTCGAGGCCGCGATGCAGCGACTGCACGTAGTCGGGCCCGCGATCGAACGCGTCCGCCGGGCGCGGCGTGTCCGCCGCGGGACGCGACCCGGTCGCAAGGCGCATTCGTCGGGCCGACATCGGCAAAGGACCGGTCCTCGTTCGGGATCCTGGACTCGAGCCGCTTTGACGGCATCGTTCCGGATCGCCTAAAATTGTACGGTAAGCGTACTAAACGTTCGTTAATCGTACAACCATCGCGTATCCTCTCCTTGGCCACCGAGACACCCGCCGAGATCGAGCGCCGCACGGTGATGCACAGTTGGTGCGTCCAGGCGGATTGGCGCGCGCCGACGATCGTCGGCGGCGAGGGTGCGCACTTCATCGACGACCAGGGTCGGCGATTCCTCGACATGAGCAGCCTCGCGGAGTGCATGAACCTCGGGCACCAGCATCCGCGGGTCGTGCGCGCGATCCAGGAACAGGCCGCGACGCTGTGCTTCGTGACGGCCGCGTGGGGCGCCGAGCCGCGGGCGCGCCTCGCGCAGCTCCTGCTCGAGAAGAGCGGGTTCGCCGGGGGACGCGTGTTCTTCACGCTCGGCGGCGCGGATGCGAACGAGCATGCGGTCAAGTTCGCGCGCCAGGCGAGCCGCAAGGCCCGCGGCCGCATCATCACGCGCGAGCGCTCGTACCACGGCGCGAGTTACGCGGCGATGGCCCTGTCGGGCGATGCGCGGACCGAGAGCCAGGTGGATGCCGCGTCGTTCGGCGTGCTGCGGGTACCGCCGCCGTACGCGTATCGCTGCCCGTTCGGCACGACGAACGACGAGGATTGCGGTGCCGCCGCGGCGGCGCGGGTCGCGCAAGTGATCGACGGCGCGGGCGCCGGCGCGGTGGCCGCGGTGCTGATGGAGCCGAACGCCGGGACCAACGGGATCGTCGCACCCGACAACTTCTGGCCGCGCGTGCGCGAGGCGACCGCGCTGCGCGGCGTCTACCTGATCGCCGACGAGGTGATGAGCGGCTTCGGCCGCTGCGGTGAATGGTTCGCATGGCAGCGTTACGGTGAGGCCGGCCGGCCCGATCTGATGACGCTCGCGAAGGGGCTCACGGGTGCGCACCTGCCGCTCGGCGCGGTGGTGCTCTCGGCGGGCGTGGCGGCGCCGCTCGAACACGCGATGCTCTACACCGGACTCACCTATTGCGGGCACCCGCTCGCCTGTGCGGCGGGGGTCGCGGCGGTCCAGGCCTACGAAGAGGACGGTCTGATCGAGCGCTCGCGCCGGCTCGGCGCCGAGATGCGCGCGGCGCTCGATCGAATCGCGGCGCGGCACCCGGTCGTCGGCGAGGTGCGCGGCGGCGCCGGTTTGTTCGCGGTGCTCGAGCTGGTGCGGGACCGCGCGACGCGTGAGCCGCTCGCGCCGTGGGCGACGACCCATGCGTCGCTGCGCGCGCTGGTCGATCGGGCACGCGAGGCGGGCGTGTCGTTCGCGACCCGCGGGAACCTGATCATCCTCGCGCCGCCGCTCGTGATCGGTGAACGCGAACTCATCGACGCGCTCGCGCTGCTGGATCGATTGCTAGGGGAGTTCGACTGGACATGAGCTTCAAGCTGACCTATTCGACGATGTTCGATCCGCCGGAGGAAATGCACCAGCGTTTCGAGGCGGCGCTCCGCGACCTGCGGGCCACGCTCGGCGCATCGCATCCTCTGCACATCGGCGGTCGCGACGTCGACGCGACGCGCTCGGTGGAGGATCGCAGCCCGATCGACGGGACGCTGCTCGGGCGGTTCGCGACCGCGGACCGGACCCAGGTCAACGCGGCGGTCGCGGCGGCGAAGGCAGCGTTCCCGGCCTGGCGCGCGACGCCGCTCGTCGAGCGAGTTCGCTTGTCGCGGCGCGTCGCGGCGTTGCTCGAGGAGCGGGTGTATACGGTCGCCGCCGCGCTCAGTCTCGAGGTCGGCAAGAACCGGATGGAGGCACTGGGCGAGACCCAGGAGACCGCGGACTTCTTCACCGGGTACGCCGAAGACTTCCTGCGTTACGAGGGATTCGATCGGGCGCTCGCTGACGATCCGGTCCAGGGACCGCGCTCGCGCAATCGCAGCGTGCTGAAGCCGCACGGGGTCTGGGCGGTGATCTCGCCGTTCAATTTCCCGCTGGCGCTCGCCGGTGGACCGACCGCGGCCGCGTTGATCACGGGGAACACCGTGGTCGCGAAGGGTGCGACCGATACGCCGTGGGCGACGCGCTTGCTCGCGGATTGCATCCGCGATGCGGGCTATCCGCCCGGAGTGTTCAATCTCGTGACCGGTAGCGGCGCCGAGGCGGGCGAAGCGCTCGTCGGCCACCCCGACGTATCCGGGATCACGTTCACCGGCTCGCACGCGGTCGGCATGAGCTTGTGCCGTCGCATGGTCGCCGGCGCCTGGCCACGGCCGTGCATCGCCGAAATGGGCGGCAAGAACGCGTGTATCGTCGGTGCGGCCGCGGATCTGGATCGCGCCGTCCCGGGTATCGTGCGTTCCGCGTTCGGGCTCAGCGGGCAGAAGTGTTCGGCGCTGTCGCGGGTCTACGTCGTCGAATCGCTGGCGACGCGCCTGACCGAGCGACTCGTCGAGGCCACCCGGGCGCTGCGCATCGGCGATCCGACGCACCGCGATCATTGGATGGGACCGGTGATCAACGAGCGGGCAATCGAGAGTTACCTCGGCTACGCACAGGAACTGGGTGGCCAGGGCGCGAGGATCCTCGAAGGCGGCCGACGGCTCACCGCGGGCGCCCTCGGCGCCGGGAGCTACGTCGCGCCGACGATCGCGACGGCGCCGCCGGCGCATCCGCTGTTCGCTCGGGAGATGTTCCTGCCGATCCTGATGATCGCGCCGGTCGCGAGCTTCGCCGAGGGCGTCGCGCGCGCGAACGCGTCGTCGCTCGGCCTCACGGCCGGTTGTTACGGTGACGCGGCCGACGTGGAAGTCTTCCTCGAGCACGTCGAAGCGGGCACCGTGTACGTCAATCGTCCGCAAGGCGCGACGACCGGCGCCTGGCCTTGGTACCAAGCGTTCAGCGGCTGGAAGGGGTCGGGCTCGACGAACAAGGCGATCGGATCCTTTTACTACCTGCCGCAGTATCTGCGCGAGCAATCGCAGACGGTGGTGGAGTGACGACGGAGAGCGAGATGAAGACCCAACGCATCGTGACCGAATTGCCCGGACCGAAGGCTCGTGCGCTCCTCGCGCGCGACGCGAAGGTCGTTTCCCCCTCCTATCCGCGCGACTATCCGTTCGTGATGTCGCATGGCCGGGGCGCGGAGATCTGGGACGTCGACGGCAACCGCTTCCTCGACTTCGCGGCCGGCATCGCGGTCTGCAGCACCGGCCATAGCCATCCCCAGGTCGTGCAGGCGATCAAGGACGCCGCGGAGCAGTTCCTGCACATCTCCTCGGATTACTGGCACGAGGGGCAGGTGCGGCTCGGCGAACGGATCAACGAACTCGCACCGATGCACGAACCGGTGATGAGCTTCTACGCGCAGTCCGGCACCGAGGCCGTCGAGGGCGCGCTGAAACTCGCGCGGTACGTGACCGGACGATCGCGGTTCATCGGCTTCCTCGGCGGCTTCCATGGCCGCACGATGGGCTCGCTGTCGTTCACTGCGAGCAAGTACACCCAACAGAAGGGATTCTTCCCGACGATGCCGGGCGTCACGCACGTCCCGTACCCGAACCAGTACCGGCCGATCTTCGCCGGCGCCGACCAAGGCCGCGCGGTGCTGCGGTACATCGAGGACGTGCTGTTCGCGAGCAACGTGCCGCCGAGCGAGGTCGCGGCGATCCTGGTCGAGCCGATCCAAGGCGAGGGGGGGTATCTCGTCCCGCCGGACGGCTTTCTCGAGGGGTTGCGCGCGCTGTGCGACCGGCACGGCATCTTGCTGATCTTCGACGAGGTTCAGTCGGGCGTCGGCCGGACCGGCAAGCTGTTCGCGTGCGAGCACTGGGGCGTCGTGCCCGACGTGATGACGCTCGCGAAAGGTCTCGGCAGCGGCATGCCGATCGGCATGGTGGTCGCGAAGGCGTCGATCATGTCGAAGTGGACGCGGGGGGCTCACGGCAATACCTACGGCGGGAACCCGGTGTGTTGCGCGGCGGCCTTGGCGACCCTCGATCTCGTCGAGCGCGAGTATTGCAACAATGCCGCCCAAGTCGGCGCCTATTTCATGGACCGGTTGCGCGCGCTGATGGCGCATCACGACGTGATCGGCGAGGTGCGCGGGCGCGGCTTGATGATCGGCATGGAATTGGTCGTCGATCGCGTCGGCCGGGAGCCGGCGAGGGCGCTGTGCGACGCGCTGATCCGGCGGGCGTTCGAGAACGGCTTGATCCTGCTGTCGTGCGGACAGAGCACCGTGCGCTTCATGCCGCCGTTGATGATCTCCCGCAGCGACGTCGACGAGGCGATCGAGATCCTCGAGACGAGCCTGCTCGAGGCGAGCGCGGTCGTCGCGACGCGTTGACCCGGGCGAGACCGCGGGTCAACGCGGATCCGGGTGCGCCGCGCCGGCGGCCGGGGCGGGTGCGGCGGCCGCGGTGCGCGCGATCCAGGCGTGCACCGCGCGGCTCAGCACGCTCATCGGCAGCGTGCCGCCCGACAGGACCTCGTCGTTGAACGCCTTGATGTCGAAGCGGGCGCCCAGCGCCCGGCGCGCGTCGGCCCGCAGCTTCAGGATCGTCATCTCGCCGATCATGTACGAGAGCGATTGACCGGGCCAGGCGATGTACCGATCGACCTCGGTCTGGATGTTCTGATCACTCAAGGCCGTGTTCGCCTTCATGTAGTCGACGGCTTGCTGCCGCGTCCAGCCTTCCGAGTGAATGCCGGTGTCGACGACCAGGCGTACCGCACGCCAGCTCTGGTAGGACAGCGCGCCGAAGCGCTGGTAGGGCGTCCGGTAGACGCCCATCTCGCCGCAAAGCACTTCCGCGTAGAGCGCCCAGCCTTCGCCGTACGCGTTGTAGTAGCCGAAGCGCCGGAACTTCGGCAGGCCGCGCATCTCGGTCGCCAGGGACAGCTGTAGCGCATGGCCGGGCCGACCCTCGTGGCACGTGAGGACCGGGATCTCGTACTTCGGCCGCGTCTGCGGTTTGTACAGGTTCACGAACATGTAGGCGGCGCGGCTGCCGTCCGCGGCGGGCGGATAGGAGTACGCCGGATAGGTGTTCGGCGCCTGGTCGGCGGGGATCACCTTGATTCCCCACGGGATCCGGGGCAGACGATGGAATTCCGTGACCAACAGCGGATCGATGATCTTCGCCTGCGCCTCGTAGGCTTCGAGCAGGTGCGCCGGGTTCTTGTAGTAGAAGCGCGGCGAGGTGCGCAGATACCGCAGGAACGCCTGGAATCCGCCGGTGAAGTGCACTTGGCGGATGATCGCGAGCATTTGCCGGTGGATCCGGGCGACCTGCGCGAGACCGATCGCGTGCACTTGCGCCGGCGTCAGGTTCGTCGTCGTGAAGTGACGCACCAGGTACGCGTAGTAGGCCGCCCCGTCGGGCAGCGCGTCGGCCGCGATGCTCGTGCGACAATGCGGCAAGTAGTCGTCGGCGAAGAAGCGCCCGAGTCGCCGATAGGCCGGCACGACCACCGTCGCGATCGCCGCGCGCGCTTCGGCGCGCAAGCGCTGCGCGTCGGCCGTGTCGATGGCCGCCGGGATCTTCGCGAACGGCGCGTAGAACGGGCTGCGCGTCGGGTCGGCGACGACGTTCAGCGCGATCTGCGGCGGAATGCGCGCCGCGACGACGCGCGGCAGCGTGTAGCCTTCGGCGATGCCGAGCCGCAGCAGCGCGATCGTCTGGTCCATGTAGGCGCCGAACGTCCGCAGACGGTTCAGCCAATCCGCGTAGTCCTTCGGCGTCGCGAACCGCAGCGTCTGCGCGTAGTCGCCAGCCGTCTGAATGCCCCCCAACTGGTTCAGCGGGAACAGGTACTCGTGGAAGCGGTAGGCATCCAGCGCGTCTTCGTGCTGCCACTCGAACAAGTCGTAGCTGATCCGGTCCTGCGGATCGAGCGCCGCGCGGTCGATCCGGCGCAGCGCGGCGAGAGCGTCCGCGTCCTCGCGGTGGGCGCGCTGGATCGCCGCGATCTTCAGGTTCGGCCACCGGTCATTGTAGCGACGATCGCCGAGGTCGGAGGCGCGCAAGGGATGCTCGCGCATCTGGCGATCCCAGTCGCTGCGGAACAGGCGGTGCAGCGCGCGCGTCGCCGCGGCCGTTGCCACCGGCGCGGGGGGTGCGATGGGCGTGACGGAAGCGGTGGACGCGGCGGGCGCTGTCGCCGCGGTCGCGAGGAGCGGCACGAGGGCGGCGGCGACGATCAGGCGGGACAGGCGCATGTGATTCGGATCCTCGCGCTAGTGGCCGAGCAGGCTCTTCAACTTCTCTTCGAGTTTCTTCTTCAGCGCGTCGCCGCGTTGGCGGAGTTGTCGGCCGAACTGGGCTTTCGCGAGCCCCTCGATGTCCGGACTGACCTTTGGAGCGGTCAGCGTCCCGGTGACCGCGACCGGTACGTCGGCGAGCGTCGGCGCGCGCGCGCTCGGGGAGCTCAGGAGCTTGACCTGCAGCCGATAGTCGATCGCGCGTGTCGGCAAGTTCGTCGTGCCCGCGCCGGTCACGCGCAGGCTTCGGGAAACGATCGTCAGGTCCTTCGTGGTCGCGATGCCGTCGACGATGGTCGCGGACGCCGAGAGCGCATCGAATGCCGTGCGTCCGGACCCGGAATTCGTCGGGAGCGTGTGGTGCTGCCACAGCGCGAGCGCGTGATTGACGTCCGCCCACAAGTCGATGCCCTCGAGCGCACCGCCGGTCACGTTCGCCGCGACGTGACCGCTCAGGCTGCGTAGCATCGCATTCGTCCCGCGGCCTCGAGCGGTCACGGTCGCGCTGAGGTTGCCCCGGCCCGAGAGCCGATGGGTCTTCGTGAAATCCTGCAGCAACCGGGCGACGTCGACGCCGGCGAGGCTCTCCGTGACCCGCACGCCGGGAATCGACGCGCTGTCGTCGATCGTGACGTGGCCCGTCGCGCGCCCGCCGTACAGTGCCGCATTCGCCGGTGCGAGCCGCAGGATGCCGCCCCCGGCCGCGATGCCGATGCGGACCTGGCTGAGCTCGAGCCCCGCGACGCGCAGGTCGCCGATCGCGAGGCGTCCAGCGAGGTTCAAGCCCTTCAACGGGTCGCTGGCGGGGGCGGGCGCGCCCGCGGCGGGTGCAGTCGCGGAATCCGGGCTCAGGTAACGACCGAGATCGATCCGATCGACGTTGAGATCGAAGGTCGTCGCGTGGGTCGTGAGATTCGTGACCAGCGCACGGCCGCGTACGGCGGTGTCGTCGAGTTGGCACCGAAGGTTCGAGAGCCGCACCGACGGCGCCGAGTACGCGAAGTCGGTCGTCACCGCGAACCGCGTCAGGGCCTTCGCGTCGCGCGTCCGCGGGAGTTTCAACCCCAGATGGTCGAACCATTCACGCAGCGAGAGCGGATCGAGGTGCAGGCCGCCGGCGACTTGCGGGGTCCCCAGCAGCTGGCTGGCACGGAGGTGGCCGGTGACGCGCGCATCCGCCAGGTGCAGCGTGAACCGGGGGATATCGGCACTTTGGGCGCGCAGGTCGAGACTCGAGCCCGGCGCCGAGAAATCCCAAGCCGCCGCCGCACCCGGCGTTCGTGGGGGCAGCTTGCCGTGCAGCGTCAGGGTCGCGAAGCGGAATCGGCGCAAGGCGGCACCCGGCGTGAAGTCGAAATTCGCGGCGATCGGGAACGCCGGCGCACCGGCATGGGTTGCGAGATCCAGCGAGAGCTTGACCGGGACTTCGACGCCGGGGCCGAGATGCCCGACGTCGAGATCGACGTGGTCCGCGACGAGCGCCCCATAGCGGATGCGACCGTCGGCGAGCGTGATGCCGGCGAGCTGCGGCAGGGCGCCGAGGCCGCCCTCGGTCGCGCCCGGCGGGTTCGCGGCGTTCGCGGCGCCGCCGAGCCCTTGCCAGTTCCCCTGGCCGGTCGCGTTGCGCTCGAGCAGCAGGTCCAGTCCGTCGATCTCGACGCGGCCGATCTGCAGGCGGTGATGCAACAGCAGGGGCAGCAGCTTGACCCGCAGGGACACCCGGCGCACCGCGGCGAACGGCTGGTTCCCGAAGCCCGGCGGGTTCCCGAGCGTGGCCGGCCCCAATTTCAACGCGATCCAGGGAAACACCGACAGGTGGATCGCGCCGGGCAGCGAGAGCTCGCGGCCCGTCGCACGGAAGGCGAGCTGCTCGATCTGGGGTTTGTAGTCGTTCGGATTCACGAACGCGACGACCGACGCGAGCAGGGCGGCGATCAGCACGACCAGCGCTCCCAGCGTGATACCGATCCACTTCATCGCGCGCATCGACGAAGTATAGCGCATGGCTCCTGCGAGGCCGGGCGACCGCACCCGCTGCGGCTCGCAAGCCAGGTTTGCGGGATCCTGCAAGCGATCCGCGCAACTGTCGCCAAACGGCTGCATGTGATTTCGTACAGTTCATGAAAAAGGCGTAAAACTGCCGTAAATGTCTCGCTTATTCATCGCGAATTCGTCGATACTCCGGTCAGGTCGAGCGCGCCGTTCCGGGATCGCCGTCAGGCTCCTGCGGCGGGATCGGCGCCAATCGGAGCAACCATCATGGGAAGTGGATCAATGAGAAAACTCCTCTGGGTCGCGGCGATGTTGGCGGCACCCGCCGCTTTCGCCGGCAACGTCGGAATCTCGCTCTCGTTCAACCAGCCCGGCCTCTACGGACAGATCAACCTCGGCAACGTGCCGGCGCCGCAATTGGTCTACGCGCAGCCGGTGCTGGTCGCGCCACCGCCGTACGCGGCGCCGGCGCTGCCGCCGGTCTACCTGCACGTGCCGCCGGGCTACGAGCTCAACTGGCGCGTGCATTGCGCCGAGTTCCATGCGTGCGACCGACCGGTGTATTTCGTCCGTGACCGCTGGTACCGGGACGTGTACATGCCCGCGCGGCGCGACTACGACGAGCGCGAGCACCGGGATCGACGCTACCGCGAGGATCGCGGCTGGGAGCGTCACGATCGCGGCGAGCATCGCGGCCACGACCGGCGCGACTGGCATCGGCGCGGCGACGATCACGGCGATCGACACGGCGACGGCGGCCGCTGAGGCTGCCGCACCGTGAGCCCGAACTCGCGGCGGGCAGGTCGGCGCGCCGGCCGGTGCGCATTGCCGCGGGCGGTCCCTCCCGGTTAGGATCCCAAGCTTGGCCGGGCCGGTGAGGCTCGCGTATTCGGGATCACGGCTGGGGGCGGTCATTGGGTAAAGCGGAACAGGACCGCGGCGGCGGTCGGCTGATCGAGCGCCGTTCGATCGATTACGTGCCGCTCGCCGAGCGACACGGCAAGGTCTGGCACCTGTGGCCGGTCTGGTTCGCTGGCGACGCCCACTTGGCGACCGTCGCGACCGGCGTCGTCGGCGTCGCGCTCGGCGGGAACCTGGTCTGGATGGCGGTCGCGGTCGTGCTGGGGTCGGCGCTCGGCACCTTCTTCATGGCCTTCCACTCGACCCAGGGCCCGCAGCTCGGCTTGCCGCAGATGATCCAGTCGCGGCCGCAGTTCGGCTACGTCGGTGCGCTGCTCGTCTGGGGCGTCGCGCTGATCGCGTACATCGGGTACAACGCGTTCAATCAGATCCTCGCCGCGCAGACGATCCACAGTCTCTACGGCGGCGCCCCGGCCCCGACGATGATCGGGTTCACGGTGCTGTCGGTGTTCTTCGCGGTCGTCGGCTACGACTTGATCCACCTCGCGCAGCGCCTGATCGCCTACACGCTGATCGTCGCGCTGCTGGTGTTCACCGTGGCGGTGTCCTTGCATGCGGGCTTCGATCCGGCGGAACTCGACTGGCGGCAATTCGTCGCGGTCCCGTTCCTCGCGCAAGTGTTCGCGGCGGCTTCCTACCAGGTCTCGTGGTCGATCTACGTGTCCGATTACTCGCGTTACCTGCCGCGCGACGTCGGCGTGACCGCGTCGTTCTGGTGGACCTACCTCGGCGCGTTCATCGGCGGCACCTGGACGATGCTCGTCGGCACCGTCGCCGCGGCCGCGTTCCCGCACCTGGAGGTGGTCGCGGCCTTGCGCCAGGCGGCCGACGCGGTGCTGCCGCATTTCGGCAAGCCGCTGCTGATCTGTTCGCTGCTCGGGTTGGTCACGATCACGTCGCTGAACTTCTACGGGGCGTCGCTCACCTTGATGAGCGTCGCCGACTCGCTCGCCGCGGTGAAGCCCTCGATCGCCAAGCGGATGCTCGCGCTCGGCGTGTCGGCCGTCGCCGCGACCGGCCTCGCGCTCGCCGCGTCGCACGACTTCGTCACGCGATTCGGCGAGTTCCTCGCGATCCTGCTGTACCTCTTCACGCCGTGGACGGCGATCAACCTGGTGGACTTCTACTGGGTGCGCAAGGGCCATTATTCGGTGCGGGAGATCTTCAATCCGCACGGGATGTACGGGCGCTGGAACTGGCGCGGACTCACCGCGTACTTCGTGGGATTCGCCGCGATGATCCCGTTCTTCAGCACGGACCTGTACAAGGGGCCGATCGCGCGGGCGCTCGGCGGTGCCGACGTCGCGATGTTGGTCGGGCTGCCGGTGTCGGCACTCGTCTATGTGTGGACTTGCCGGTCGCTCGACCTGCAGAAGGACCGGGCCGACGCCGCGCGCGCGGACATCGGGCTCGATCCGGCGACGCCGCCCGCGAGCGACCCCGCACCGGCCGCCGCCGCGATCGCGCCCGAGGCGCTGTGACGGCGGCCCGCGCGGACTGAACCGATCAGCTGCGCTTCTCGAGGAAGCGGGCGATCACCGCGGCGACTGCGCGGGGCCGTTCCCAGAACGGGTTGTGGCCGAGGCCCTTGAAGATCTTCACTTGCGCGTGCGGTAGGCCGGCCTCCAGCGAGGCGCGATCCTGCGGGCCCATGATCGGATCCCGGCTTCCCCAGATCAGCAGCGTCGGCGCCTTCAGCCGGGGCAGCATCGTCCGCAAGTCCGGGTTCGTGAGTGCTTGATCGAGCACCGCGAGCCAGACGCGCAACGGGATCTTGGCGGCGTCCTCGCGCTCGCGCCGGATGAATTCGCGGTTCACCGGCGTCGGCGAGCTCCACCACTCCCGCATGAACGGCGAGTCGGCCTGCAGCGGCGCCTTCTGCGCGCGGATCTGCGCGGCGAAGTCGAATTGCCGCTGGCTCGCCGGCCCGCAGGGATTGCGGCCGCCGGTCGAGGAGATCAACACGACGCGGTTCGTGCGCTGCGGCCAGGTCTCGGCGAAGCGCTGTGCGATCAGCGAGCCGAGCGAGTGACCGACGATGTCGGCCTTGCCCACGTGCAGTTGGTCGAGCAGCAGCTTGACGTCGTACGCGAAGTCATAGAGGTCGTAACAGCAATCGGGCTTGCTGGATTGGCCGTGGCCGCGCAGATCGACGACGATCAGTCGGAAGCGCTTCGGCAGGTAGGGCAGCATCGGCACCCAATCGCGGGCGCTGTCGGTATAGCCGTGAATCAACACCACGGCTTGGCCGTGCGGATCGCCCATCTGCAGGTACGCGAGCTTGATCCCGTCGGGCAACGCGGCCTTCTTCTTCATCGCCTCGAAGGCGTCGAGGTTGATCTTGAGCGGCGGTCCCTCGGCCGCCGCGGCGGCCGGAGCGGCGGCAGGAGCGGCGGCGTGCGCGCGCAACACCGGGAGCGCGAGCGTGCAGAGCAGGATCGCGGCGAGTCGAATCCGAGGGCGTGTGAGCTGGTTCATGCCGGCGATGATAGCGCAACTCGCCGCGGGCGTCGGCCGCGGCGGGGCGCGCGCCGCGAGCGCTCAGTTCTTCAGCCGGTATCCGGTGCGGAAGATCCACGCGACGGCCGCGGCGCACGTGGCCAGGAAGCCGAGGGTGAACGCGATGCTGATCCCGATGCCGACGTCGGCCGCTCCGTAGAAACTCCAGCGAAACGCGTCGATCAGGTAGACGACCGGGTTGAACAGACTCAGCGTGCGCCACGGCTGAGGCAGCATGTCGATCGAGTAGAACGCCCCGCCGAGGAAGGTCAGCGGCGTCATGATCAGCGCCGGGATGATCTGGATCTGTTCCCAGCCCTTCGCCCAGATGCCGACGATGAACCCGAACAGGCTGAAGGTCGTCGCCGTGAGCAGCAGCAGCGCGACCATCGCGACCGGGTGCAGGATGCTGATCGGTACGAACAGCGAGGACGTGCCGAGGATGATCGCGCCGATCGTGACCGATTTCGTCACCGCCGCGCCGACGTAGCCGAGCACCGTCTCGAGCGGCGAGACCGGTGCGGACAGCAGTTCGAAGATCGTACCGGTGAACTTCGGATAGAAGATCCCGAACGAGGCGTTCGCGATGCTCTCGGTGAACAGGGTGAGCATCATCAGGCCCGGCACGATGAATGCCCCGTAGGGCACGCCGCCGACGCTCTGCATCCGCGCGCCGATCGCCGATCCGAACACGATGAAATAGAGCGAGGTGGTGATCACCGGCGTCACGAGCGTCTGGATCAAGGTCCGCGCCGCGCGCGCGAGTTCGAAACGGTAGATCGCGAGGACGCCGTGAGCGTTGAAGCGCGGCGGGGTGAACGGCGCCGGGCGCGGCAGTGGCGCGCTCACGATCGGCGTCCCACGAGTTTCACGAAGATCTCCTCCAGCGACGACTGGCGCGTCTGCATGTCCGAGATGTCGATCGACAGTTCGGTCAGGCGGCGAAGGAGCGCCGACACGTCGATCGTCCGGGTCGCATCGTACGTGAACACGAGTTCGCCGCCCCGGTCGCCGAGATCAAGGAGGAGGTCCGCAAGGCCGGCGGGAATCGCATCGAGCGGTCGGCGCAGCACCAGGCGCAGCTGGCGCTCGCCGAGCTGGTCGATCAAGGTGCGTTTGTCCTCGACGAGGATCAGGGAGCCGCGATCGATCACACCGATCCGGTCGGCCATCTGCTCGGCCTCCTCGATGTAGTGGGTCGTCAGCACGATCGTGACGCCCTGGTCGCGGAGGCGCTGCACCAACGCCCACATGTCGCGGCGCAGCTCGACGTCGACGCCGGCGGTCGGCTCGTCGAGGAACAGGATCTGCGGCTCGTGGGCCAGCGCCTTCGCGATCATCACCCGGCGCTTCATGCCGCCGGACAGCGTCATGATGCGCGCGTCGCGCTTGTCGGCGAGCGACAGCGCTTCGAGGAGCGATTCGAGGAGCCGGGGATTCGGCGATCGACCGTACAGTCCCCGGCTGAATTTCACGGTCGCCCACACCGACTCGTAGTTGTCGGTCGCGAGTTCCTGCGGCACGAGCCCGATCAACGCGCGCGCGGCCCGGTACTCGCGTACGACGTCTCGGCCGCCCGCGAGCACCCGTCCCTCGGTCGGGGTGACGATCCCGCAGACGATGTTGATCAGGGTGCTCTTGCCCGCACCGTTCGGTCCGAGCAGCGCGAAGATCTCGCCGGGCTGGATCTCGAGGTCGATCCCGTGCAGCGCGACGTGACCCGAGTCGTAGCGCTTGACGAGCCGCTGGATCGAGATCGCGGGTTGCATCGCGGACGGCGGCGAGCGCGGACCCGCGGCGTCAGGGCCGCGCGAGGCGATCGAGGATCGCACGCGTGTACTCGGCGGTCCCGCTGTGACCGCCGAAGTCGGCGGTGCGCACCCGATCGACGTTCAAGGTCGCGTCGATCGCGGCGCGCAACCGCTGCGCCAGCGTGCCGAGACGGCAGTGGTCGAGCATCATTGCCGCGGCGAGCATCAGCGCGGTCGGATTCGCGACGCCCTTGCCGGCGATGTCGGGCGCGGAACCGTGCACGGCCTCGAAGATCGACGCGTCGGCGCCGATGTTGGCGCCCGGTGTCGCGCCGAGTCCGCCGACGAGGCCGGCGACCAGGTCGGAGAGGATGTCGCCGAACAGGTTCGTCGTGACCAGCACGTCGAATTGCCACGGGTTCTGCACGAGCTTCATCGCGCAGGCATCGACGATCACCGAGTCCAGCACGAATTTGCCCTGGTACCGCCGCTCGTAGAGATCGAACCCGGTCTCGAGGAAGATCCCCGTGAGGGCTTTCATGATGTTCGCCTTGTGCACGATCGTGACCTTCTTGCGGCCCGCGGCGATCGCATGCTCGAACGCGAACTCCAGGAGCTTGCGCGAACCTTGGCGGGTGTTCACGCCGGTCGCGATCGCGACGGCGTGCGGGTCGTCGTCGATCGGGATGTAGTGCTCGTGGCCGATGTACAGGCCCTCGAGGTTCTCGCGGACGACGATCAGGTCGACCGCGTCGAAACGCCCGCCGGGAATCAAGGTGCGTGCCGGCCGCAGGTTCGCGTACAGCTTGAATTCCTCGCGCAGCCGCACGTTCGAGGACCGGTAGCCGCCGCCCGACGGGGTCTCGAGCGGACCCTTGAGCGCGAGCCGGGTGCGCTTGATGCTCTCGATCGTGCGCGGGGGCAAGGGATCGCCGGCCGAGCGGACGCCTTCGAGACCGGCGACCTGCACGTCCCATTGGAAGGGTGCGCCGAGCGCTTCGAGGACTTTCACGGTCGATTCGACGATTTCGGGCCCGATCCCGTCTCCGGGGATCAGCGTGGCAGCGAGGGTCGCGGGCATGGGTGGCGGGTCTCGGCGGAGCGAAAGCCCACTAGGATACCCAAATCGTCCGCCAGCGGGCAGTGCGGCGGTGCGTCGGCTACCGATGTTGCGGCGCCAGATCCGCCCGGCGAAAACGATAAATATTCTGATTTTCAAGCGATTGCGGATCGTGTACACTCCCGGTCGGTTGCGAATATCTAATTTGTATCGTGGCTGGCCGACGCGTGGACTCACCGTCCCGTTCGGCCATCACCCACAAAGCAGGTCTCCTCGACCGAGGTGGCGGGTGTTCCGAGCGAGCCGAACCGGCTGCATGGACGTTCCGCCGGTGGTCTTTCCAAAGTGCTAGGGTTCTTTTCAATGACGAAGATGTATGTAGGCAATCTCCCGTTCACGATGGACGAAGCTGCGGTCCGTGGTCTCTTCGAGAAGCACGGTCCGGTCCAGTCCGTCGCGCTGATCAACGACCGCGAGACCGGTCGTCCGCGCGGGTTCGGTTTCGTCGAGATGGCGAGCGCCGATGCGGCACGTGCGATGGCGGCTTTGAATGGCCAGGAAATCCAAGGTCGTGTGCTGAAGGTGAACGAAGCCCAGGAGCGTTCCGGCGGCGGCGGCGGCGGCGGCGGCGGCGGCTCGCGCGGTCCGAAGCGCTGGTAAGTACCGGCGGGAACTGACGGGTTCCCGAAGAGCCGGGATCGCGATTCGTGGTCCCGGCTTTTTTTGTCCTCGCGCCGCGATGGGCGCGCGCGGGGTTTACCAGGCGACCGTCGCACACTATACTTGTGGTGTTCGGCGGGGACGGTTGGCGATCGGACGCGACGCCCTCGCGAACGGCCTCCCGGGGGCCGTTCGAATGAACGCGCTTTGGTGGAAAGAGCCCCGATGACGGGGCTTTTTCATTACAGGGGGCCGATGGTCCCCTTTTTTGTCCGCGAAGGGATCTTGACGATGCGCAACGACCTTGTGCGCTTGTTGGAACCGACGGTCGCCGCGCTGCATTTCGAACTGGTCGACGTGGAGTTCGCTCGCGCCGGTCGCGGCGGTGTGCTGCGGGTGTTCATCGACCGCGCAGCAGGCGAGGGCGGCTCGGTCACGGTCGACGATTGCGCACGGGTGAGCGACGCGGTCAGCGCCGTGCTGGACCGCACGGACCCGATTCCCGGGCAGTACACCCTCGAGGTGTCTTCGCCCGGCCTGGATCGGGTACTGCGCACTCCGGCGCATTTCGAGCGCTTCGTCGGCGAACGCGTGTTCGTGGAGCTGAAGTTGCCGCTCGACGGGCGCCGCCGCTTCGTCGGGGTGCTGCGCGCGGTCGGCGGCGAGGCGATCGAGGTCGATGTCGATGGGCGAGGGTTCGTCTTGCCGTTCGATCGGATTCAGAAAGCGAGACTGCGGCCGGCGTGAACGCGCGAGTGTCGCTGGCGCGAGCGATGGGCCGTACTGATGCAGGAGTCTTGAGGATCATGAACAAAGAGATCTTGATGGCCGTCGACGCGGTCTCCAACGAGAAGGGCGTCGACAAGGAAATCATCTTCGAAGCGCTCGAGGCGGCGCTCGCGTCGGCGACCCGCAAGAAGCACGGCGAGGAACTCGACGTTCGGGTCGCGATCAACCGCAAGACCGGCGATTACGACACGTTCCGCCGCTGGAAGGTGTTCGCGGACGATTCGACCGAGCTCGAGGTGCCGGAGCGCGAACTGCGGCTCGAGGACGCACACGACCTGGACGCCGACGCGGCGCCGGGCGATTTCGTCGAGCAACCGATGGAATCGGTTCCGTTCGGCCGGATCCTCGCGCAAACGGCGAAACAGGTGATCGTGCAGAAGGTGCGCGAAGCCGAGCGCGCCCAGGTCGTCGATGCCTACCGGGATCGGGCCGGCACGCTGGTCAGCGGAATCGTCAAGCGGGTCGACCGGAACGGGGTGTTCGTCGACCTCGGCTCGAACGCGGAAGGCTTCATCCCGCGCGAGGAGATGATCCCGCGCGAACCCGTGCGGTCCCAGGACCGCATCAAGGCGTACCTGAAGGAAGTGCGTTCGGAGCCGCGCGGACCGCAGCTGTTCATGTCGCGCACTGCACCGGAGTTCCTCGTCGAGTTGTTCAAGCTCGAGGTCCCGGAAGTCGGACAGGGCCTGATCAACATCCTCGCGGCGGCGCGCGATCCGGGCGTGCGCGCGAAGATCGCGGTGCGCAGCAACGATCCGCGCATCGATCCGGTCGGCGCGTGCGTCGGCATGCGCGGCTCGCGCGTGCAAGCGGTGTCCAACGAGATCGCCGGCGAGCGCGTCGACATCATCCCGTACGACGAGAATCCCGCGCAGTTCGTCATCAACGCGATGGCGCCGGCCGAGGTCACCTCGATCGTCGTCGACGAGGATGCGCATGCGATGGACATCGCGGTCGCCGAGGACAAGCTGTCGCAGGCGATCGGCCGCGGCGGGCAGAACATCCGTCTCGCGAGCGAGCTCACCGGCTGGGAACTCAACGTGATGAGCGAGTCGCAGGCCGAGGCGAAGAGCGAGACCGAGTCGCAGACCTTGCGCGAGACCTTCATGAAGCAGCTCGACGTCGATGCGGACGTCGCGACGATCCTGGTGCAGGAAGGGTTCTCGACGATCGAGGAGATCGCGTACGTGCCGGCGAGCGAACTCAACAGCATCGAGGAGTTCGACGAGGAGATCGTGAAGGAGTTGCGCACCCGCGCCCGCGACGTGCTGCTCACGCAGGCGATCGCGAGCGAGGAATCCGCGACGGACGGGACGCCGACTCCGGAGCTGATCGAGCTCACGGGCCGGGAACTCGCGGCGGCGCTCGCCGCGAAGGGCGTTCGGACGCGCGATGACCTCGCGGACCTCGCGGTCGACGAGCTCGTCGAGATCGGCGGCGTCGACGAGAAGACGGCGGCGGAACTGATCATGGAGGCGCGCAAGCACTGGTTCGAGCAGGACGCGACCACCGAACAGGCGAAGGTTTAGGAGCGCGACGATGGCCGATGTCACGGTTTCACAATTCGCCGAAGTCCTGAAGGTCCCGGTCGACCGACTGCTGCAGCAGCTCGGTCAGGCGGGCATCCAGGTGGACGGACCGGACGGAATCATCAGCGAGGAGGCGAAGCACGAGCTGCTGACGCACCTTCGGCGCACGCACGGACGAGACGATGCGAAGGGCGACGCGGCGCCGCGCAAGATCACGTTGCGGCGCAAGTCGCAGTCCGAGCTCAGGCTCGCGAGTTCCCAGGGCCGTGCCCGCACGGTGAACGTCGAAGTGCGCAGCAAGCGCACCTACGTGAAACGCGAGGTCCTCGAGGACCAGGCGCGTTTGCAGCAGGAAGAGGTCGACCGGCAGCGCGAGTCCGAGGAGCAGGCACGCGCCGCGCTCGAGCGCGAGGAGCAGGAGCGACGCGAGCGCGAGCGGCTCGATCGCGAGCGCCAGGAAGAGGAGAGCCGCCGGCGCTCGGACGAGGAAGCGCGTCAGCGCTCCGCCGAGGAAGAGGCGCGCCGGCAGGCCGAGACCGCCGCACGCGAGGCCGCGGAACGCGAGCGCAAGACGGCGGCCACGAAGCCCGTGCCGCCGAAGCCGCCCGTGCGCGACGCGAACGACGACCGGGCGACGCGCTACGGCCGGCAGGAACTGCACATCGTCGGCGACGTGAGTTCGCGGCACAAGAAGAAGAAATCGCGGGACACGCGCCGGCGCACCCTCGGCGATTCGGACGCGAAGCATGGATTCGAGATGCCGACCGCCCGGGTCGTGCGCGAAGTGCCGGTCGGCGAGGCGATGACGGTCGCGGAACTCGCGCAGAAGATGGCGGTGAAGGCGACCGAGGTCATCAAGGTGCTGATGACCATGGGCGTGATGGCGACGATCAATCAGACGATCGATCAGGACGTCGCGGTGCTCGTCGTCGAGGAGATGGGCCACAAGCCGGTCTTGCGCAACGAGAACGCGATCGAGTCCGACCTGCAGAGCGGGCAGCAGGGCACGTTCGCCATGCTGCCGCGGCCTCCGGTCGTGACGGTGATGGGACACGTCGACCACGGCAAGACGTCATTGCTCGACTACATCCGGCGCACCAAGGTCGCGGCCGGCGAGGCGGGCGGGATCACGCAACACATCGGCGCGTACCACGTCGAGACGCCGAAGGGCGTGGTCACGTTCCTCGACACGCCGGGCCACGCCGCCTTCACCTCGATGCGCGCACGCGGCGCGCAGGTGACCGACATCGTGATCCTGGTCGTCGCGGCCGACGACGGCGTGATGCCGCAGACGATCGAGGCGATCCAGCACGCGAAGGCGGCGAAGGTGCCGATCGTCGTTGCGCTGAACAAGATCGACAAGCCGGAGGCGGATCCGGAACACGTGAAGCAGGAGTTGACGAAATACGGCGTGATTCCCGAGGAATGGGGCGGCGAGAACATCTTCGTCCCGGTGTCGGCTCGCACCGGCCAGGGCGTCGAACAGCTCCTCGAGAGCCTCCTGCTGCAGGCCGAAGTGCTGGAATTGACGGCGCCCGTCGACGGCTTCGCGGCCGGCTACGTGATCGAATCGAGCATCGAGAAGGGCCGCGGTCCGGTCGCGACGGTGCTGGTGTTGCGCGGCACGCTCAAGCTCGGCGATCCCGTGCTGGTCGGCCAGGAGTTCGGGCGCGTGCGTGCGCTGTTCGACGAGGCGGGCCGTCCGGTCGAGACCGCCGGCCCGGCGACGCCGGTCGTCGTGCTCGGCCTGTCCGCGGCGCCGAACGCGGGTGACGAACTGCTCGTCGTCGAGAGCGAGCGCAAGGCGCGGGAAGTCGCGCTGCATCGGCAGACGAAGTCCCGCGACGTGAAGCTCGCGAAGCAGAGCGCGAGCATGCAGGACGTGCTGTCGACGATGGGCGAGGCGAAGGCGAGCATCGTGCCGGTGGTGGTGAAGGCGGACGTGCAGGGCAGCGTCGAGGCGCTGCGCGACGCGTTGGTCGGCCTGTCCACGTCCGAGGTCGCCGTGAACGTGATCGCCGCCGGCGTCGGCGGGATCACCGAGTCGGACGTCACGCTCGCCGCGGCGTCGAAGGCGCAGATCATCGCGTTCAACGTGCGCGGCGACGCGGCGGCTCGCGCCGCGATCAAGGAGCACGGCGTCGACGTCCGCTACTACAGCGTGATCTACGAAGCGATCGACGACGTGCGCGCGGTGCTGACCGGCTTGCTCGCGCCGGAGGTGAAGGAGCAGATCGTCGGCTTGGCCGAGGTTCGCAGCGTGTTCCGTTCGAGCAAGTTCGGCACGGTCGCCGGCTGCATGGTGATCGACGGCTACGTGCGGCGCAATTTCCCGATCCGGGTGCTGCGCGACAACGTGGTCATCTTCGAAGGCGCGCTCGAATCGCTGCGGCGCTTCAAGGACGACGTCGGCGAGGTTCGCGCGGGCACCGAGTGCGGCATCGGCGTGAAGAACTACAACGACGTCCGCGAGGGCGACCAGATCGAGTGTTACTCGCGGGTCGAGGTGGCGCGCGCGCTGTGAGCGCCGCGCGCGACTCCGGGGGGACGCGATGGCGAAGGACAATCCGCGCGCGAAGCGACTCGCGGCGCAGATCCAGCGGGTGCTCACCGACACGCTGCGGCGTGACGTCAAGGACGTGCGCATCGGCAACGTGACGATCACCGAGGTCGAGGTCGGCGGCGACCTGCGGACCGCGAAGGTCTACTACCTCGTGTTCGGGCACGAGGGGCCGGATCCGAAGGTGCAACAGGGACTCGAGAGCGCGGCGGGTTTCCTGCGCAATGCGCTGTCCCGCGCGCTCGAAATCCGCCAGGCGCCGACGCTGACGTTCGAGATCGACGAGTCGATCGAGCGGGGCGTGCGCCTCACCCGTCTGATCGAGGAGGCGAACGAGCCGGACGATCCCGGTTCGAACGGCTGATGACGGCCGAGGTCCACGGAATCCTGTTGCTCGACAAACCGCTCGGGCTGAGTTCGGCCGCGGCGGTCGCCCGCGCGAAGCGGCTGTTCGCGGCCGCGAAGGCCGGTCACACCGGTTCGCTCGACCCGCTCGCCGAGGGCATGCTGCCGATCTGCTTCGGCGAGGCCACGAAGTTCGCCGCGGGCCTGCTCGCCGCGGACAAGTCGTACGAGGTCACGGCCCGGCTCGGCGAGCGCACCGCGAGCGCCGACCGGGAGTCGCCGGTGATCGAACGGCGCGCGCTCCCGGATTGGTCCGAGGCCGATCTCGAGGCCGCGATCGCGGCGTTCCCGCGCGACTACCAGCAAGTGCCCCCGATGCATTCGGCGATCAAACAGGCGGGACGACCGCTGTACGAATATGCGCGCGCCGGCGAGACGCGCGAACGCGCAGCGCGACGCATCGAGATCCACGAGTTGCGCTTGCTCGGCTATCAGGCGCCGGACCTGCGGTTCTCGGTGCGCTGCTCGAAAGGCGCTTACATCCGCGTGCTCGCCGAGGATATCGCGGCGACGCTCGACACGATCGCCCATCTGTGCGCACTGCGGCGCACTGGAGTTGCGCCGTTCGTGGATCAACCGCTGCGCGGCTTCGAGGCGCTCGAATCGCTGGACCTCGGGGAGCGGCGCCGCACGCTGCTGCCGGTGGACGCGGCGCTGCAGTCGGTGCCGCGGCTCGAGCTGTCGGCGACCGTGGTTGCCGCATTGCGCCAGGGGCGTGCCGTCGAGCTCGCGCAGGACGCGTCGGGCGTGGTTCGTATGTATTCGGAAGATATGGGGTTTTTCGGCCTCGGTGAAATTCGCGAGGGAGGTCGACTGGCGCCGCTGCGGTTGATTGCCGCCGCTGCGAATCGCGCTTGAGGGCGAGCCGCCCGACGGGTACAATGCGCGGCTTCCTCCAGGGTCTAAGTGATTGATTGAGGTTCGATTTCAATGCCTATGACGTCAACGGACAAGAACGGTATCGTCGCCAAGTTCCAACGCGCCGCGCACGACACCGGATCGCCAGAAGTACAAATCGCGCTGCTTTCGGAGCGTATCAATGGTCTCGGCCAGCACTTCCAGACGCACAAGGCGGACCACGCGTCCCGCCGCGGTCTGTTGAAGATGGTGAACCAGCGCCGCAAGCTCCTCGACTACCTGAAGAGCACGACGCCGGCGAAGTACGCCGAAATCGTAGAGCGGCTCGGCTTGCGCCGCTAGCCGGACGGGCCGACGCCGCGATCCGCGGCGTCCGCGTTGCCGAATCGTTCGATCCGAAGACCAATTCCCAGGGGGCAGCCGACGTGAGCGCTACCAAGAAAAGCTTTCAGTATGGAGACCACACGGTCACGATAGAGACCGGCGAACTCGCACGCCAGGCGGACGGCGCGGTGCTCGTCACGATGAGCGAAACGGTGGTGCTGGTCACCGCGGTCGGTGCGAAGAAGGCCATTCCGGGCCGCGATTTCTTCCCGCTGACGGTGAACTATCAGGAAAAGACCTACGCGGCCGGTCGGATACCGGGCGGCTTCTTCAAGCGCGAAGGTCGTCCGAGCGAGAAAGAGACGCTCACGTCGCGATTGATCGACCGACCGATCCGGCCGCTGTTTCCGGAAGGCTTCACCAACGAGGTGCAGGTCGTCGCGTCGGTTTTGTCGGTGAATTCGGAAGTGGATCCCGACATCGCGTCGCTGATCGGCGCGTCCGCGGCGCTCGCGATTTCCGGGATGCCGTTCCTCGGGCCGATCGGCGCCGCGCGCGTCGGCTACATCGGCGGTGAATACGTGCTGAATCCGACCGCGACCCAGTTGCGGGATTCGCAGCTCGACCTGGTCGTCGCCGGGACCGAGGAAGGCGTGCTGATGGTCGAGTCCGAGGCCGACGGCTTGCCGGAGGACGTGATGCTCGGGGCCGTGATGTTCGGCCACGAACAGATGCAGACGGCGATCAAGGCGATCCACGAACTCGCCGCCGCGGCCGGCAAGCCGAAATGGGATTGGGTCGCGCCGCCGCCGAACACGGAACTGAAGGATGCGCTGCGGGCGCTCGTCGAGAAGCCGCTGTCCGAAGCGTACGCGATCACCGAGAAGCAGCAGCGCCATGCGCGCATCGGCGAGATCAAGGCCGCGGCGCTCGAGAAGCTGGCCGGCGGCGAGGCGCCGAAGTTCACGGCCGACCAGGTTGGCACGGAGTTCTTCAATCTCGAGTACCGTCTGGTGCGCGAGCGCATCCTCGACGGTCACCCGCGCATCGACGGGCGCGATACGAAGACCGTGCGCCCGATCTCGATCCGCACGGGCGTGCTCGCGCGCACCCACGGTTCGGCGCTGTTCACGCGCGGTGAGACGCAGGCGCTCGTGGTCACGACGCTCGGCACCGGTCGTGACGCGCAGATCATCGACGGCCTGACCGGCGAGCGCAAGGAGCCGTTCATGCTGCACTACAACTTCCCGCCGTTCAGCGTCGGTGAGACCGGCATGATCGGTTCGCCGAAGCGGCGCGAAATCGGTCACGGCAACCTCGCGAAGCGCGGCGTGCGTGCGGTGATGCCGGACATGGACAAGTTTCCGTACGTGATCCGCGTCGTGTCCGAGATCCTCGAATCGAACGGGTCGAGTTCGATGGCGAGCGTTTGCGGCACGAGCCTCGCGCTGATGGACGCGGGCGTGCCGATCGCGGCGCCGGTGGCCGGCGTCGCGATGGGTCTCGTGAAGGAAGGGGATCGATTCCAGGTGCTCACCGACATCCTCGGCGACGAGGACCACCTCGGCGACATGGATTTCAAGGTCGCCGGCTCGAAATACGGGATCACCGCGCTGCAGATGGACATCAAGATCACGAGCATCACGCGCGAGATCATGCGGGTCGCGCTCGATCAGGCGCGCGACGGCCGGATGCACATCCTCGGCGAGATGAACAAGGTGCTCGCGAAGCCGCGCGAGAACATGTCGGAGTGGGCGCCGACGATCATCACCCTCAAGATCGATCCGGAGAAGATCCGGGACGTGATCGGCAAGGGCGGTGCGGTGATCCGGCAGATCACCGAGGAGACCGGGACCTCGATCGACATCGAGAACGACGGCACGGTGAAGATCGCCTCGGTGCAGGGCGCGGCGGGCCGCGAGGCGCAGCGCCGCATCGAACTGATCACCGCGGACGTCGAGGTCGGCCGGATCTACGAGGGCCGCGTCGCCCGCTTGATGGATTTCGGCGCCTTCGTGACGATCCTGCCCGGCCGCGATGGCTTGGTGCACATCTCGCAGATCTCGGAGGAACGGGTCGAGCGGGTCAGCGACAAGCTCAAGGAAGGCGACGTCGTCCGCGTGAAAGTGCTCGAAGTCGACCGCCAGGGGCGCGTGCGCCTGTCGATGCGCAACGTCGACGTCGGCTGAGAGACGCCCCGACCCGCGATTCAGGCCGCGGCGGCGGGCACCACTCCGGGTGCTCGGCCGCCGCGCGTGCTCGGCTCACTTCGGGTCGAGCCGATCCTTCTCCGGTTCCCGGTACAGTTCGCGCGCGAGATCACGGCCGACCTCGCGCAGTCGGCTGCTCGGTACGCTGACCGCGCCGATGGACGGCGTTGCGCCGACGCGCTCGCGAACCCTGTGCGGATTGCTCATCAAGGTCTTCAAGCTCTGTTCGAGATAGCCGCTGACGACGTCTTGGTCCTGCCCGCCGTGTGAGCGGATCACCTGCGTCAGGAACTCCTGGGTCAGTACCGGCTCACCGTGCTGCTCTTGTTCCGCGATCACCTGCAGCAGGATGCTGCGCGTGATGTCGGCGTTGTTCTTCTTGTCGATCACCACGAAGTCGGCCTTCTCGAGCACCAGGCGTTGGACGTCGGCCAGGGTGATGTAACGACTTTCGACCGTGTCGTAGAGCCGTCGATTGGGGTATTTTTTGATCACTCGCGGTTCGCTCATAGGGCTCCTCGCTCGTGTTGGGCCGGTTTCTCGAGGACCGGCGAGATGACGAACCAACGCGTTGCGCCGCGTTGGGCCGCTGCGATGCCAAACCAGCATAACGCAATGCAGCGGCAAGGCAAGTCGAGATCAGCCGGCGGGCCCCAGTGGCGCAGCGGTGGGCGCGGGCAGGGGTAAATTCGGCCGTCGGGGCACCTGCTGCGCGTTCCAGTGCGCGACGCCCCAGGCCCAGAGCTCCTCGATGCGCGCCCGTGCGAGCCCCGCCGGGGGGGCGAGGCCGAGCAGATCGAATACCGTCGCGAGCTGGGGGCCCGCGATCCGTGCGTCGAGCGGAACGCTGCGCCGGGATTTCGCGAGTTTGGCGCCGTCGGGTTCGGTCAGCACCGGTAGATGCGCATAGCGCGGCGTCGGCAGCGACAGCAGGGTCTGCAGGAAGCGCTGTGCCGGCGTGCTGTCCAGCAAGTCAGCGCCGCGCACCACGTCGGTGACGCCGAGCGCGGCATCGTCGACCACGACCGCGAGCGGATACGCGACGATGCCGTCGCGCCGCTGGACGATGAAATCGCCGGTGGCCGCGAGATTCCGGCGCCAGCGGCCTTGGATGCGGTCGTCGATGTCGATCTCGATGGGATCGACCCGCACCCGCAGAGCGTGCGGTCCGCGGATCGGCTCGCGCCGGTGACGGCAAGTCCCGGGATAGGCGCCGACGCCGAGGGCCCGCTCGCGGCGGGTGCAGTCGCAGGGGTACAGTCGCTCGAGCGCGCGCAGCGCCGCGAGGGCGCGCCCGTGGGCCGCGGCGCGAGCGCTCTGCTGCACGACCGGTCCGTCCCACGCGAAACCGAACGCCTCGAGCGTACGCAGGATCCGATCGGCGGCGCCCGGGCGCTCCCGGGGACGATCGAGATCGTCGATGCGCAGCAGAAAGCGGCCCTGGTGAGATCGCGCGTCGAGGTACGCACCGGTGGCCGTGTAGAGGGAGCCGAGGTGCAGGTCGCCGGTTGGCGACGGCGCGAATCGACCGACGTAGCCGCCGGGCCGCGGGCCCGACGGCGGATTCAAGGAATCGCCGCGCTCAACGATAACGGTCGTCGCGGTCCCCGTACTGCTTCTCGCGGCGCTCGCGCCGTTCCTGGGCCTCGACCGACAGCGTCGCGACCGGGCGTGCTTCGAGCCGCTTGATCCCGATCTCTTCGCCGGTCTCCAGGCAGTACCCGTAGGTGCCTTCCTCGATGCGCTTCAGGGCCTCGTCGATCTTGCGGATGAGCTTGCGCTCGCGGTCCCGGGTTCGCAGCTCCAGGCTGAATTCCTCTTCCTGGGTCGCCCGGTCATTCGGATCCGGAAAGTTCGCGGCCTCGTCCTTCATGTGCAGCACGGTCCGATCCACTTCCTCCATCAGATCGCGCTTCCAGTTCTGCAGGATTTGCGCGAAGTGCTCGAGCTGCTCCTTGCTCATGTACTGCTCGCCACGGCGCGGAATGTACGGTTTGACGTTCCGTGGGCCGGCGAGCAGGCTGGAGTGTTGCGATTCGAAGTCGGTTTCCTCGTCGGCGAACAGCTGGCGCACCGCGCCGAGGGCGAGCGGCGGCTTCGCGGTCACCGCAGGCGTCGCGGGGCCGGGCGTCGGCTTCGCGGCCGGCGCGGGTTTCGCCCGGCTCTTGCCGTCCGATGCCTTCTTTTCCGGCGCCTTCGGCTTCGCGGTCGCTTTCGTGACCGGCTTCTTCGGCTTGGGTGCCGGCTTGGCGGCGCCCGCTTTCACGGTGGGTTTCGCCGGCGGACGCGTCGTCTTCTTTGGCGCTGCGGCTTTTGCGGTGGCCTTCCGAGTCGCGGTCTTCGCGACTTTCCTGGCCTTGGCGGTCTTTTTCGCGGGCATCTGCGTCATCGCCTCCTAACCAAAGAGCGCGGGATTATACCGATGCCGCACGTCCTGTACACGTCGGCCAAGGGTTCTCCCGAGGGAGTGTAACCGATCGCCAAGGACCCGAAGCGAGTGGCGGGCGGGCCCGCCGTGCCGTTCCCGTCGGTCAGGGGGAGCAATCGGTCAGGGGGGCAAACTCACCGGTGCGGCGGCTTGCCAGCCGCTCGATCGATGCTCGGCGACCACGGTCGTGGTGATGCCGCCGCGCACGTTGAAGTGCGCGCTCAAGCGCATGAAACGCGGCGCGGTCGCCGCGACGAGGTCGGCGAGGATGCGGTTCGTGACGGCTTCGTGGAACGCCCCCTGGTCGCGGTACGACCAGACGTAGAGCTTCAGCGATTTCAGCTCCACGCAGGCCCGGTCCGGCACGTACTCCAGGTGCAGCGTCGCGAAATCCGGCTGCCCGGTCTTCGGGCACAGGCACGTGAATTCCGGAATCGTCATCCGTATCGTGTAGTCGCGTTCCGGCGACGGGTTCTCGAAGGTTTCCAGCGTCTTGGTGGGTGCGGTCATCGGAGGATGCGGGGCCATGGGCCGCCAGGGGTTTACGAAGCCGGCATTTACTTTACACTACGCGCCACGCCGGCGGCCACGCGTCAGTCATCGCCAATCGTAGAGCGGGCCGCGTCTCACGTCGAGGTCCAGCACCGGAACATGCGTCTGACCAAACTCAAGATCGCCGGATTCAAGTCGTTCGTCGACCCGACGACGATCTCATTTCCGAGCAACCTCACCGGCGTGGTCGGGCCGAACGGCTGCGGCAAGTCGAACATCATCGACGCCGTGCGCTGGGTGATGGGCGAGATCTCCGCGAAGCACCTGCGCGGCGAGTCGATGTCGGACGTGATCTTCAACGGTTCATCCGTGCGCAAGCCGCTCGGTGCCGCGTCCGTCGAGCTGGTATTCGACAACGCCGACGGATCGATCGGCGCACAGTATGCGAACTACAACGAAATTTCGCTGCGCCGCACGGTCAGTCGCGACGGCACCTCGGATTACTTCATCAACGGCGTGAAGGTGCGTCGCAAGGACATCACCCAGCTGTTCCTCGGCACCGGCGTCGGATCGCGCAGCTACGCGATCATCGAACAAGGGATGATCTCGCGCGTGATCGAGGCGAGGCCCGACGATCTGCGCGCGTTCCTCGAGGAAGCGGCCGGCATCTCGCGCTACAAGGAGCGCCGGCGCGAGACCGAGAACCGCATCGCCCAGACCCGCGAGAACCTCGACCGGCTGAACGACCTGCGCGAGGAGGTCGACAAGCAGATTCGCCACCTGCAACGGCAGGCGACGACCGCGAAGCGCTACCAGCAACTGGTCGAGGAGCAACGCAAGCTCCAGGCGGAAGCGCTGGCGCTGCGGCTGCGCGGCCTCGACGCGGATCAGGCCGAGCGTGCCGACCGGGTCGCGCGCGACGAAGCCGAACTGCAGGCGGCGGTCGCCGATCTGCGCGAGGCGGAAGCGGGGATCGAACGGACCCGGAGCGAGCAAGCCTCGGCCGCGGACGCGGTCGGTGCGATCCAGGCGCGGCTCTACGCCGCGAGCGGCGAAGTGACCAAGGTCGAGCAGGACATCCGGCATCAACGCGAGACGCGCCAGCGTCAGCGGCAGGACCTGGAACGGATCGATGGGCAGGCGCGCGACCTGGCCGAGTCGATCGAACGCGATCGCGGCACGATCGCGACACTCGCCGCGGACCTGTCGACGATGGTGCCCGCGCTCGATGCGGCGCACGCCGGCGAGCGCGAAGCGGCCGCGGCGCTCGGAGCGGCGGAGCAGGCGCTCGCGGCTTGGCAGCAGGCCTGGAATGCGCACGCCGAGTCGGTCGCGGCCAGCGAGCGTCAGACCCAGGTCGAGCGGGCCCGCATCGAACAACTCGAGGGCCAGCAACGCCATCTGCTCCTGCAGCAGCAGCGGCAGCGCGACGAGCACGTGCAGCTCTCGGAGGCGAAGCCCGAGGCCTCGCTGGAGGCGCTCGAGGCGGACGTGAGCGGCGCCGAGGCGGCTGCGCGCGGGGCGCAGGAGGCGCTGCAGGCGGTGCTCACCGACCTCGCACGCTCGCGCGACGAGGAGCGGACGCTCGCGCAAGGGGTCGCCGACGCGCGCACGCGCTGGCAGAACGCGGTCAGCAAGCAGGTCTCGACCGAGGCGCTGCAGCGGGCGGCACTCGGCAAGGCGTCCGGCAAGGTCGCGGAGTGGCTGCGCGCGAAGTCCCTGGATGGCGAGCCGCGGCTCGCGCAGCAGCTGCGCGTCGAACGCGGCTGGGAGCGGGCGGTCGAGACGGTGCTCGGCTCGTATCTCGAGGCGGTGTGCGTCGAGGGCCTCGCCGACGTGGCCGAGATCATCGGCAGCTTCGACGGCGGGCACCTCGCCTTCGTCGAGCGCCGGACCGAGGCGCCCCCGGCCCCGGCGGACTCGCTGCGCGCCAAGGTGCAGGGTGCCGCGGCGCTGGAGTCGCTCCTCGCGCGGGTATTCGCGGCGGAGGATCTGCGCGAAGCCCTCGCGCGCCGGGCGACGCTCGCGCCCGGCGAGTCGCTCGTGACCCGGGACGGGATCTGGATCGGACGCGACTGGCTGCGGGTGGCGCGCGACCACGACGTCCACCAAGGCGTGATCGAGCGTGAGGAGAGCTTGCGCGAGATTCGCGGGCAGGTGGCCGCGCTCGCGGAGGCGTTGCGCGCGTCCGAGCAGGCGCACGCCGATGCTCGCGAGAGGATTCGCGAGCACGAGGATCGGCGCGAGCGGCTGCAGGGCGAGGTCAATCGCTTGCACCGCGAACACGTCGATCGCCGCTCGGCGCGGGACACCGCCCGCGCGCGCGCCCAGGATGCGGCGCGGCGGCTCGCGATGCTGCAGACCGCGCTCGAGGACGTGCGCACCGAAATCGACCGGATCGACGTCGATTTGCGCGCGGCGCGCGCGCGGATGGAGAGCGCGATCGACGCGCTCGCCGCGCTCGAGCCGGCCAGGGCCGAGCTCGAGGCGCGCCGGGAGCGGCTGCGTGCGGAGCTGCAGGACGCTCGGGGCGCGGCGGCGGACACGCAGCGGCGCGCCCGCGAACTCGCGTTGCAGGTCCAGTCGCGCCGCTCGACGCACGATTCACTGACCGCGGGGCTCGCCCGCGTCGACTCGCAGCTCGCGGCGGTGCGACAGCGGCGGGACGAGCTCGCCGCGCAGCTCGCCGACGGCGATGCGCCGCTGGTCGCGCTCGAAGCCGCGCTCGAGGCGGCGCTGCGGGCGCGCAGCGCGATCGACCGCGAACTGCACGCGGCACGCCTCGCGGCGGAGGAGATCGACGCAAGGCTCCGGGAGCTCGAGCAACACCGCAACGGGATCGATGCGCGAGTCGAGCGCGCGCGAAGCGAACTCGACGCGGCGCGCCTCGCCGCGGAGCAAGTGCGCGTGCGCCGCGAAGGCATCGCCGAGCAGCTCGCGGCGACCGGATTCGAGCTCGAGACCTTGCTCGCCGGGCTCGCGCCGGAGGCGTCGATCGAGGCCTGGGAGGCGACGCTCGCCGAGGTCGGCGCGAAGATCGAGCGGCTCGGGCAAGTGAATCTCGCCGCGATCGACGAATTCAAGGAACAGTCCGAGCGCAAGGAGTACCTGGATCGGCAGTTCAAGGATCTGACCGACGCGCTGGAGACGCTGGAAACGGCGATGCACAAGATCGACCGGGAGACGCGGACGCGCTTCCAGGATACCTTCGATCGGGTGAACGCCGGCTTGAAGGAGAAGTTTCCCCGCCTGTTCGGCGGTGGCCACGCGTACCTCGAGCGAATCGGCGAGGAGACGAACTCGGCCGGCGTCGCGGTGATGGCGCGACCCCCGGGCAAGCGCAACAGCACGATCAGCCAGCTCTCCGGCGGCGAGAAGGCGCTGACCGCGGTCGCGCTGGTGTTCGCGATCTTCGACTTGAACCCGGCGCCGTTCTGCCTGCTGGATGAGGTGGATGCACCGTTGGACGAGAACAACGTCGGACGCTTTTGCGAAATCGTCCGCGAGATGTCGCGCTCGGTGCAGTTCATCTTCATCACGCACAACAAGACGACGATGGAGCTCGCATCGCAACTCGTCGGCGTCACGATGAACGAGCCGGGTGTGTCCCGGCTGGTCGCGGTCGACGTCGACGAAGCGGTGCGCATGGCCGCGATGTAGGAAGGCGCCCATGGGGGAATTGCGCTGGATATTGCTGGGACTCGGGTTGCTGCTGATCGCGGGGATCTGGTGGCGGGGCGCGCGTGCGGGACGCGCGGCCGGTGTCGAGAGCGACGCCGGCGATCCGCGCGACGGCACGGAGCGGACGCCGTCGCGCGCGCCGCTCGATCGGCCGTCGTTCCGCGAGCCGGTGTTCGGCGAGGAGTTCGAATTGCCGCCGCCGCGCGAACGGACGGTGCCGCCGTTCGAGCCGCTGACGATCAAGACCACCGATCTCGATTCCTTGTCGATCGTCGAGGCGCCGTTCGTCGTGGAAACGCCGATCCTTGCCGATTCGGACGACGACACCGCGGAACCGCTCGCGGGGGCGCTCGATCCGCCCACCGCGCCGTCGCCACCGCCACCGCCACCGTCACCATCACCGTCACCATCACCGCCGCCACCACCGCCGCCGCCGCCAGCGGGACCGCCCCCGTCGCCGCCACCCGCGGAACGCGGCAGCGACGCGCAAATGATCGTGACCTTGCGGATTTGCGCGCTCGGCGATGCGCGCTGGTCGGGCAAACGACTGGCGCAGGCCCTCGAGATGCAGGGGCTCGCGTACGGGCGCTTCCAGGTGTTCCATCGCCATCACATCGACGGGCGAAGCCTGTTCAGTGTCGCGAGCCTCCGCGAGCCCGGCACGTTCGATCCGTCGACGATGTCGGACCAGGAATTCCGGGGGGTCACGATGTTCGCGGTCCTCCCCGGACCGCTCGATCCGGTCCAGACCGTCGAGGCGATGATCGCGACCTCGCGGCGGCTCGCCGAGAGCCTGACGGGCATCGTCCAGGACGCGAAGGGTCTGCCGCTCTCGCCGCAACGCGCGGCCGCGTTGCGCGACGAGGCCGCGCGATTCCAAGCGACGCTGACCTGAGGGGTCACGGACGATGAGCGCGGGCGCACCGAAGGCACCCGAAGCGGCCGCCCGGCGCGCCGCGGAGCTCCGCCGGCTGATCGACCGGTACAACTATCGCTACTACGCGCTCGACGATCCGGAGGTGCCGGATGCCGAGTACGACCAGCGGCTGCGCGAGTTGCAGGCGCTGGAGGCGCAATACCCCGCGCTCGTCACCCCGGATTCGCCGACACAACGGGTCGGGACGTCCCCGGTCGCCGCTTTCGCGGAAGTGCGGCATCGGCTGCCGATGCTGTCCCTCGACAACGCGTTCAGCGACGAGGAGGTGCGGGATTTCGATCGACGCGTGCGCGAGCGACTCGGGGAGGCGGCGTCGGTGGCGTATTCCGTCGAGCCGAAGCTCGACGGCCTCGCGGTGAACGCGACCTACGTGGACGGTGTGTACGCCCGTGCGGCGACGCGCGGCGATGGCGAGAAGGGGGAGGACATCACCGCGAACCTGCGCACGATCCGTTCGTTGCCGCTGCGGCTGCACACCCGGACGCCGCCGCGCCTGCTCGAAGTGCGCGGCGAGGCGTACATGCCGCTCGCCGGATTCCGCCGCTTGAACGAACAGGCCGCCGCGCGGGGCGAGAAGACGTTCGTCAATCCGCGCAACGCCGCGGCGGGGGCGCTGCGCCAGCTCGATCCGGCGGTGAGCGCTGCGCGGCCGCTCGATTTCTTCGTCTACGGGATCGGCGAGGTCGACGGCGGATCGCTGCCCGAACGCCAGGGCGAATTGCTCGAGACGCTTCGCCGGCTCGGGTTCAGGATTTGCCCGCAGACCCGCGTGGTCGCCTCGATCGACGGCTGCTTGCGCTATTTTCGGGAGATCGGCGCCGAGCGTCACCGGCTCGCGTACCAGATCGACGGCGTCGTGTACAAGGTCGACGACTTTGCGCAGCAGCGCCGGCTCGGCTTCGTCGCCCGCGCGCCGCGCTGGGCGATCGCGCACAAATTTCCCGCCGAGGAGGCGATGACGACCGTGCGCGGCATCGAGTTCCAGGTGGGACGCACCGGTGCGTTGACCCCGGTCGCGCGCCTCGCACCGATCCACGTCGGCGGCGTCACGGTCAGCAACGCGACCCTGCACAACATCGACGAGCTGCATCGCAAGGACGTCCGGATCGGCGATACGGTCGTCGTGCGGCGCGCCGGCGACGTGATTCCGGAGGTCGTCATGGTGCTCGCCGAACGGCGCCCCCACGGCACGCACCGGGTCGAGCTGCCGAAGGTCTGCCCGGTGTGCGGGTCGCCGGTCGAGCGCGTCGAGGGGCAGGCGATCGCCCGCTGTACCGGCGGACGCCGCTGCCCCGCGCAGCGCAAGGAAGAAATCAAGCACTTCGCCTCGCGGCGGGCGCTCGACATCCAAGGTCTCGGGGACAAGCTCGTCGAACAACTCGTGGACGCCGGTCTGGTGAGTTCCCCGGCGGACCTGTTCGAACTCGACGAACCGCGGCTCGCGGCGCTCGACCGGATGGGCGAGAAGTCGGCTCGCAAGCTCGTCGCGGCGATCGAGCACTCGAAGCGCACGACCTTGCCGCGGTTCCTGAACGCACTCGGCATCCGCGACGTCGGCGAGGCGACCGCGGCGACGCTCGCGACGCACTTCGGCAGCCTCGACGCGCTGCGCGAGGCCGACGAGGCGCGAATCCGGGAAGTCCCGGATGTCGGGCCGATCGTCGCGGCCAATGTCTTCGCCTACTTCCGCGACCGCGACAACGCGGCGATCCTCGATCGGCTGCTCGCGAGCGGAATCCACTGGCCGGCGCTGCCGACCCCGGCGCGCGGTGCGCTCGCCGGCAAGGTGTTCGTGCTGACCGGGACGCTCGAGGGCTACACCCGGGAGGACGCGACCGAACGGATCGTCGCGCGGGGTGGCAAGGTGACCGGCAGCGTGTCGAAGAAGACCGATTACGTCGTCGTGGGCCGCGAACCCGGGTCGAAGCTCGACAAGGCCCGCTCGCTCGGCCTCGCGATCCTCGACGAAGCCGAGTTCACCCGGCTGCTGCGCGACTGATCGAGTCGCTCGAGTCGCGAATCGAAACGGCGTGCACCGGCGCGGCGACCCGCCGCGCCGGCGCTCGCGGCGACGATCAGAGGCTCTTCTGGATCGTCGCGGTTTTCTCGAGTTGCTGGACGTACGCCTGCAGCTTCTTCTGCAGCACGCGGTTCGCGACCTGCTGCTTGACCTCGTCGAACGGCGGCGGGGTGACCGGCCGGGTCGCGATCAGCTGGATGATATGCCAGCCGAATTGCGTCTGGACGGGTTGCGGCGTGATCTCACCGGGCTTCAGCGAACGCACGGCGTCGGCGAACGGCTTGACCATCCGCGAGGCCTGGAACCAGCCGAGGTCGCCACCGTTCGTCTTGGACGCGTCGATCGAATTCTGGCGCGCGAGCTGCGAGAATTTCGCGCCGGCCTTCAAGCGCTTGATCAGCGCGACCGCCAGATCCTTGTTCGCGACGAGGATGTGCCGCGCGTGATACTCGACCTTGTCCATCTTCGCGACCGCGCCCGAGTACTCGGCCTGCAATTCCTGATCGGTCGGCTCCTTGTCCTTCAGGTAGTGCTGCGATTCGGCGTCGGCGAGGATGTGCATGTTGTCGACCGCGATCGCGGCCGAGGTCTGCGGGTCCTTCTGCAACCCGTCCTTGTCCGCCTGTTGCGCCATCAGCTCCATCCCGATCATCGCGTCGAGCAACTGGCCGCGCTGATCGGCCGTGAGCTGGGCCGGCTCCTTGCCGCCGGTGACCGTCTTCACGTAGAACTCGTAGGCATCGCGGGAGATGGGCGTCCCGTTCACGGTCGCGACCGCGTTCGCAGGCGTCGTGGACGCGGCAGGAGCCGTCTCCGGCTTCTTCGCGCAGGCCGCGAGCGAGGAGAGCGACAATACGAGCACGGCCGCGGCGCAGAGCCGGCTCCGTAGCGTCGAATGAATGTGCTGCATGGAATCCCTCAGGTGCAGTGTGGTGGAGGCGAAAGGCGTCTCGAACGGCCGCCCGGGGGTCCCCGAGCGGATCCGGTCCCGGCGCCAAGAGCGGGGAAGTGTAGCCTGTGCGGCCCCCTCGCGCCAAAAAAGTGCGTTCGGACGGCCCATCGGCGGGCGGCCCGGCGTCGATTGCTCAGTCGCTCGCGCGCGCGTCGATGCTGAGGGCGTGGACCTCGCTCGTCATCAGGTCGCCGAGCGCCTCGTAGACTCGCCGGTGCCGAGCGACCGGCGGGAGGCCGGCGAACGCATCGGCGACGATCCGGATCCGGAAGTGACCCCCGCCGCCGGCCGCGCCCGCGTGTCCGACGTGCAGGTGGCTCTCGTCGACGATCGTGAGCTCGCGGGGCGCGAACGCGGCGGTGAGCCGTTCCCGCAGCCGCTGCGTACGATCGGCGGGGCTCATCCGGCGTCCGCCGCGGGCTTCGCCCGCGAGGCGAGCCAGAGCACTTGCGGGATCAGGAACAGGAACATCGCGATCGACAGGCCGAAGACCTTGAAATTCACCCAGACCGCATCGGGGTAATGCCCGGCGACGTAGAGGTTCGCGGCCGCGAGCAGCGCGAACCAGGCGACCCAGAGTCCGTTGATCCGGCGCCAGACGTGGGGCTCGACGCTCAGTTCCTCGGTGAACGCGCTCTGCAGCAGCCGGCGCGCGAGCGGTTCCCGCGCGAACCGCGCGCTCGCGAGGAACGCGATCGCGGCGATCCCGAGCAACACCGTCGGCTTCCACTCGATGAAGCGCTCGTCGTGGAACGCGAGGGTCGCGGCGCCGAGCACCAGCGCCGTCGCCGCGGTGAACGCGTGCATCGGCTTCACCTTGCCCGTGCGCCACCGGTGCGCGAGCAGCAGCACGACGCACGCGACCATCAGCGCCGCGGTGGCCGGATAGATCCCGAAGGCCTTGAACACCGCGAAAAATATCGCGAGCGGAAGCCACTCGAGCAGTGTGTTCATCCGGCTATTATACCGTCTTCACCATGAGCATTTACCTGCAACTGCATCCCGTCTCGCCGCAGCGCCGCTATATCCGACAGGCGGTCGAGTGCCTGCGCGGCGGCGGAGTGATCGTCTACCCGACGGATTCGTGCTACGCGCTCGGTTGCCACATCGGCGACAAAGGCGCGCTCGCGCGCATCAGCGCGATCCGCAACGTCGATCGGCACCATCACTTCACGCTGGTGTGCCGCGATCTCGCCGACGTCGGCAAGTATGCGTTGCTGGAGAACTGGCAGTACCGCTTGCTGCGCGCGTACACGCCGGGAGCCTACACCTTCATCCTGCGAGCCTCGAAGGAGACGCCGCGCCGGCTCAAGCACGAGCGCCGCGGCACGATCGGCCTGCGCGTCCCCGACCATCCGGTGACCGCGCTGCTGCTCGCCGAACTCGGCGAGCCGATCATGAGTTCGACCCTGTGGTTGCCCGGCGAGGATGCGCCGCGCACCGATGCGGCGGAGATCCACCAGGTCCTCGGCAACCGCGTCGATCTGGTGCTCGACGGCGGCCATTGCGGCTTGGTGCCGACCTCGGTGATCGACCTGTCGGCCGACCATCCGGTGGTCGTGCGCAAGGGTCGGGGCGACGTGAGCCCATTTGTCGGGCCGCCGCCCGTATAATGCGCGCTCGAATCGCGGCCAAAATCTTTAGATTAATTCTTGAAAAAAGTTATAAGTGATTAATTTATCAGTATTTCTAACCAAGGTTTCGGTGTGGGCGATTCCGGTGCTGTTCGCGATCACCTTGCACGAGGTCGCACACGGCTGGGTCGCGCGCCATTTCGGTGATCGCACCGCGGAGATGCTCGGACGGTTGAGCCTGAATCCCTTGCGGCACATCGATCCGGTCGGCACGGTGCTGGTGCCGGCGCTGCTGCTCGCACTGGGCGGCCCGTTGTTCGGGTGGGCGAAGCCCGTGCCGATCTCGCCCCGCGCGTTGCGCGATCCGCGCCGCTCGATGATCTGGGTCGCGCTCGCCGGACCGGCGGCGAACCTCGCAATGGCGGCCGCGTGGTGCGCGGTGCTCGCCGGGGTCGCGCGACTCGATGGATCGCTCACCGTCGTCGGCTGGCTCGCGTTGATGGCGCAGGCGGGGATCGTGATCAACGTGGTCCTCGCGTTGTTCAACTTGTTCCCGATCCCGCCGCTCGACGGCGGTCGGGTGCTGGTCGGGATCCTGCCCCCGCGGGCGGCGGCGGCCGTGGAGAAGCTCGAACCGTTCGGTCTGCTGATCGTGCTCGGGCTCACCGCGGTCGGCGTGTTCGGCTGGATCTTCGATCCGGCCTATCGGTTGATCGGCCATCTGATCGGGGCCTTGATCGGGAGTTCCGCATGAGCGTCGCGCCGCCGAATCGCCGGGTGCTGTCCGGCATGCGTCCGACCGGCCAACTGCACCTCGGGAACTATCACGGTGCGCTGAAGAACTGGATCGACCTGCAGTACCAGTACGAGTGCTATTTCTTCATCGCCGACTGGCACGCGCTCACCACCGGTTACGAGGATACCTCGCGCGTCGAGGAACACGTGTGGACGATGGCGATCGACTGGCTGGCCGCGGGATTGAACCCGGGCGTCGCGACGCTGTTCGTGCAGTCGAAGGTGCCCGAGCACGCGGAACTGCACCTGCTGCTGTCGATGATCACGCCGCTCGGCTGGCTCGAGCGGGTGCCGTCGTACAAGGACCAGCAGGCGCAGCTCCAGGACCGCGACCTCGCCACGTACGGATTCCTCGGCTATCCGCTGCTGCAGTCGGCCGACATCCTGCTGTATCGGCCCGAGTACGTCCCGGTCGGCGAAGACCAGGTCGCGCACGTGGAGATCACCCGCGAGATCGCGCGGCGGTTCAACCACATCTACGGCCGCGAGGCCGAGTTCGAGGCGAAGGTCGACAAGGCGATCAAGAGTCTCGGTGCGCGCAACGCCGCGCTGTACCGGACCTTGCGCAAGGAATTCCAGGAGAAGGGCGATGCCGAGGCGCTCGGCAAGGCACGCGCCCTGGTCGAGTCGAACGCACGGCTCACGGTCGCGGACCGCGATCGCTTGCTCGGCTACCTCGAGGGCGCCGGCATCGCGGTGCTGCCCGAGCCGGAAGTGCTGTTGACCGCGACGCCGAAGGTGCCCGGTCTCGACGGGCGCAAGATGTCGAAGTCCTACGGCAACACGATCGGTCTGCGCGAGGACAGCGATTCGGTGGTGCGCAAGCTCAAGACGATGCAGACCGATCCGGCGCGCGTGCGGCGCACGGATCCGGGCGATCCGCAGAAGTGCCCCGTCTGGGATCTGCATCAGGTCTATTCGAGCGTCGAGACGCGCGACTGGGTGCAGGCCGGCTGCCGCTCGGCCGGGATCGGCTGTCTCGACTGCAAGAAGCCGTTGATCGACAAGATCGTCGAGGAGACCTCGACGATCGCCGCGCGGGCCCGGGAGTTCGAGGAGAACCCCGACGTCGTTCGCGGGATCATCGCGCAGGGTTGCGACCGGGCGCGCGACGTCGCGCGCGACACGATGGAAGTCGTGCGGCACGCGATGTCGCTGGACTATCGATGACCGGCGCGAGCGACGCGGACCCGGCGGGCGAGGAGGCGGCGCAGGCGCTCCGCCCGCAGCCGGCGCAGGCCGAAATGCCGTTCGCGGTCGTCGACGGGCAGCCGATCACGGAGTTGCCGCGCGATCTGTACATCCCGCCGCAGGCGCTCGAAGTGTTCCTCGAGGCATTCGAGGGGCCGCTCGACATGCTCCTGTACCTGATCCGTCGACAGAACCTCGACATCCTCGACATTCCGATCGCCGAGATCACGCGCCAGTACATGCGCTACATCGAACTGATGCAGGTGCTGCAGCTCGAACTCGCCGGCGAGTACTTGCTGATGGCGGCAACGCTCGCGGAAGTGAAATCGCGGATGCTGCTGCCGCGCATGCGCGGCGACGAGGGCGCGGAGGAGACCGATCCGCGCGCCGAGCTCGTGCGGCGCTTGCAGGAGTACGAGCGCTTCAAGCGCGCCGCCGAAGGGATCGATCGGATCCCGCGGCTGGAGCGGGACACCTGGGTCGCCGCGGCCGAACTGCCGGGGCGCAAGGTGGTGCGCCTGCCGCCGCAGGTCACGCTGCAGGAGATGCTGGTCGCGTTCCAGGAGGTGCTCGCGCGCAGCGACATGTTCGCGCATCACCACGTGCAGCGCGAGGCGCTGTCCGTACGGCAACGGATGACCGACGTCCTGGCGGCGCTCGAGACCGGGGATTTCGTGGATTTCGTGCGGTTGTTCCGCGCGGAGGAGGGGCGTCTCGGCGTCACGGTCACGTTCATCGCGTTGCTCGAATTGCTCCGCGAGGGCCTGATCGAGATCCAGCAGCCCGAGCTCTACGGCCCGCTGCACGTGCGGCGCGGCGCGGGGCGCGCGGCCGGCGAGATCGGCGCGCCGAGCGCGGCGAACGGGGATAGCGTGGGAATGCAGAATGAATGAAGACTACGTGAAGAACGTCGTCGAGGCGGCGCTGCTCGCGGCGGGACGTCCGCTCGGTCTCGACGAACTGGCCTCGGTGTTCGACGAGCGGGACGGCGTCGATGCGGTCGCATTGCGCACGGCGCTCGACGTGCTGCGCGCGGACTACGCGAATCGCGGGATCGAGCTGACCGAGGTCGCGAGCGGTTTTCGCGTGCAAATCCGGCCTGCGCTCGCCGAGCCGGTCTCGAAACTGTGGGTCGAACGGCCCGCGAAGTATTCGCGCGCGTTGCTCGAGACGCTCGCGCTGGTGGCGTACCGGCAGCCGATCACCCGGGGCGAGATCGAACAGATCCGCGGCGTCGCGGTCAATCCGAACATCGTGAAGACCTTGCTCGAACGCAACTGGATCCGCGTCGTCGGTCATCGCGACGTGCCGGGCAAGCCCGAACTGCTCGGCACCACCCGGGAATTCCTGGATTACTTCGGCTTGAAGAAACTCGACGACCTGCCGACGCTCGCGCAGCTGAAGGAACTCGAGGACCTGCGGGTGCAGTTGAGTCTCCCGGGCGCCGACGCGGCGGAGGCGCCGCCGGCGGAGGCACCGCCCCCGCCGACCGATGCGCCGGACGGGGGTTGAGCGCATGCGACCGCGCGCGCCTCGACGCAAGGACGTGACGCCGGTCGGGCGGGTGCAAAAGGTGCTCGCCGCCGCGGGCGCGGGTTCGCGTCGCGAGATCGAGCGTTGGATCCGCGAGGGACGCCTCGAGGTCAATGGGGCCGTGCCGTCACTCGGCGCGAGCCTCTCGCTGGGCGATCGCGTGACGCTCGACGGGCGCCCCGTGCGCTTTCGGGCCGAGTCGCACCGCGCGGCGCGCGTGCTGCTCTACCATCGTTCGCCCGGCGACCCGCTCGATCTCAAGGAGGCGGCGTCGCGTTCGCCCGATCAGCTGCGCCTGTCGCGCGCCGGCGGACGCTGGCTCGCGATTCAACCGTTGCCGCCGGTCGACGGGGGTCTCGAGATCTTGACCGACGACGGGGCCTGGGCGCATCGCGTGTCGCGAGGCGCTCACCGGCTGGAGCAAGACTACCTGCTGCGCTTGCGCGGACCGCTCGACGACGTCCGCGTCGCCGAGTTCCTCGCGGCGACCGACTGCGAGGGCGAGCGGATGGAGATCCTCGCGGCGACCGCGCAGTACGGCGAAGGCGCGAATCATTGGCTCACGGTGACGGTGCGGGCGACGCGCCCCGCGTCGGTTCGACATTGGTGGGGCGCGCGCGGCTTCGTGATCAGCCGCCTGATGCGGGTGCGCGTCGGGCCGGTGCGGCTCGGTCGCGAACTGCCCCGCGGTCGGTCGCGGCCGATCACGGCCGGCGAGCGCGAGGCGTTGCTCGCCGCGATCGCGGGCGAGGGAACCGCGGACGGGACGATCGAAGACGCGCAGACCGGGGACGACGCGGTGCCGCCCGCCGACCCTGCGCCGACGGCGCGGCGCGGGCCGGCGAAGCGCGGCAGCGCCGGCCGGATCGCCCCTACTGCGCGTCGAAATAGCGGCCGTTGACCTCGCGGCCGTCGCGCCCGAGCAGGTACAGGAACGCGCCGGTCACCCGATCCGGGGTCGGGAGCGTGTTCGGATCCTCGGCGGGATAGGCGGCGAAACGCATCGGCGTGCGCATCGGCCCGGGGTTCACGCTGTTCGCGCGGATGTTCGTGATCCCGGCGAGTTCCTCCGCGAGCATCGCGCGGACCGTCTCCAGGCCGCTCTTCGCGACCGCGTACGCACCCCAGAACGGACGGGGACGCTGCACGACGCCGCTGCTCGCGAACACCACCGACGCATCCTCGGATCGGCGCAGCGTCGGCAGCAGCACCTGGGTCAGGATGAACGGCGCGGTCAAGTTCACGTGCAACACCCGACACCAGGTCGGCACGTCGTACATCTCGAGCGGCGTGCGGTTGCCGAGGATCGCGGCCGCGTGCACGAGGCCGTCGAGCCGGCCGTACTCCCGCTCGATCGTCGCGGCGAGCGCGTCGTAGGCGGTGGCGGTCGCGTTCGCCAGGTCGAGCGGCGCCAGCGCGGGCTTCGGACCGCCGCCGGCTTCGATCCGGTCGTATATCGCGTCGAGCTTGCGCTCGTTGCGGCCCGAGAGGATCACGCTCGCGCCGACTCGGGCGCACGCGACCGCGATCGCACCGCCCAGCCCACCGCTCGCGCCGGTGACCAGGATCACGCGGCCGGCGAGCAGGTCGGGCGGCGCGACGTAGGTTTTCGGATCGATGGTCGTCGTCATGGAATCTCCGGGTTGCGTGGGTCCGCCCGGGCGGCGCGCCGGGCGGTGCGCCACGCGAGGAACAGATCGGACAGGCGCGTCGGCGCCGCGGCGGCGAGCCGACGGGTGCTCGAATGATGGGCCTCGAGGACCGCGAGCACCAACAGGCCGCG
>JAJYFF010000071.1 GCA_021785405.1 Pseudomonadota bacterium | reverse complement strand
AAGGACGTGGAGCTCGCGGTCAAGCAATTGCTGGAAATCATGAGCGACGCGCTCGCGGCGGGGGAGCGGATCGAGATCCGGGGTTTCGGCAGCTTCTCCCTGCATTTCCGCCCGCCGCGACAGGGCCGCAATCCGAAGACCGGCGAAGCAGTCGCCCTCGCCGGCAAGCACGTCCCGCATTTCAAGCCCGGCAAGGACCTGCGGGAACGCGTCAACGAGGGCGCGGGTCAGCCGATCCGCGAGTAGCGGCGAGCCGGGGCGGAGCGCGCTTCGGGTCGCGGCCGCGCAATGCCGGAACTCACGTCGTTCGCCTGGATCCTGATCCTCACCGCGCTCGTGGTCGGCATCCTCGCCGGCCACTATGGCTGGGGACGCCGCTGGATGCGGCGGGGCCGGCGCTTCCCCGCGGCCTATCTCGAAGGCCTCGACTACCTGATCAACGAGCAGCCCGATCGGGCGCTCGATCGATTCCTGCGGGTGATGGATACGAGCGCTGATGCGCTCGAGACCCACTTCGCGCTGGGAAGCCTGTATCGGCGCCGGGGCGAAACCGAACGGGCGATCCGCGTGCATCGCAATCTGCTGTCGCGCGACCTCGCGCCCGCCCATCGCGAACAGGCCTTGCTCGCGCTCGCCCAGGACTATCTGCGGGCGGGTCTCCTCGACCGCGCCGAGGGCATCTTCCGGCAGGTGAGCGAAGGCGAACGGTTCAAGGGCCGGGCGCTCGAGGCGCTGCGGGGGATCTACGAGCGACAGCGCGACTGGACGCAGGCCCTCGAGACCTATCGGGCGCTCGCACGGCTCGGGATCGCACCGGTCGGCTCGGTCGCGGCGCACTACCTGTGCGAGACGGCGACCTATCAGATCGAACGTGGCGACGTCGAGGAAGCGCGGCGCTCGCTGCGCGCGGCGCGGCGCGAGTCCACGCCGTTTCCGCGTGCCGCGGTGCTGCGCGCGCAGATCGCCGAGCGGGCGGGGCAGACGGACCTGGCCGTGCGGCTCTTGACCTGGGCGCTCGACACCAATCCGGTGCTGGTGTACGACGAGCTCGCGCACCTGCTGCGGCTGGTGGGCGAGGACGCCCGTGCGGCGATCTTGCACGACTTGCTGGAGCGGGCGCAGCAGCGCGACCGCGGCGACGTGAAGGCGATCGTGTACGCGGCGCTCGCGCTGTCGCCGGCGGATGCGGCACCGCTGCGCGAGCCGATCGAGATCGCGATCGCGCGCGACCCGATCCTGACCGCGTTCCGCGAGGCCGCGCCACGCGCGCCGTTCGAGCAGGTCGCGGCACAGATGCGCGCGCTGCTCGCGCGCTCCGAGACCTACCGCTGCGGCGATTGCGGTTTCGCGGCGAGGCGCTTCTACTGGCAATGTCCCGGATGCCAGGCCTGGGACGGATTCGAGACCTACGTCGTGCTTCGCTTGCGCTAGGACCGCGCTCGGAGCCCGGAGAAATCCGCTATGATTTTCGCTCAACCAGACGCGTGCTGAGGCTGCGATGACTCAGAAAATCGTGAAGACCGTCGTGTTCCCGGTCGCCGGCCGCGGCACCCGCTTCCTGCCGGCCACCAAGGCGAGCCCGAAGGAGATGCTGCCGATCGTCGACAAGCCCTTGATCCAGTATGCGGTCGACGAAGCGCTCGCCGCGGGCGCCGATACGCTCGTCTTCATCACCGGCAGCTCGAAACGCGCGATCGAGGATCATTTCGACACGAACGCGGATCTCGAGGCCGTGCTCCAGGCGCAGGGGAAGCAGGATCTGCTCGAAACGTTGCGCGGGATCCTGCCGAGTTATGCGACCTGCGTGTACATCCGCCAGCCGGCGCCTCTCGGGCTCGGCCACGCGGTGCTCTGTGCCCGGCCGGTCGTCGGCAACGCGCCGTTCATGGTCCATCTCGCCGACGATTTGATCGACGCGACCGTGCCGTGCCTGAAACAGATGGTGGAGGTCCACCGGACCCACGGCGGCAGCGTGCTCGGCGTGCAGGTCGTGCCGCCGGCAGACACCGACAAGTACGGCATCGTCTCGCTCGAGCGCGGCGCCGAGGGGCGCGTCGGTCAGGTGTCGCACATCGTCGAGAAGCCGAAGCCTCGCGAGGCGCCCTCGAACCTCGCGGTGGTCGGCCGCTATCTGTTGTCCGGTTCGATCTTCGAGGAGCTGGCGCAGGTGGGTGCGGGCGCGGGCGGCGAGATCCAGTTGACCGACGGCATCGCGCGGCTGATGCGCCGCGAACGGGTCCACGCGTTCCAGTTCGAGGGCAAGCGCTACGATTGCGGCAGCAAGCTCGGCTATCTGCAGGCGACGGTCGAGTACGGGTTGCGACACTCGAGCCTCGGCGCGGATTTCGCCGATTACCTGAAGCGCTTCGTCGCGACCCTCTGAGGCGCGGCGGCGCCGGGGTCGGGTACGCTCAGAGCGCGGTCGCGCGCGCTTCGGGGCCGAAGGAGGCGAGCGCGATCAGCGCGACCGCGACGATCCCGATGGTCCACGCGAGCACGCTCGCATAGTCGCCGCGATGCGTCGCGGCGAGGCCGGCCTGGATCGGACCCATCTTCGACATCGCGAGATTGCCGAGCTGGTACGCGAACCCCGGCAGGATCGCGCGCACCGCGGGCGGTGAGAGCTCGTTCAGGTGCGCCGGCACGACGCCCCAGGCGCCCTGGACCATGAACTGCATCAGGAAGCCGCCGATCGCGAGGCCGACGGCCGCGTGCGCATAGACCCATAGCGGGATCACCGGCAGCGCCAGCGCGGCGGCGAGCGCGATCGCCCGCTTGCGGCCGATGCGCTCGGACAGCGCCCCGAAACACACGCCGCCGGCCAGTGCGCCGCAATTCATCACGACCGCGATCAGGCCGGTCGAACTGGCCGAGAAGTGGCGTTGCGCGAGCAGAAAGGTCGGGTACAGATCCTGCGATCCATGCGAGAACGCGTTGAATGCGGCCATCAACACGACCAGGAACAGCAGCAGCGTGAGGTGCGGCCGAAGCGACCGGAGGGTGTCGCCGAGCGACAGCGTGCGCGCGTGCGGCGCGCGGGACCAGCTCGGGGACTCCTCGACGGCGACGCTGATGAACAGCGCGAGGAGTGCGGGCACGCCGCCGAGCAGGAACATGCCGCGCCAGCCGATATGGGTGAACAAGGTCGCGAACGCGACCGACGCGAGCAGATACCCGACCGCGTAGCCTTCCTGCAGCAAACCCGAGAAGAAGCCGCGGCCGCGCGCCGGCAGCGTCTCGAGCGCGAGTGCGGCGCCGACCCCCCATTCTCCGCCCATCGCGAAGCCGAACAGCGCTCGCAGGGCGAGCAGGGTCGCGAGGTTCGGGGCGAAAGCGCTCGCGACTTCGACCAGCGAGAAGCTCAATACGTTCGCGATCAGCACGGGGCGCCGCCCGTAACGCTCCGCGAGCCAACCGAACACCAGCGCGCCCACGGGGCGCAGCGCCAGCGTCAGGAAGATGCCCTCGGCGACGGCCGGGATGCCGGCGTGGAATTCGGTACCGATCGCCTTCAGCGAGAAGATGAAGATGAAGAAGTCGAACGCGTCCAGCGACCATCCGGAGAACGCGGCGAGGAACGCGTTGCGCTGGGCACGCGTCAATGATTTGAAGGCGCTGATCAACGGCTTCGTTGTCTTCGGGATCTCGTTGCGTGGGAATGTAGCACGCTTTTCCCGCCGCGCGCTGCGCCGCGGGCGTGGCTTGCGGGCGCGCCGGCGGTGCGCGCTGCCGGGCGGGGCTTGCCGTGCTCGGCCGCCCTCGGGCTGGCGGCGTGGTGGGCGGTCTCGACGATCGGGAACGCGGGGTTGGGTACGACCGGTATCGCCCGGCGCAGCAACCGCTCGACGTCGCGCAACAACGAACGCTCGTCCTCGCTGACCAGTGAAATCGCCTCTCCGGCCCGACCGGCCCGACCGGTGCGGCCGATCCGATGCACGTAGTCCTCCGGAACGTTCGGCAGCTCGTAATTGACCACGTGCGGAAGTTCCTTGATGTCGAGGCCGCGGGCGGCGACCTCGGTCGCCACCAGCGCGCGGATCTCGCCTTGCTTGAACGCCTCGAGCGCGCGGACCCGCGCGGACTGGCTCTTGTTGCCGTGGATCGCGGCGGCGGTGATGCCGGCCCCCTCGAGCTGCTGAGCGAGCCGGTTCGCGCCGTGCTTCGTGCGCGTGAATACGAGCACCTGCCGCCAGTCGTTCTCGCGGATCAAGTGCGCGAGCAGATGGCGCTTGTGCTCCTTGGGCACGCGGTAGGCGCACTGCTCGACGAGCTCGATCGGTGCGTTGCGCGGAGCGACCTGGATCGACAGGGGATCGTGGAGCAGTCGCTCGGCGAGCGCGCGGATCTCGTCCGAGTAGGTCGCCGAGAACAACAGGTTCTGGCGCCGCGCGGGCAGTAGCTTGAGCACGCGCTTGATGTCGGGGATGAAGCCCATGTCGAGCATGCGGTCGGCTTCGTCGAGCACCAGGATCTCGACGTGACCGAGGTCGACCGCGCGTTGCTGGGCGAGATCGAGGAGCCGGCCCGGCGTCGCGACCAGCAGGTCGCAACCGGTGCGCAGCGTCGCGATCTGCGGGTTGATGTTCACGCCGCCGAACACCTGGAAAGTCCGCAGGCGCACGTGCTTTCCGTAGGCTCGCGCGCTGTCGGCGACCTGCGCGGCGAGCTCGCGCGTCGGCACGAGCACCAGGGCGCGCGGCACCGTGCCGGACGGTGCGCCGAGGCGTTGCAGGATCGGCAGCACGAAACCGGCGGTCTTGCCGGTGCCGGTCTGCGCGCCGGCGAGCACGTCGCGGCCGGCGAGCACCGCGGGAATCGCCTGCGCCTGGATCGGCGTGGGTGCGTGGTAGCCCTTGTCGGCGACCGCGCGCAGCAATTCGGGGTTCAGCCCGAGCTTGGTGAACGGCATGGAAATTCCTCTGACGAAAACTGATGAATGACGAAAACGGTCGCTGCGCCAGCGAGCGGCGGTCGGCGCGCCTCGCGAGCGACGCGGGCGCGAGCTCAGGCGCGTGCCGCAGCCTTGCGTTGCCGACGGCGTGCGTGCAGCGTCTCTTCCGTGTACCCGTTGCTCTGCGTACGCCCCTTGAATACCAGGTCGCAGGCGGCTTGGAACGCGACGTTGTGCTCGAGGTCCGGTGTCATCGGCCGATAGGCCGGGTCCGCTGCGTTCTGGCGGTCGACGACCGCGGCCATCCGCCGCAGTGCGTCCCGGACCGCGTCCGCGGTGCAAATCCCGTGGTGCAGCCAGTTCGCGACGTGCTGGCTCGAGATCCGCAGCGTCGCCCGATCTTCCATCAGCGCAACGTTGTAGAAATCCGGCACTTTCGAGCAGCCGACGCCCTGGTCGATCCATCGTACCACGTAGCCGAGGATGCTCTGGGCGTTATTCTGCAATTCCTCCTCGATCTCGGCCGCCGACCATCGCGGGCGCTCGACGAGCGGGGGCGTCAAGATCTGGGCGAGCGAGGCGCGTGGCCGGTGCGCGAGGTCGCGCTGGACCCGGGCGACGTCGACGTCGTGGTAATGCAGCGCGTGCAGCGTCGCCGCGGTGGGCGAGGGCACCCACGCGGTGCTCGCACCGGCGGCGGGGTGCGCGCCCTTGCTTTTCAACATCTCGGCCATCAAGTCCGGCATCGCCCACATGCCCTTGCCGATCTGTGCGTGGCCGGGCAGGCCGCAGGCGAGGCCGATGTCGACGTTCTGGCGCTCGTACGCGTCGAGCCACACGGCCTTCTTCAAATCGGCCTTGCGCGAGACCGTACCCGCCTCCATCGAGGTGTGGATCTCGTCGCCCGTTCGATCGAGGAAGCCGGTGTTGATGAACACCACCCGATCGCGCGCCGCGTGGATGCACGCGGCGAGATTCACGGTCGTTCGCCGCTCCTCGTCCATGATGCCCATCTTCAGCGTATGACGCGGCAGGCCGACGAGGTCCTCGACGCTCGCGAACAGTCGGTCGGCGAACGCGACCTCCTCGGGCCCGTGCATCTTGGGCTTCACGACGTAGATCGACCCGGTGCGGGAGTTCGGCACGCCGCCGCGGCGCCGCAAGTCGTGCAGGCCGACGAGGCCGGTCACGACCGCGTCGATCAGGGTCTCGGGTGTCGGACGACCGTCGAGCGTGACGATGTCGGTCACGACGTGGTGGCCGACGTTGCGCGCGAGCATCAGGCTGCGGCCGGGCAGCGCGAAATCGGCGCCCGATCGGTCGCGATACCGGCGATCCGGATTCAGCCGACGCACGATGCGCTCGCGGCCCTTCGAGAAGTCCGCCTCGAGGGTGCCGCGCATGAGTCCGAGCCAGTTGCGCCAGACGAGGAGCTTGTCGTCGATGTCGACGGCGGCCACCGAGTCCTCGAAGTCCTGGATCGTCGTCACCGCTGATTCGAGCAGCACGTCGCTGACGCCCGCCGGGTCCGAACGGCCGACCGGGTGCGTGCGGTCGAACTCGATCTCGACGTGCAGACCATGATGGACGAGCAGCACGCCTTGCGGTGCGTCCCGATCGCCGCGATAACCGGCGAATGCGTTCGGCTCGCGCAACCTCGCGCCGCGGCCGTCGGGGAAGCGGATCTCGAGCCCGGTCGCGCCGATCCGGTATCCGCTCGCATCGCGGTGCGAGCCGTTCGCGAGCGGGAAATGTCGATCGAGGAAATCCCGCACGAACGCGATCACGCGATCGCCGCGGACGGGATTGTAACGGCCGCTGCGGGCGGCGCCGCCATCCTCGGCGATCGCATCGGTGCCGTAGAGCGCGTCGTACAGCGAGCCCCAGCGGGCGTTCGCCGCGTTCAACGCGTAGCGAGCATTGTTCACCGGCACGACGAGCTGCGGGCCGGCGATCGTCGCGATCTCCGGATCCACGTTCGCGGTGCCGACCTGGAACGGTGCCGGCTCCGGGCTGAGGTAGCCGATCTCCCGGAGAAACGACTCGTACGCGGTCCGGTCGAATCCCGCGCCGGGGTGGCGACGGTGCCAGTCGTCGATTCGCGATTGCAGCTCGTCGCGCCGGCGCAGCAGCGCTTCGTTGCTCGGCGCGAGTTCGGCGATCATCGCGGCGAACCGCGGCCAGAACGCGCGTTCGTCGACGCCGCTGTCGGGCATGACCTCTCGGTCGAGGAAGTCGTGCAATCGCCGGTGCACGGCGACGCGGTCCAGTCGAACGATCTCGTTCACGCGGGCGGTCCTGTCAGGTTTCCGCACGCGAGTGTACTGGTTCGAACGGGGACTGGCCAATCCCGCGCCGACCGTCCCTCAGAAGCGATAATCGATCTGCATACGATCGTAGATGAAGTGCTGATGCCCGGGATTCACGCGGCCATTCGCGATCTCGAAACGGTTGCGCAGGCTCAGCCCCTTCCACCAGGACCGCGGTTGGTAGATCGCATCGAAGTACGTCTCGGTGTCGTTGCCGTTGAACGCGGTGCGATAGCGGGCGAACGACGCGATCAATTGCAGTCGATCGTCCCACGCGTGCACGCTCCCGGTGAGCTTCCAGGCGCTGCCGGGACCGAGTTCGACGAGGCCGCGGATCATCGACGTCGTGAACAGGGGATCGGTCGCGTAGCCGGCGGTGTAGGGCGACACCAGGGCGCCGCCGCCAAGCGCACCGTTCCCGCGGGTCTGCAGGCGGTTGTAGGCGGCGGACAGGTCGAACTTGCGGATCTTCACGCCGGCGACCAGTCCCCAGGTGAGGTTGTCGGTCGTGTCGCCCGGTTGGCCGAAGAAGTGGGTGCCGTTGGTCTCGAACGCGTTCGACCCGTACCATTCCCGCACGAGTTGCGCCTGCGCATAGGGATGCAGCGAATCCCGTGCCGCGAACTGGTACTTGCCCTGCGCGTAGACCATGTGCGCGAAATCCGTGAAGTCGTAGTACCACAGCGCCGTGTCGAGTCGCCGCCGTTGAAACTCGCCGGCGAGCGCGAAGGTGCCGGTCGTGCCACCGGCGCTCGCCGGCAGATTGGCGACGCCGCCGTAGTTCGCGTCGCCGCGCCAGCCGGTCGCGAAGTAATTGTCGTCGCGGAAATAGCCATCGGACGTGCGCGATCGGTACCGCAGGATGCGCAGCACGTGGAACGTGAGCCCCGCGGTCGGCGTGAACTTGGCGTAGGCCGCCTCGTAGGTCGAGGGCAACGCGCGGCTGTCGCTGCCGTTCGCCCAGGGCGTCGCGAGGGTTTGGTCGCCGAGGCGCACCCACACGCCGCGCCGCTGGTACTGCAGGTACGCGGTGCCGAGCGCGTTGATCGAATTCGCGGCGCCCATCAGCGTGGTGTCGACGCGCGCGGGCACGTCGCTGTGGGTGCCGAGCGCATTCGCGGTGTAATACGATGCGTCGAGGCTGAAGCCGCCGAGGAAGTCGGGTGTCTGGTACCCGAACAGTCCCGAGAGGGAGTACGCGTCCGCGTTCGGCACGTTCGGGGTCGCGTAATCGCGCATGAAATAGTAGCTGCGCAACTCACCGTCGAATTGGCCCTGGCGCAGGAAGTCCGCGAGGGTGTCCGCGCGGGCGCACGCGATTGCGCCGACCAGGATCAAGGCGGTGGTCGCGAGCCGAGTCGGTCGTATCGTCGTCATCGATGGGTTCCCCGGGCGTGAAGGAGCGGGCCATGGCGCCGGCAGCCGCCGGCGGCTATCGTAATATTTGTACAAATATAGCGAGAACACGCTGCGAACCGCAAGCGGGGGACGCTAGCCTGCGCCCGCGGGCCAGACCTGGATCGCGCCGGGATCGAGGTCGAAGCGCAGCGCTTGCCCGAGCGTGTGGCCGGATCCCGCGTCGGCGATCCGGACGCGGACCTCGCCGAGACGGACCGTGAGTTCGCGCAGCAGGCCGTGCTCGGCGATCGCCTCGACGATCCCATGATAGGGACCGGCGGGATGCGGGTGCGCCTGCGCGGGAGCGAAGTGCCAGCCGACCCGCTCGCCGGGCCGCAGCGGCGGGCCGGCGACGCGGATGCGCACGCCGCCGCCGCCGTCGATCGCATCGGGCGCCACGACGACGCCGGTGGCGACGTTGTCGGCGCCGAGCAGGCGCGCGACCGATTCGTTCGCCGGACGGCGGAACACCTGCGTGCACGCGCCGGCTTGCAGCGCACGCCCCGACTCGAGCACGAGGATCTCGTCGGCGAGCAGCGCCGCCTCCGTCGGATCATGGGTCACCAGCACGGTCGTCGCGGCGATGCGCGTCTGCAGTTCGTGCAGCTCGCGGCGCAAGCGCGCACGCAGCGGCGCATCGAGCGCCGAGAAAGGCTCGTCGAGCAACAGGAGCGCGGCCGGGCGCGACAGCGCACGGGCCAGGGCGACGCGTTGCCGTTGCCCGATCGACAGCTCGGTCGGGAAGCGCTCCTCGAGGCCCTGCAGACCGAGCTCGCCGAGCCAGTACTCGGCGTCCCGGGCGACGACGCCGCGCGCGAAGCGCAGCTGGTCGACGACGCGCAAGTGCGGCATCAAGCCGTAGCTCTGCGGGACGTAGGCGATGCCGCGGTCGGCGGCTTCGACACGGGTGAGGTCGCGGGCGCCGAGCCGGACCGTCGCGACAGGGCCCGACTCGATGCCGGCGATCATCTTCAGCGTCAGCGACTTGCCCGAGCCGGAAGGTCCGAGGATCGCCAGCCGGCGCGAGGACGGTGTCCACGCGAGTCGCAGTTCGAACTCGCCCATCGTCCGGGCGAGATCGATCGCGAGCGCATCGAGGCCGTCGGGCGGATCGGACGGTGGCGATGCCGGCGGAAGTGGTGGTGCGGTCGCCCGGCCGGCGCGCACCGCCCGCAAGCGCCGCGCGCGGCGTACCGGGGCCCGGGCGCGTGCGCCGGCGAGACCGGCGAGCACCATCACCGCCAAGGCGAGCGCGAGCGTCGGCAGCAGGATGGGCAGCATCGCCGGCAGTCCGCGCGCGCCGAAGGCGACGTAGCTATAGACCGGCAGCGAGTACGGATGGTAAGCGACCATCATGGTCGCGCCGAACTCGCCGAACGCCCGGAGCCAGGCGAGCAGCAGGCCCGCGAGCAGGCCATATTTCGCGCTGGGCAGACTGACCCGCAGGAACGTGCCCAAGGGACGGTGGCCGAGGGTCGCCGCGACGGCCTCGAGATCCGGATCCATGCTGGCGAACGCGGTGCGCGCCGCGACCACGACAAACGGCGCAGCGACGAACGTCTCCGCGAGCACGATGCCCGCGACGGAGTCGGTGAACGCGTTGCCGACCAGGTGGCCGAGGGCGCCCCGGGGGCCGACCAGGAACAGCAGCAGGATGCCGCTCGCGAGCGGCGGCAGCGCGAGCGGGAGTTGCACGATGAATCCGACGGCGGTGGCGAAGCGGCCGCTGCGACGCGCGAGGTGATAGGCGAGCGGGATGCCGGTGATCGCGAGGATCAGCGTCGACGTCGTCGCGCTCGCGATCGACACGCCACAGGCATGCCACAGCGCCGGCGAACCGAGTGCCCGCCAGTGCGACTGCGCCGCCTGGCGCACGCCGGCGACCAGCGGTGCGAGCAAGTACAGCGCGAGCAAGCCCCCGAGCAGCGCGAGCGGGCGCGGGACCCGCTGCCTCACCCGGGGGCGCCGAGGAGCCGGCGAAGTTCGGTCGGCACGGCCTGCGGGTCGCCTTGCAGCGCGGGCGTACGCAACTGCAGGCCGCTGCGCTCGAGGCGCTTGCGACCGGCCGGACCGAGCAGGAAGCGCACGAACGCGCGGGCCGCCGCCGGGTGCGGCGCCCCCTGCAGGATCGTCACGGTATAGCGCGCGGTCGGCGCGAGCGACACGGGCAAGCGGACGGTCGGGATGTGGGCGGCCGCGGTCTCCGTGGAGTAGAAAAAGCCGGCATCGACTTGCCCCGACTGGAGTCGTCCGACCAGCACCTCCTCGGGGAGCACCTGCGCCGGGTTCTCGGGGTCGCCGAGCACGCGCTGCGCGAGCCCGGGCAAGCGGTAGCGCTGCTCGGCGCGCTGCATCAAGCGCAGCGTCAGCTCGCCCTTCGGATCGAGCTGCGGATCGGTGCGGCCGATGCGGATTCCCGGCTGTTGCAATACGCGGTACCAGGGCATCGTCGCGAACGAATGCGCGTAGCGGCTCGACGCGTCGTACCCGATCACGAGCGGCGACTGTGCGAAGACCGCGTACCAGCGCACCGATTCCGCGGCGCCCGGACCCATCAAGCGGCGGTTCACGCTCGGCACCGCGCTGATGAACACGTCGGCAGCTCGCAGGCCGCTGCGGATCTGATTCGCGAGCAGTTTCGAGCCACCGGCGTAGCCGCGGAATCGGTCGCCGCTCGCCGTGTCGAACGCCGGCCCGATCCCGTGCTCCATCACGTCGACCAGAGAGCCGGCGTACAGCACGTTCACCGGTGTGCCGGCGAACGCCGGCTGGCAAGCGGCCAGCGCGAGCAGTGCGAGCCAACAGGACCGGACGAGTCGTTCGAGCATGACGGTCTCCAACGGCCAAAACGTTATATTCTATGATGCATATCGAATTGTAAATACGCCGTGGCCGCGGCGACTCGCGCGCGGTCGATCAGGC
>JAJYFF010000015.1 GCA_021785405.1 Pseudomonadota bacterium | reverse complement strand
GTCGCTAGAGGGCTGCTCATGAATGGCTCCAACCGGCAAGTATTACCAAAGTAACACCGGCGGCATTGCCGTTCAAGGTAACGTCGACATCGGCCGCGTCGCTCATGTTGCCGTTCGCGATGGCGTTCGTCTGTGATGTCAATTTCGGAACCGATATTGTTGATTGGGCGTACCGTTCTTCGCACTCATGGCCGGACGGGAGCGTGGAATATCAACGCGCCGTATTGACGCGAATCAGCCACTTAAGTCGTCGTAACTCCCCGAAATATTCCACAACGCGGCGGTCGGAATTCCATATATATCCGGGGGTTACCTTGATTTGGGCTACGGGCTGAAAATCCGCGTGTCGGGGGTTCAATTCCCTCCCTGGCCATCACATAAGCCTCTAATTTTTCAAGAATTTCAATCGGACTGCACCGTGAAATTCCGATCGTCGGGTCCACGCCAGGCACTTCCCGGTTGGCGGCGTACGGCGCGACGTGCTCGGCGTTCAGGTGCGCGTAGCGGCGTGCCGTTCTGAACGTGCCAACTCGCCCTGGTGTGCCCTAGTTCGTGCCGGCGAAAGTTCTCGATGCGGACGCGCTTCATCGCGAGATACCACGCCCGAGGGCTCACCGGGTGGATCCGCGCGCACTGGTCGGGGACCACACGGCGCAATCGCTGGTGTGATGGTCGTCAGGGCGATTCCAGCGGCTTCTGCGTACGGCGGTGACACGACAAGTCCGCTCGATGCGCAATGCGTGGTGAACGCATTTCCGCATCGCCGGATCCGCAGCCGAGAGCCTCTGGTACACCGCCGACCTCGGTCAAAGGCCGACGCTGATCAGATCACCACGGTAGCCGCAAACCAGTCGTTCAAAGTGCCGCCCCTGTGGGTGGATGGCCGTCCAGGGTAGTGGGTCTTGTTGCGGCAACTTCACCCGCGCGAACGAATGCATTAAAATAGGCGAGTGCGGAGTGAAGCGAGCGCTTCCGCCAACCGAGCCGAAATGGCCACGGTGGTTTACCCGGCAAACGGGGCACATGGCCGAAAGGCAAACGGGTCCGCCGTCAGGCTGGCCTCTGCGGGCGACAATCCAGGGCGTGCCCGGGCCCAATTTTCTAGACTGAGCGATGCGGCCGTCGAAGACGGCGGGCGGGACAACCGCGCGTGATTTTGTCAGGGAATCGGTGTCACGCGCTCGCAAGGAGCAGGAATCGTGATAACAAACAACGTAGCAAGCCGCGAGCAGCGGTTGATACAGCCGCTGGTCGAAGGCCCGCTCGACATCGTCGGTGATGTCCATGGGGAGATCGACGCACTCAGGGCGCTGTTCGGGAAGCTCGGGTATGACGAGGCGGGGTCCCATCCCGACGCACGCCGACTCGTATTTGTCGGCGACCTCTGCGATCGCGGACCCGACAGTCCTGCGGTCATCGAACTCGTAAAGGGTCTCGTCGAGCGTGGCCGGGCGCAATGTGTCGTCGGCAATCATGAGCTGAACTTGCTGCGTAATGAACAAAAGCATGGGAACCACTGGTACTTCGAAGGCGATCACTCGCACCACGAGGCGACCTTCGGTCCAACCAAGCGGGTGACTGCAGAGGAGGCAATCGCGATTCGAGCGTTTCTCTGCACGCTGCCGGTAGCACTCGAGCGGACGGACTTGCGAGTCGTCCACGCGGCGTGGAGAACGGCGGACGTCGAGGCATGCCGCGCATGCCATGGCACGGTACTCGCGGCCTATGATGATTTCGACCGGCAGGCGCAGGAGACAGAACAAGCCAAACGCCTCGCCGTCGCGGGTAGAGCGGAAAGACATGCGTACGACAAAGCCATCAAGGCGGAGACTCCGGCGCCACCGTTCCTGCATAACGTCGCCGCCCACGAGGAGTACTACCAGATGAGCAATCCGATACGGGTCCTGACCTCGGGCGTTGAGCGGATTGCGAAGTCGCCTTTCTATGCGGCTGGGAAATGGCGCTTTGTGGAGCGGGTACGCTGGTGGACTGACTACCAGGACGCAACGCCCGTGGTATTTGGTCACTATTGGCGCTGGTGGGACCGATCCTCTCACGCGATCTATAGCAAAGGCGAGCCCAACCTATTCGACGAGGAGCAACCTTGCGGCTGGCACCGGAACGCGGAAGGGCGAGCAGTCGCTTTTTGTATCGATTACAGCGCGGGTGCCCGGTTCAAGGAGCGAAAGCATGGTCGAACCGCGAAATTTCATGGCCGGCTGGCGGCGCTGCGCTGGCCTGAGCAGGAAGTCGTCTTTGACCACGACCCGCCGGAGTGTGTGCACCAGTAAGTCCGGTCGAACGACAGGGCATCGTGGACGAACCGATCGTCGCTGCGCTGTGGTAGCGTCGATGACGGCTCCGAGTCGTCTTCTCGCACGCGAGGGTAGTCGCGCAAACGTCCCCAAAGGGTCAAACTCGATAACAGAGGTGGGAGGTTGATCATGGCAGATCAGAACGACTCCTCCAGCGAAACGGATCTTCGTCGCTGCACCGAGTGCGGACAGCAGTACTCGATACAAGCCTACTTGTCGAGCGCCGCGCACTACTTCGCGGCCCCGTACAACTATGAGCACGGCTGCGAGAAGTACTGCCTGGCATGCTGGCTCGGGATCGGCCCATTGGACATCGACAGCCCCTGTTGAGATCCGGCCGCCGAGTGGTAGGTGAGCGCGATACGCATTGGACGTATCGCGTGTGGGGCCGTTGTGATCGACCGTGCGAATTGACGGCGCATTTCTGTCCTCGTGCGTGAAGAAATGCCCTCGCGCTCCTGCCAACCTGCCTACCCCGGCAAGGTGGCGGCCCTGATCTGGCTCGCCTCGGTGCAGGAACGCTATATGCCGCTCGAGCTGCTGCGCGAGCACGGAGCGCGGGAGGATCTGACCTTCTGGTCGAGATCGACTTTGCCGCAGCGACGGCGCTTACCTCGCACTGATACCGTATCTGAGGAATCGCCGTCGACCTCTGGCATGGGAGAATCTGGCCGGCGGCCTCGAGCGCATCGGATGGGCGCGAAGGCAACGACAGCGTCGATTACCGGGCGCAATGGCTTTATTTTCTCGGAGGAGTGGCCATGCTAATGATCGCGCATCAGGTCGTCAGCGGAGGGAGAGGCGAGGATCGTGTTCACGTCGAACGTCGTGGGGCACGAACGCTGGCGATCGTCGCGGACGGGGCGGGCGGTTCGGGGCACGGCGCCGTTGCGGCGGAATTGACCTGTTCCTTCGCCGCCAAGAGATTTCGCGAAAGGGATGCAGGCACAGCCGAGGATTGGGCGAGGTGCCTATACGAGATCGACCAGGCACTGGTGCGGACCGGTGGTCAGTGTACCGCCGTCCTCGTCGAAATCGCGGAGGGCCGAGTCTTCGGTGCGAGCGTAGGGGACTCCGCGGCATGGATGCTCACGGGTAAAGGGACGCTCGATCTCACCGAGAGCCAGAATCGTAAGCCCCTGCTCGGGTCCGATGAAGCCCTGCCCCTGTGCTTTGGGCCAACCGCGCTAACCGGGCGGCTGCTGATCGCCACCGACGGCTTATTCAAATACGCGGCCGGGGAAGACATTGCGCGACGCGCGACCGAGGCATCGCTCGCGGTCGCCGTCCACGATTTGATCGCGGGCCTGCGGTTTGGCAGTGGCGATTTACACGACGATGTCGGCATCATCTTGATCGAGAATGCACCGTCACCGGCAGGCGATGCGGCGCCGTCGACCCAATAAACCATCAAGACCGCCTTCATGTGGACACCAATTCGGGGGCTCGGGCGTAAGTGGCCGGCGACGCCTGCGAGGCAACCCATGTCCGTCGGATTCGATGACGGGTTCCGCCTGGGGTGACGGTCCAGCGCCGAACGAACGTCTGCGTATCGCAATCACCGCTTCGCGATGCCTTTCGTAACCGCCGCCCAGGATCCGGCGGCCGGAGGAGCGAAATCACCCCCGTGCGACCGTGCAGGGCGCTGACGCTCGGATGAGCGCCCCGGCTATACTTCTGAGCCGGCGGCGCCAGCAATAATGCGAAAGGGGTCAGGATGACCGACCAGACCATCGCGAGCGACGATCCCGAGACTCCGGCCGATGCCACCGATGGAACGGTGGACTACTCCCAGTACTCGACCGCGCAACTGCACGCGCTCCGCGAGCGGCTCGATGCACGGCAATTTCCGCAGAACGCGCACAATCTGCACGATGAAATCGCGGCACGCGAGGCGCGCAGCCTGAGACATTCGCGGTCGGGCTTCGTTTGCGAGGGACGATTCACGCGCTTCGGGGGTTGGGGCGGTTGGTTCGCCGCCAAGCTGCACCGACGCCTGGTGTACGGTGCGGGTGCGATCGAGACGCGCCCCGACACGGTCGCCTTGCTCGGGTGGCAGCGCACCTGGCTCGGCGTGGCCATGAAAGCCGAAGTGGCGATCCCGACGGAACAGATCCGCAACGTCGCGCGCGTCGATGCATCGATTCGCTTCGACGTCGACCGTCAAGGTCTGGTGAAGCGGCGTATCGAATTCGTCGCGAACTCGGCGGAAGCGGCTGCGCGACTCGTGGAATCTCTACCGACGGCGCGCACTTCGGACTTCGACGAGCGCTGGAACGACGTACGCGACTTTCAAAGGCGCTTGCGCGAAACGGGCACACGCATCTGGATGACGCCAGCGCTCGTGCTCGCGAATCTCGCCGTATTCGTCGCGATGGCGATATCGACGAAACAGGTGCTCGGGTTCGACCTGCCGACGTTGTGGGCGTGGGGTGCGAATTTCGGCCCGTTGACGACCGGAGGTCAGTGGTGGCGCCTGCTGACGGCGCTGTTCATTCACTACTCGATCGTTCATCTGCTCGTCAATCTGTGGGTTCTATGGAATATCGGGCGTCGAACCGAACAGTTGTTCGGCAACTTCGCGGCAATGGCGATCTACTTTGGCGCCGGAGTCATCGCCGGCCTGACGAGCATCGTCTGGGCGCCGACGCTCAGCAGCGTCGGCGCGTCTGGCGCGATATTTGGCCTGATTGGCGCGTATATCGCCTTCTTGCTGCGTCCGGGGTGCGGGGTGCCTCGATCGATTGCGCGACGCCACTGGTTGAGCACGATCGTTTTCGCCTTGTATAGCCTATACGCGGGCGCGACGAACCCAAGCATCGACAACGCCGCCCATGTGGGTGGTTTGGTCGGTGGCTTGGTCATAGGCTGGTGTCTGGCGCGCCCGCTGGAAAGTGACCGACGGGTCGACTTCCCGCATCGGCAGGTGATGGCCGCGGCCGCGTTTTTCGTGGTCGCCGTCATCGGCGCTTTCGGCTGGATTCACGGCAAGAGCCCGCAAATGTCGCCGCCAGATCGCTATCTGCGCGCGCACGCCTGGTATGTGCTCGGCCAGGATAAGAATTTGCGCGAGTGGCAAGCGCTCGGCGTCGCCGTCAGCGCCGGGGCGATCAGTGACGCCCAGCTGGGTCAGAGATTTCAAAGCGACATCCTGCCGTTTTGGAAGACTGCGGACGCGCGCATCACGAGCGAAAACCGGACATTGACCGGCCCGGAACGACCCTATGCGCTGTTGGTCGGTCATTTCGTCCGGCTGCGCGTGCGATGGGCCAAGGCACTGATTGCCGCGACGCTCGACCAGGACCCGGCGGCATTGGCGACCGCTCAGAAGCTGATGAAGGAGACGAATCGCACGGCGGCGCAGCTGAATCTGATGGCCGTTCGGGCGAACATGGCACAGCGTGCGAGGCCCTTGTCGGAAGCGCGACCGATCGTCGCGCTTCGTTCGCTCTTCCAACGGGCGTACTCCCATTGCGTGACCGCGCCGCCCGGGGATGTCACCGATTTCGACCCCAAGGACGACGCGACCGACGGGCCGTCCCTACGGCATGCGATCGGCTGTCGAGCGCAGCGGCTCTTCATGGCCGGCGACTATCGAGACCTCGAGGGTCTGATGCGCAAGGTCGAGGATCCACGGGACCGATTGCCCGACGGGACTTCCAGGTTATCCGGACTCGTCGCCGGCATCGATGCGCTCATGAGTTACGGCGGCCTATCGATCCAGGAGGTTCTGGCGCGAACCGCCGATTGGAGGCGCAGCATTCGGAATCCGGTCAATGCAGATCTCGTCGAGGCGGACGCACTCGAGAACTGGGCGTGGTCGGCGCGCGGCCATGGCTATGCAAACGCCGTGATGCCGGGGCAGATGGCGCTGTTCAATTTTCGAGTCGAAATGGCCGCCGCCGACCTCGCGGATATCGCGATTCCCGCGCAGACGAATCCCCTTTGGTATCAGTGGTCGTTGAATAACCGTCTGGACGATTCCGAGACCGCGATTCAGATGCGGTCTCGATTCGAGGCCGGGCGCGCGAAGTTCCCGAGATACTGGCCCATGTATCAGGCCATGTTGCGGGCCCTGATGCCGCGCTGGGGAGGATCGTACGGGCAAGTGGACGGCTTCATATTGGCGATGAGCGTCGACAAGGGATCCCGATTCGATGCTGCTCGGTACGCGCGCCTCTATACGATGTATTCGGATCTCGAGGGGCCGGATTTCGATCCTTTCACAGCCGTTCCGGCCGATTGGTCGACGATGAAAGCGGGGTACGACGAATTGATCGCCCGCTATCCGCATAGCGAGTACCTGCTCAATCGGTACGATAATTTCGCGTGTCGCGCGCGGGATCGGAACGTCTATCGACGTCTTCGTACGATGATCGGTCGTCGCGTGCTGCCGAGCGTATGGACGAAGTCCTATACGCTGGCGAAATGCGACGCGGGGTCCAAGACGTGGCCGGATGGGTCGCCGGCAGAAGCGAGCAGGCGCGAGATGCGCAGCCGCTGGATCGACTCGCTCGCGGAACATTCGCTGGGGCCGATCGCGCTTGGGATGACGAAGCAGCAGTTGCTGGGGGCGGTCGGGAAGCCGCTCTCGAAGGATCGGCATTCCTGGACCTACAACTCGATCGATGACAGTCACGACGGGGTCTTGAGTGTCTATTTCACCACGGGGCCAGACCCTCAGGAATCTCGTGTATACGCGATTGAATACTTCGGCGACCGGGCGTCCTCGCCTCATCAGATCGCCTATCTGAAGGGATTGTCCAAAGCCCAGTTGCTGGACGAGTTCAACGGCGTTCATCACAAGCAGCGTCAGACAACGAGTGCCATTTGTGAGTACTTTGCGAACGGTGTGTTTGCCTGTCTCCGGCACGGCGTCGTGAAGTCGTATGGCATGGAACTCGTCAAGCCATTTTGACGGCGGAACGGGCGCTCGTTCGTGGGCGGCGCGAGGACATGAAGCAGTCCGCCGGCGACCCGCGCCGCGGCAAGCGGTGGATCGATGAACTCCTGAGACCCTTTGCGAGCCGCTGACCCTCGCGCACGTTTTCGGAAGCGCGGCGACGGCTTGCGGTGGATCATCTGCCCATGCGTTACCTCGCAGCGCGACCCGCCTCGGTCCCCGACCTGCCGCGGTCGCGCTCCGTAGTGCAGACTTTCCGTCGTCGCGCAGGGGGTTCTCGATGTCAGCCGATGTGACCACGCGTCATGGAGCGAAGCCGACACTCGGTCGACGTCCACGTCGCGTCGATTGGCCGGGCGTCCTGAAGGACGCTTGTCAGCGGATCGAACGAGGGACCACCAACCTCGAGGCCTTGGCGGCCGGACTCGGCGTCGGTCGCGCGGAATTGCAGCGTCAATTCGTGCGCCGGCTTGGGGTGAGTCCGAAAGCCTACGCCCAGGCACTGGCCTTGCACCGCCTCGCGCGAGCATCGAACGCGGGCCGTCACGCGCTCGACGCGCTCCTCGAGGCCGGATTCACCTCGAACTCCACGGCGTATGACGCCGCCAAGCGCGCTTTCGGCGCGTCCCCCGGACAGCTCCGACGCGACCTACGCATCGGCTGGTGGATGGGCCTTTCGGATCTGGGCTGGATGCTGTTGGGTGCGTCGGATCGCGGCGTGTGTTGGCTGGCATTCGGGGAGGAGCCGGGCGCGATGCTCGAGGAGCTGCGCAGCGCCTTCCCCAGGGCGATCCTGCACAACGAGGAAGATCGTCTTTACGGGTGGTTCGAGCAGGTCAGGGACTTCATCCTGTTACCTCGAGAGGCGCTCGACCTGCCGGTGGACGTCCAGGGCACGGCCTTCCAGTCGCGCGTCTGGCGGGCCTTGCGGGAAATTCCCCTGGGCGAGACGCGTCGCTATGGCGACATCGCCGCGGCGATCGGCGAGGCAACCGCCGCGAGAGCCGTCGCGGCGGCGTGCGCGAGGAATCCGGTCGCCATACTCATACCCTGTCACCGGGTCATCGGCGCCGACGGCGCGCTGGCCGGCTATCGCTGGGGCATCGAGCGCAAACGCCGGTTTCTGGCGCGCGAGCGCGCCGGCGCGGCGGACCGCTCCCCCGGCGTTCGACTCGGGCCATCGACGCGCCAGGAGCCGTGACCGGTCATTCGGTCGGGTGACGGGCCGACCCGACGCTGGGACCGAGGCCCGGGACCGAGCTCACGATGCCGGGCGGGTCGGGCCGGGAGCCGGGCTCAACGCCCTCGATTCGCCTTCTTCTCCTTCTTCGCCGCGCGCTTTTCCATCAGGTTCTTGGCGGGCTTCTTCTTCGTGTCCTTCTTGGTGTCCATTGCCTTGCTCATGGGGGAGTCCTCGGATTGGAGAGCACGATCGGTCGCTGGCGCTCGGCGTCTTCGCCGGCCTAACCGCCAGGATTCTACCTGCTCGCACGCCGGCGCCGCGAATTCCCCGATCCCGGAGCGGGTTTGCCCCTACAATGCCCGCCATCGTCAAGAACCGAGCCGCCATGCGCCGGCACTTGCCGCGACGGTCGCCGTCGCAAGCCAATGGACTGCACGCGCTGGTTGCACTGTCGGGCTCCGCTGGGGCCCGCAACACTCAATGAGTTTCAACGCCATATGAAGACGCCCACGGGGCTGCAGCCGCTGATCGAGGACGGAATGGTCGATGCCGTCGTGCGCCGCCTGAAGAGCGGCAAGGAAGCCTCCGTGTTCATCGTCGCCTGCGGCGATCAGGTCCGCTGCGCCAAGGTCTACAAGGAAGCGCAGCACCGCGGCTTCCACCGGCTCGCGCAGTACACCGAGGGCCGCAAGATGCGCAACAGCCGCGATCAGCGCGCGATGAGCAAGCGCGGGCGTCACGGGCGACGGGTGCAGGACGTCGAGTGGAAGAATGCCGAAGTGGACGCGTTGTACCTGCTCGCCGCCGCGGGTGTGCGGGTCCCGACGCCGTACCTGGTCCACGAAGGCGTGCTGCTCATGGAACTGGTGTGCGACGCCGAGGGCCACCCCGCGCCGCGACTCAATGACGTCGAGCTCTCGGCCGAACAAGCCGGCGAGTGGCACGCGTTCATGATCTCGCAGATCGTGCGCATGCTGTGCGCCGGCCTGATTCACGGCGATCTTTCGGACTTCAACGTGCTGGTGGGCGCGGGCGGGCCGGTCATCATCGATCTACCGCAGGCGGTGCACGCCGCGAGCAACAACAACGCGTTCGCGATGCTCGAGCGCGACGTGAACAACATGCGCGCGGCGTTCGGCCGCAGCGCGCCGGCGCTGCTCGATACCGAGTACGCGCGCGAGATCTGGGCTTTGTATGAAGCGGGCGAATTGACGACGGATACGCCGCTCACCGGGCGCTATGCCGCCGACACGACCGCAGCCGACGTCGATGCGGTGCTCGATCACATCGAAGAGGAGCGCCGGGAAGCCGAGTTTCGCCAGCAACGGCGGCAGGAGGCCGACGCTGCCTAGGCCATCGTCGGCGCCGGCCCGGGGGTCGATCGCACGCGCGGGCACGGGACCTGGAGGCCGCGACCGCCGGCTGCTTCAGCATCCGCGTGTCGAGGAGGGGGAGCGCGAATGATCGATATTCGTCGGGACGATCTCTCCGGTGCGCCAACTCGCGAGCTCGTGGCGCTGCACCTCGCGGGAATGCATCGGCACACGCCGCCCGGGCACGTGTTCGCGCTCGACCTGGCGGGGCTGACCGCGTCCAACGTCACCGTCTGGTCGGCGTGGGAGGGGCCCGCGGTGGTGGGCATCGCCGCGCTGAAGGAGCTCGGGGGTGGAACCGGTGAGTTGAAGTCGATGCGCACGCATCCTGAACACCTGCGCAAGGGCGTTGCCCGTGCGCTGCTCGAGCACATCATCGGTGAAGCGCGTCGCCGCGGGCTGCGGCATCTCTATCTCGAGACCGGACGGGGTGCGGCGTTCGAACCGGCGCTTGGCCTTTACCGCCAACGCGGATTCGTCGACTGCGAGGCGTTCGCCGCGTACCGCGCGGACGAGTTCAGTCAGTTCCTCCGCTTGACGCTCTAGGGAGGCGACGTGCGCCACCCGAGGATGCGGCGGCGCCCCGGATCCGTATACTGACGGCCCGGATCGCCAACCCAAAGGAACATCGATGTTCTCCCACATCATGATCGGTACCAATGATCTCGCGCGCGCGAAAGCCTTCTATGATTCGTTGCTCGGCACGCTCGGTGTACCGCCGGCGAAAGTCGATGGACACCGGATCTTCTATCGGACGCCGACCGGTATCTTCTCCGTGACGACGCCCATCAACGGCGAGCCTGCGACCTGCGCGAATGGGATGACGATCGGTTTCGCGGCCGCATCGCCCGCGCAGGCGGATGCCTGGCACGCGGCCGGACTCGCCGCCGGCGGGATCTCCTGCGAAGACCCCCCGGGCGTGCGCGAGGGCAGCGTGGGCAAACTCTATCTGGCCTATCTTCGGGATCCGGACGGGCACAAGCTCTGTGCATTGCACCGGCTGTGAGCGTCGCGCGGCAGGACCTCGTGTGCGGTGCACGCCCGCGCGTCCTGCGATTGCAACGGCTCACGACCGAGGACCGGCGGGTCGACCGACACAGGAATGATCGATGCTGAAGCTCCTGCTGTGGTTGCTGCTGTTCGTGATCTGCTGGCCATTGGCCATTCTGGCGCTGCTGGCATGGCCATTGCTCTGGTTGCTGTCATTGCCGTTGCGCGCCGTGGGGATCGCCCTCGATGGGGCGTTCGCGCTGCTGCGGGCGGTGGTCATGCTGCCAGCGCGGGTCTTGGGCGGCCGCTGAGAGCGGCGCGGCGCTCGCCGATCGGCGCGGTCCGGTTGCGGCGGCGAGTCTGCCGCGGCGCTCAGGCCGGTCGCGAGTGCCGATCGCCCGCCACCCAGAGGAACAGGAACGGGATCAGATAGATCAGGACATTGCCGAGCACGTTGCCGCGGACTCCCGTTCCGGCGGTCGAGTAAGGTCCCCCGAAGGCCTCCGCGGTCGCCCAGACCGCCAGGGAATACGCCAGGCCGAACGGAATGAAGACGCGCAGCCCTTTGCCGCTGAGCAGTGAGATCGCGATCGCGAGCTCGGACAGACCGACGAGAACGGCGACCGGAACCGGCCCGACCGCGTGGACGATGTCGACGACGAATCCAAGCCACGCGGCGATCCAGTGCGGCTGACCGGGGATGACCGACGTGATCTGGCTGCTGAAATGGAACAGAAATGCCGGCAGCCATTTCAGCGCGGCATCGAACAGCCACAGCACGCCGAAGCTGATCCGCGCGGCGCGCCAGAGTCGGTCGGCCGCGGGCCCCTCCGTGCGGCGACCCGGCGGGACCGGCGCGGCGGCCAGCACGAACAGGAAGGCGCTCGCATAGGCGACGAACACGCCCGGGTCGGTCTGTCCGCCGCTGTACGGGAATCCGAAGCCGTCGAGGAACACCCAGCAGACGGCGCTGAATACGATGCCGACACGGGCCGCGAGCGCGACCTTCGTGCCACTCAGCAATGCAACGCCCAGCAGCACGGCGATCACCACCAGGGAGGCGGCGACGATCTGCGGGCCCAGCCATTGCGTGCCGTGCAGGGCCGCGAGCAGCAGGGGCCGGATCCCTGCCGGCACCTTCGAGGCGGGTTTCGCGAGCGCGTGGAGGAAGTTCGCCTCGGCCGCCGGAACCGCCAGCCAGGCCATGGCCTGGAACGCCGCGTTCGCCAGCCAGATCGCGCCGAATGTTCGCACCACCGCCCGCAGCCGGCGATCGTAAGCGCTGTCGATGGGGGTCGCTGCCGTCATGCTGATGCTCCAGGCGTTGGGTGATGCGGATGCGGGATCCGCTCGATCGGCCGATAGCGCGTCTGGATGATCTCGGCGATGATCGCGATCGCGATCTCGCCGGCGGAGCGTCCGCCCAGATCGAGGCCCACCGGCGCCCGCAACCGCTCCGTGCCGGTGATTCCGCGAGCGGCGAACCGCTCGAGCCGCGCCGCGTGGGTGCGCCGGCTGCCCAGAGCGCCGACGTAGAACGCCGGGCTCGCCAGTGCGGCGATGAGCGCGGGATCGTCGAGCTTCGGGTCGTGCGAGAGCGCCACCACCGCCGTCTGCGCGTCCGGCGCGAGCTTCGCGAGCGCGACGTCCGGCCAGTCGTGCGCCAGCCGCGTGTCGGGGAAGCGCTCGACGGTGGCGAAGGCCGTGCGCGGATCGACGATCGTGACGTCGAACCCCGCCATGACCGCCGCCGGCGCGAGCGCTTGCGCGATGTGCACCGCGCCGACGAGGATCAGTCGACGTGCCGGGGTGTAGCAGCGCATGAAGAGTCCGGGATCGGTCTGCAGCCGGCCGCTGCGATCGTGCAAGCCACGTTCCCGAACCTCCGCGAGCACCGGCTCCACGAGCTCGAGATCGCCCTGCGGATGGCCCGCCTGAACCAGCGACTGCGCGCCGTCGCGAAGCCGCGTCACGACGACGACCGGCTGCCGTGCCGCGCGGGCGCTCGCGAGCGCGCGGAGGGTCGCCGTCTTCATTCGACGCGCTCCACGTAGATCGCGATCCGTCCCCCGCACGCGAGCCCGACGCCCCAAGCCTGCTCGTCGCTGACGCCGAACTCGAGTTCGCGAGGCTCGCCGTCGGCGATCACCTGCAGCGCGGCCTCGACCACCGCGCCCTCGACGCAGCCGCCCGACACGGAGCCCACGAAACCCCCGGTGTCCGCGACCGCGAGGTGACTGCCGACGGGCCGCGGCGAGGAGCCCCAGGTGTCGATGACCGTCGCGAGCGCCACTCGGCGGCGATCGTGCTGCCAGCGCTCGATTTGCGCGAACACCTCGTCGACTGCCGATTCTGCGGTTTGACTCACGGCCACGCGTCCATCGGTGGGTACGATCCGGTCACGGCGACGTGCGCCGCCGCTGCGATGATACTCCCGGCGCCTCGCGTGATCCTGAGCGTCGGGGACCGCGACTCACAATTCCTGCGTGGTCGGTCGAAACAGGATCTCGTTGACGTCGACGTCGTCCGGCTGGCGGATCGCGAACGCGACCACCCGCGCGAACGCCTCGGCCGGTATCGCATGGGTCTCGTAGAACGCGCCGATGCGCTTCGCCATCTCGGGCTCGGTCACGCTGAGCGGCAACTCCGACTGCACCGCGCCGGGCGAGATGATCGTCGTGCGGATGTGGTACGGCTTGACCTCTTGTCGCAGACCCTCGGAGATCACCCGCACCGCGGTCTTCGTCGCCGCGTAGACCGCGCTGCCGGGGCGCACCTTGTGCCCTGCGACCGACGAGACGTTGATGATGTGTCCGCTGCGGCGCTCCTTCATGTGGGGCAGCGCGGCGGCGATCCCGTACAGCACGCCCTTGAGATTGACGTCGATCATGCGGTCCCAGTCCTCGATCCGGCCCTGCTCCAGCAGCGAGTGCGGCATCAGCCCGGCGTTGTTGATCAGCACGTCGATCCGGCCATGCAGCTGCACCGCGCCGTCGACGAGTCGGCGGACCTGCTCCGCACGGGTGACGTCGGTCTGCACCGCCGCGCCTCGCGGCAGCCCGAGCTCGCCGGCCAGCGCCTGCAGGCGGTCGAGGCGCCGCGCACCGAGCACGAGCTTCGCACCGGCGCGTGCGAGGTGCCGCGCGGCGGCCTCACCGAGCCCGCTGCTCGCGCCGGTGATCACGATGATCTTGTCCTGGATACCGTCGTTCATCAGTTCGTCTCCTGCAGAAGTCGACCGCTCGATCCTGCGTCGGTTCCCTGCGTCGTTCAGCGCTGGTAGCGATCGAAGAACGATCGCGCCAGCACCATGCAATACGGGGTCGCATCCGTGTGGTAGGCCTCCATGCCGACGACGGGCCCGCGGGCGGCATCCACGCCCTGTTGATAGGCGGTGAATGCGTGCTGCAGCCGCGTCGCCACGCCGCGCAAGATCGCGTCGCGCGCGGCGCCGATGCCGTGTTCGACAACCGTCCGCGTGGCGCCCGCCGACGTATCGAGATCCACGGTCGCGAATCGCAGCCGCGGGTCGCTGGGGATCTTGGATCGCAGCACCGCGGTCATCGCACCCGCTCCCTGTTGCCAGAACACCTCGGGGTCGCGATGACCGCCGCACATCAGCAGCGGCATGCTCGGTGTGTAGTTGCGCAGGTCGTTGGCCTTTGCGACCCGCCGCATCGGTAATTGCGGATCGGCGGGCAGCGTCGGCGCGGTGGTCGACGGCCTCGGTCCGGACCCGGGAGGCGGCGCGGCCGCGTCCGGATGCGCCTCGACGTCCGCGACGTACGCGGCGCGGAACGCCGTGCTCACCAGGTAGACCGATGGATCGAACCCGGCGCGAGCGAGCGGCCCTCCCTCGGGGAGCGCGGCGAGCGCGGGGTATCGTTTGGCGGAGAAGCCCGGCGCCCCCGGGGCGGCGGATGTCGACTGGAACAACGCGTTCGCCGGGAGCTGACCGGCAGCGACGAGTTTCGCGAGGTCACGGAAGCCGTGGGGCCCGGGAAACAGGCTCGCCGCGTCACGGAAGCGGCGACTGAACACCCGCCGCGGGTCGATGGATCCGTGCGTGAGATGGGCGTAGGAGTTCAGGACCAACGGCAGATACGCGGTGCCGCCGAAGTCCGGATGGCCGAGGAAGATCTCGTCGGCCATCGCAAGCAGCGCGTAAGGGCCGGACATCGGCGCGCCGGCGGTCGCGGGGGTGCCGCGCCGGTCGAGCGCGCGCAGCGTCGCCATCGACACGAATCCGCCTTGCGAATACCCAGTCACGAACAACTCACCGTCGTCCCGCGTCGATCCGCCGAGCCGCCGCAGCAGTTGTCGCCCGGCGGTGAGACTGTCGATCGCGTCGCGCGACTGCTGTGCCCGGTTGAGGTACGGGTGGTAGCGCAGCGTCGACAGGTCATAGCCGGCGTAGTTCGGCGCCACCGCGATGTAGCCGTGGGCGGCGAACACGAGCGCGACGCGGGTCGCGGTGCCGTACGCCGGATTCCCGGGATCGGTGACCGCCGCCATGTCCTCGGCATGGTTGATCGCCGTGCCATGCGTATACAGCACGACCGGACGTGCGCCGTGGCACCGAGCGGCGTTGCCCGAGGGCACCATCAACGCGCCCGAGGCGTCCGTGGCCTCGCCCTCGCCGCCGACGGTCGCGTAGGAGAACTTGTACACCCGCACGCCGCAAACCGGCTTGCCGATCAGCCTTGCGAGGGTCGGTTGCGTCGCGAAGTCCCGCCGCAGCATCGTGTCGAGCGCCTGGACCGACAGCGTCGCGGGCGCGCCGAGCGGACCCGCCAGCAGGGTCGCCGCGGCGCGGTGGGGCGGCGCCGGGAGTCCCGCGGACGCCCGCGCACAGAGCGCGATCGCGCCGAGGGCGCCGAGTAACACGGTCGAGTTCGCAAGGCGCATGAGGATTCGCTCGGTAGGTGGTCGTCTGGGTGGTGATCGGCGGCACCGGCCGGTTCCAGCCATCGGGCTGGACGTGCTCGAGGCCGTCGCCATCCTAGCGAATGGCCGGGATGCGGTCGAGACGAACGGACCCTGGCGGCGGCTCAGAAGTCGTAGGTGAAATCGATGCCGATCGAGCGGGGCCGCTGGTAGAAGGACACGCGCTGGCCTTCGCTGCCGGCGAACGCGTAGGTCAGCGGCCGCGTGTCGGTGAGGTTCTTGGTCCACAGGCTGGCATTCCAGTGCGCGTCCGGATCGCGGATCCCGATGCGGGCGCCCATGTCGTGCCCTTGGCCGAACGTCGTGGGGTCGCCGAGGTACGGATGGATCGCGCTGACGAAGCGATCGTTCGCTTGCACGAATGCGATCAAGTGCGTGGCCACCGGATGCTCGTAATGGACGATGTAACTCCACGCGAAGTTCGGCGCGTCCGGCAGCCTTTGGCCGACCCGGACCGGCGTGTAGAGCGCGAGTCCGTTGTCGTTCGTCAAGGTGTCGGTCACGCGCGCGTCGAGGCGCGTCGCGGCGAGATGCAGCGCGAGACCTCGAACCGGTCGCCAGTCGATTTCCGCCTCGACGCCGTCGATCCTCGACCGCGGGACGTTGCCGAGGCCGGCGATCAAGGGTTGCGTGCCGACCGGACCCGCCCACAGCGACAAGCTCGACTGGCGATTGCGAATCACGGAGTCGAACACGTCCAGGTCCAGTTGCACCGAATCATCGAGCAACCGGCTCTTGATGCCGAGCTCGCTCGTGAGGTTCGTCTCGGGCTGGACGTACCCCCAGTCGACCTGGACCTGCGCGGGCTGGCCGTAGTAGATCCCCGCCTTGTATCCGCTCGCGAGGCTGCCGTAGAGCAGGACTTCCGGCCGCAAGTGGTAGTCGAGTCCGACGCGATAGGACAGGTTCTGGTTCGCGCGTGACTCGTCCAATCGGGCGAGCACGGTGTTCGGCACGATCGGTCCGGTGAAATGGTGGGCCGCGTAGGTCAACAGGCCGGTCGGGTCGATCGTGACGCCGTCGAACGACGTTTGGTCGTGCGAGTAGCGCAGCCCCGTCACGAGCGTCAAACGCCGCGAGAGATGGGTGTCGACGTTCGCATAGACCCCGCTCGACCGTTGTCGCTGGACGAAGTTCTCGGCCGTGATCGCCAGGCCTTGTTGGGTCATGTAAGTCGCGAGGCCGTACACGAAGGTCCAGTCGAGCGCGTCGCGATTGTGGTAACCGTTCTGCGAGTAGAGGGCACCGACGATCCAATCGACCGGGCCGCCGCGTTGCGACGTCAAGCGGACTTCCTGGCTCAGTTGCCACTGCTGGAAGTTCTTGGTCCAGTTGTTGTCGGCGGCCGGATAGCCGTCGTAGTTGTCGAGGCTATGATCGGTGAAGGCGTCGTAGGCGCTGATCGAGGTGAGCTTGCAGCGGGCGAAGTCGACCTTCAAGGTCGCCGAGGCACCGCCGCCGAGCTCGTGCTGGTAGAGCGGCAGGCCGCCGACCCGGACCTGCGTGCCGCCCGGAGGACTGTCCATCAAGCCCGCGGTCGGAAACGGTTCGGGCGGGATCAGCGCTTCGACGTTCGGGGTCGACGGGGAGGAGGGCACCGAATGGTCGTAGACCCAATGCCCATTGAGCTCCAGGTTTGCGGCGTCGCTGAGCCGGACGTCGAGCAAGGCCCGGGCGCCGCCCCGATCGCGCTTGCCGTACCGCCGTCCCGTGGTGAGGTCGGTCTGGTAACCCTCGCGCTGGGTCGTCATCGTGCCGGCGAGCCGCGCCTTGACCCGGTCGTTCAACGGCCCGCTCACCGCGCTCGTCAGGTCGACGGTGTTCCATCGGCCATAATCGACTTCGACATAGCCGCCGAAATGCTCGGTGGGCTGCGCCGAGATGATGTTGATCGCGCCGCCGTCGGTGTTCTTGCCGTACAGCGTGCCTTGCGGACCTTTGAGGATCTCGACCCGAGCGACGTCGTAGAGCGTGTCCGTCAGGAATCCGGGAAAACTCGCGAACACCCCGTCCTGGTAGATGCCGACGCCGCTGCTGTTGTTGTTGTTGAAGTCGTCGAGCCCGATGCCGCGCAGCAGGAAGAGCGGCGTGCTGTCGGTTTGCGCGTTCATCGTCGACAGGCTGGGGTCGACCAACGACAGGTCGAGCGGCTGCTCGACGCGCAGCGAATGGGTCAAGCGGCCGCTGACCGCGGTCAGCGCGATGCCGACGTCCTGGGCGGGCTCGGCGCGACGGGTCGCGGTGACGACGATCTCGCGCAGCGGCCGCCGGTCATCGGCTGCGGCGTGCGCATCGTGGGCTCGCTGATCGGCGGCCCGCGCCGACCACGGGGCCAGCGAGCCGGCGATCAGGAGCGCGATCCAACCTCGACGCGCGGCCGGCGTTCGCGAACGACCCCGATGCAAGGAAGCCTCCCCAGGACGGATCCCTTGCGATACCGCGGATCCGGCGAGGCGAATCGTTCCACGCGGGGGCGAGTACTACCAGCGATAGGAGCCCCGTCAGGAGACGCCCGCGGACGCCAGTCCCGTCAATGCGCCGGCGTGAACGAGAACTTCTGCCCGGCCACCGCCGCCTGGTACATCAGGCCGCCCTTCGCGATCGTGAACACCGCGACGCCGTCCTGGTACACGCCCGCGGCGGTCGCATGCGTCTCGGTGCCGCTCGCGCCTGCGGTCGCGCCCGCGGTGCCGGCGCTCGCGGATGCGGACGCGGTGATCGCGACCGCGCTCACGTCGGCGCTGAACGCGTACTTGCCGGACTCGAAGCGCGCGAGGGCCGCCGGGTTCTGGAAGAACACCATCTCGCTGTAGGCCTGGCCACCCAGCTGAAAGCCGACGCTGACCTGGGTCATCGAGGTATCGCCGATGTACCGGCCCTGTCGGTACACGCGGCCGTCGCCGTGCGCCGCACCGACGATGAAGCCGCCCTTGCCGATCGTCGGGAAGACGGCATACCCGTAACTCGTCCTGAAGAATTCCGCCGTCTGACCCGCATGCCGGAACAAGGCGACCGTATCCGTGTAGCGATCGGCGAGCGCGAGCGGGGCGACCAACACCAGCGCGACGCACGCGACGCTTCGCCATGTCATTGTTTTCATGGAACGGCCCTCCGATGCAAGATGACCGATAGTATCCCGAATCGGTCGGTTTGGAGCGATTCCGTGCCGAAACCCCGGCGGCGCGCCGCGGATCATCGCTGGTGCGGTGCGGCGGCGCGAGTGCGCGCATCGGCGGCACGGGTGCGGATGCCCCGCCGGGCCGGTGGCCGCGGTCCCGCGACCGCCGGCGTCCGCAGATCGGCGAGCAGCGCGGCGAGCACCTCGCTCCGATAGCGGTCCCGGCCGATCGCGAGCCACAGCGTGCGATGCAGGTCGAGGAACGGCGTCGACAGCTGCGCGAGGCGTCCGCGCGCGACCGAATCGGCGACCGCGACGGCGGGCAGGAACGCGAGCCCCAGGCCGGCGATGACCGCTTGCTTGATCGCCTCGGTCTGCGGCAGTTCGATCGACGCGCGCGCATCGGGCAAGCGCGCCAGCGCGCGCTCGGCGAGCGACCGGGTCGCGGAACCGGGCTCGCGCAGGATCCACTGCTGGCCGGCGAAATCCGCCGCACGCAGCCGGCGTCGTCGCGCGAGCGGGTGATCCGGCCCCGCGCAGACGACGAGCCGATCCTCGCGCCAGGCCGTGGCCCGCAAACCGGGATGCGTGACCGCACCCTCGACGCAGGCGACGTCGAGCGCGAAGTCGAGCAAGCGCTCGAGGACGGTTTCGGTGTTGCCGATCGCGAGGTCGATCGACACGCTCGGATGCTTCGCGACGAAGCCGCCGAGCAGTTCGCCGATCCGGTAGTTGCCGACGGTATTGCTCGCGCCGATGCGCAGCGCGCCGCCGAGGGCGGTGCGGTCCGACGGCCGGGGACGGTCGATCTCGCGAAGCCGCACCAGGGCTTCCTGGACCCGCGGCAACAACGCTCGACCGCGCTCGTTGAGGTGCAGTCGGCGACGCGCCCGATCGAACAGCCGCTCCTCGAGCCGCGATTCCATCTGGGCGAGCGCCATGCTCACCGCGGGCTGGGTCAGGTGCAGTCGCTCGGCCGCCGCGCGGACGCTGCCTAGCTCCGCGACGGCGGCGAACGCCTCGAGCTGGCGGGGGCTGATCCCAATCATCAATTAAGTTTATCAACGTCATCAACATTTAAAAATATTCTTAGCTGAGATTCGTCCCTACAGTGGTGCTCCCAGGAAATTCGGAGCCGATCGATGTCCTCAGAACGCCTGCCTGCTACCGCGGCCACCGTCGCCGTCGTCGCCCCGGACCGGGCGCGGGCGGCCACGCGGCGGACCGGATGGCCGTTCATCGACTCGTCCGGGATCGCGCAGCTGCTGCCCGGACTCTTCCTGACCACCGCGATCGCGAGCCTCGCCTGGCAGATCGGCCGGGCCTTGCCGCTGCTCGGCGCGCCCGTCTGCGGCATCCTGCTCGGCGTCGCGGTGCGCAATCTGGTCACCCCGTCGGCGGTCTTCCTTCCCGGCGTGCGCTTCGCCGCGAAACACGTGTTGCAATGGTCCATCGTGCTGCTCGGCTTCGGCCTCAGTCTCGTCACGGTCGCCCATACGGGCGTGCGGTCGCTCGCCGTCACCGGCGTGACGATGACGACGGCCTTCCTCGCGGCCTGGGGGCTGGGACGGGTGCTGCGCGTCCCGGATCACCTGAAGGTGCTGATCGGGGTCGGCACCGCGATCTGCGGCGGCTCGGCGATCGCGGCCGTCGCTCCCGTGATCAAGGCGGACGAACACGACACGGCGTTCGCGATCTCGACGATCTTCCTGTTCAACCTGGTCGCCGTGTTGATCTTCCCGATCTTCGGCCATTGGCTGCACCTGTCGGACCTCGGGTTCGGCATGTGGGCCGGCACCGCCGTCAACGACACCTCGTCGGTGGTGGCCGTGGCCTACAGCTGGAGTCACGTCGCGGGGAATTTCGCGACGATCGTGAAGTTGACCCGCTCGACGCTGATCATTCCGGTGTGCATCGTGCTCGCGATCGTCGAATCGGTGCGTCACCGCCGCAACGGGGTGCAGCTCGACCTGGCGCGGGTCTTTCCGTGGTTCATCCTCTGGTTTCTCGCCGCCTCCGCGGTGCGCACCGCGGGCTGGATCCCCGTCGCGTGGCTGCCGGGCATCGCGACGGCCGCGACCTTCCTGATCGTGATGGCGCTGAGTTCGATCGGCCTGTCCGCCGACCTGCGGCGCATCGCCGCGACCGGGATCCGGCCGATCCTGCTCGGGACCGGGGTGTGGGTGGCGGTGGCGGTCAGCAGTCTGCTGGTCCAGGGGGTCGTCGGCCAGAGATGATTCCCGCGCCGCGGCTGGTATCATGCGGCCGTTCGGATCGGTGATCCCGTCCGAGCGCCCGTGACGCCACAGGGAGAGCGACCGATGCCGCGACGCCTTGCGAATCTCGCAGTCCTCGTCGCAGCAATCGCGATCCTCGCGGTGGTGCTGCCGGGTCCCCTCTATCGCTTCGGCGTGGCCGGTCTGTCGGTCGCGTTTCGCACGATGCAATACGGCGCGTTCGCCGGCCTGCTCGGCGGCGGGATCGCCTTGATCGCGCTGATTGCGGCCGCGATCGCCCGGCGTGCCGACGGCGTCGTCCCCGCGGCCCTCGGTCTCGTGCTCGGGGCGGTCGCGTGGGGGATACCCTATGCGCTGCTGCGGAAGGTCGAGGCCTTGCCGATGATCCACGACATCACCACCGACGTCGTGAACCCGCCGCAATTCCAGCCGGACATCCTCGCGCTGCGCGCCGCCGCGCACGCGGCGAATTCGACCGTGTATGCGGGGGCGTCGATCGCCCGTCTCCAGGAGCAGGCCTATCCCGACATTCGGCCGATGATCTTCGACCTGCCCGTCGCGAAGGTCTTCGACGCCGCGCTGCGCACCGCGGACGCGCTCGGCTGGAAGCGCGTGTCGGACGATCCGCGCACCGGGCTCATCGAGGCCAGCGATACGACGTTCTGGTTCGGTTTCACCGACGACGTGGTGATCCGGATCGAGCCGTCCGGCCACGGCAGCCGGCTCGACATCCGTTCCGAATCGCGCGTCGGCGAGAGCGACGTCGGCAAGAACGCGCAGCGCATCCGCGCGTTCCGGGCGGCGCTCGACGCGCGTCTCGGCGTTTCGCCGCGCGCCTAACCGAGATGGCGCGCGGCGATCGCCAGCGCCGTTCGATAGGGCTCCGGATCGTTCCGGTTCGTGAGCAGGATCACCGTGAGCCGGCGCCGGGGGTAGCGCACGATCACGTTGCGAAACCCGATCGACTCGCCCGAGTGCCACAGGGTCTCGCCGGTGACGCGCCAACCCATCGCGTAGCGCACGGCCGGATCGTCCGTCGGGGTCGCGGGCGTGAACAGCTCGCGAAGCGAGCCGGCGCGCAACAGCCGTTCGTCGTACAGCGCGGCATCCCATTGCGCGAGATCGTCGATCGAGGAGTAGATCCCACCGTCCCCGAGCACCGAGCTCGTCAGGTTCTGATCGGTCCGCACCCACGACGCGCCGGCGGCGCTGTAACCGTATGCCCGGCGCGGCACCGCCGACACGCCCGCCTCGAAGGCGACCGTGCCGTGCATGCCGAGCGGTTCGAACAGCCGGTCGCGCAGGAACGCGGCGAAGCGCGCGCCGGCGGCGCGCTCGACCGTGAGCGCGAGCAGCGCGTAGCCGCCGTTGCTGTAGCGGTAGGCGGTGCCGGGCGCGAAATAAGTGCGATCCTCGCGCTCGAGGAGCGCGAGCACGTCCGCGTCGCGCAGCGCGACGGTCGCATCGGGTGCGATCAGGTCCTCGTAGTCGATCAGGCCGGCCGTGTGCGTCAGGAGTTGCCGCAGCGTGACCGGCGCCAACGCCGCGGGCAGCGACGGCAGCCAATCCCGCACGCGATCGTCGAATCCCAGGCGTTTGTCCTCGACCAGGAGCGCGACCGCCGCCGCCGTGAACTGCTTCGTCAAGGATGCGAGCCGGTAGTTCGTCGCCGGCGTCGCGCGCTCGCCGCCCTCGAGATCCGCGCAGCCGTAGGCGCGGCGCACCCGCGGTATTCCCCGATCGACGACCAGCAGCGAGGCCCCCGGAACGGCGCCGCGGTAGGCGGCCAGCGCCGCATCGAGGTCGTCGGCGCTCATGCGCTCATCGACGCCCGGAAGCGGCTGACGCTCACCGTCAGCATCACCAGCGCGAGCGCCGCCATCGCGGTCAGGTCCGGCCAGAGCACCGAGAATCCGACGCCCTTCAGGAACACCGCGCGGATCACGACCAGGAAGTAGCGCAACGGGTTGATCAGCGTGAACCACTGCAGCGCCTTCGGCATCGCGGCGATCGGGAACGCGAAGCCGGACAGGATGAAGAACGGGTTCACGAAGAAGAAGTTCAGCGCGAACGCCTGCTGCTGGGTATGCGAGTACGTCGACAGCAGCAGGCCCATGCCGACCACCGCGAGCAGGAACAGCGTCGACCCGACGAGCAATACCATGGGATCCCCGACGAACGGCACCTTGAACCAGAGGATCCCGATCGCGCACACCAGCGCGATGTCCGCGAGCCCGATCAGGAAGAACGGCACCGTCTTGCCGAGGATGAACTCCACCGAGCGGATCGGGCTCACGAGGATCTGCTCGAGCGTGCCGACCTCGCGCTCGCGGACGATCGCGAACGCGGTGAGGCTCACGACTTGCATCAGCGTGAGGCTGCCGATGATCCCGGGGATGAAGAACCAGGTGTCCTCGAGCCCCGCGTTGAACCACGGCACCACTTGCAGGGTCACGCCGGTCGGCGGGCGCGCGGCGCCGGCGACCCGCCGTGCGAGCGCGGCGACCTCCTCGGCCGAGAACTGCGCGACGATCTGGTTGATGTAGCCGAACGCGATCAACGCGGTATTGGAGTTCGTGCCGTCGACGATCACCTGCAGCGGCGCGGTCTTGCCGTTGCCGAGATCCCGTGCGAAGCCCGCGTGGATCACGATCCCGATCATCGCGACGTTGTGATCGATGTCGCTCTGCAACTGCTTCTGGCTCTCGGCCTCGTCGACGACGTCGAACCGCCCGGACGCGACGAAGTGCGACACCAGGCCGCGGCTCGGCGCGCTGCGATCAAGATCGAGCACGGTCGTCGGCACGTGATGCACGGTGAACGTCGCCGCGTAGCCGAACATCAGCATCTGCACGACGAGCGGCACGATCAGGCGCAGCATCGCGGAGCGATCCCTGCGCAGCTGCAGCAACTCCTTGACCAGCATCACGCCGACGCGTCCGAACATCGGTTCAGTCCAGTCGCTTGTGGAAGGCTCGGGCGGCGAGCCAGACGATCAGGACCGCGAACACGATCAGGCCGATCAGGGGCTGCCAGAGGTCGAGCAGCGTGCTCGCCTTGAGGAAGATCCCGCGCAGGATCGTCACGTAGTAGCGTGGATAGACGATCAGCGTGATCGCCTGGATCACCCGCGGCATCTGATCGATCGGGAACGTGTAGCCGGACAGCAGCGTCGTCGGCAGCAGGGTCACGAGCAGCGCGATCTGGCTCGCCGCGAGCTGGCTGCGGATCCTCACCGAGATCAGATACCCGATGCCGAGGACGACGAGGCTGAACAACGCGGTCGCCGTGAACAGGGTGAGGAGATTGCCGCGGAACGGCACGTCGAACCAGAACACCGCGAGCCCGAGGCACACCGCCGCGTCGACCATCCCGACGACGAAGTACGGAATCAGCTTGCCGAGCATCACCTCGAGCGCGGTCACCGGCGTCGAGATCAGTTGCTCCATCGTGCCGCGCTCCCACTCCCGCGAGACCGTCAACGAGGTGAGCTGGGCGCCGATCAGCGCCAGGATCACCGCGACCACGCCCGGGATGATGAAATTGCGGCTGTCCAGCGTCTCGTTGAACCAGGTGCTGGGCTGCAGATCGATCTGGCCGATCCCGGAGGCTTGTGCGCCGTGCGCGGCGAGCCACTGCGCCTCGATCCCGGCGTTGACCTCCGCGACGACGCCTTGCAGGTAGCCCTGCGCGATGTTGCTGGTGTTCACGTCGGTCGCGTCGAACACGGCCTGGATGGACGCGGTGCCGGTCGCGGCGAGCGTGCGCGAGAAGTCGACCGGGATCACCACGGCGGCGATGCACTCGCCGGCGTCGATCGCGCGGCGGACGCCGGCCTGGCCGTGCAGCGTGTGGACCGTCGAGAACCAACCGGCCGCCTCGAAGCGGCTGTCGATCGCGCGCGTGAGCTGACTGTTCTCCTGGTCGTAGACGCAGATCGGCACGTGCTTGATGTCGAGGCTCACGCCGTAGCCGAGCAAGCCCATCTGCATCAGCGGCATCAACAGCGCGATCGCGAGGCTGCGCGGATCGCGCAGGATCTGCAGCGCTTCCTTGTACACCATCGCGAACAGCCGGCGCGGGCTCATCCGACCGACCTCGTTTCCAGGCCCCGCGCGACGAGGTGCACGAACACGTCCTCGAGCGTCGGCAGCGTCGGTCGGATCGCGCCGACCGCGATCCCGTGAGCGCGCAAGCGCTCGGTCAGATCCGGCGCGTGCGTCGTGCCCGGGTCGACCACGACGTGCAAGCGGTCGCCGAAGATCGCCGCCTCGAGGATCCCCGGCGCGCCGTGCAGGGCTTCGAGCGCGGCGCCGAGCGGCGAGCACTCCATCTCGTAGAGCACGCCGCCGAGGCCGCGCTGCCGCAGCTCGCTCGGGCTGCCGATCGCGATCAGCTTGCCGCGGTCGATCAGCGCGATCCGATTGCAGTACTCGGCCTCGTCCATGTAGTGGGTCGAGACCAGGGTCGTCACCCCGTTCGCCGCGAGGTCGTGGATCAGGTCCCAGAACCGGCGCCGCGCCTCGGGTTCGACGCCCGACGTCGGCTCGTCGAGGAACAGCACCGGCGGACGGTGCAGGATCGCGCAGCCGAGCGCGAGGCGCTGCTTCCAGCCGCCCGCGAGCGTCGCGACCCGCGCGTTCTCCTGACCCTCGAGGCCCGCCATCGACACCGCGTACTGCATCCGCCCGGCGACCTCGCTCGCGGGCACTCGATAGATCCCCGCGAAGAAACGCAGGTTCTCGCGCACCGTGAGGTCGCCGTACAGCGAGAACTTCTGGGACATGTAGCCGATGTTCTCGCGGACGCGTTGCGCCTGGCTGCCGACGTCGAAGCCGGCGACCGACGCGCGTCCCTCGCTCGGTGCGACCAGGCCGCACAGCATCCGGATCGTGGTGGACTTGCCGGCGCCGTTCGGCCCGATGAAGCCCATCACCTCGCCGCGCGCGATCCGCATGCTCAATCGGTCCACCGCGGTGAACGCCCCGAAGCGCTTGGTCAGGTCCTCGGCGGTCACTGCGTCGTCGGCGGACGCGGGTTCGGCGGGATTCGCGCTCACGTCGACGGCGTCCCGAGCAGCGCGACGAACACGTCTTCGATCCCGGGTACGGTCGGCTCGATGCGCGCGTCGGCGATCCCGGCGGCGCGCAGCGCGGCCTCGAGCTCCGGGGTGCGCCGCGCGGCGTCGTCGACGCGCACGTGGACGCGATCGCCCATCAGCAGCGCACCGAGCACGCCGGGCAATCCGCCGAGCGTTCGATGCACGATGCGCGGCTGCGCGGCGAGCACCGCGAGCAACGCCCCGGGCATCGCGGCCTTCAACCGCGCCGGCGTGTCGCAATGGCGCACTTCGCCGGCGTGGAACAGCGCGAGTCGCGAGCAGCGCTCGGCCTCGTCCATGTAGGCGGTCGCCATCACGATCGACACGCCGCTCTCGCGCAGCTTGTAGAGGATCGCCCAGAAGTCGCGTCGCGAGACCGGATCGACGCCGGTCGTCGGCTCGTCGAGCAGCAGCACGCGCGGCGTGTGGATCAGTGCGCAGACGAGGCCGAGCTTCTGCTTCATGCCGCCGGAGAGCCGTCCCGCGAGGCGCCGCTCGAAGCCCTCGAGCCCGGCGGCGTGCAGCAGCTCGGCGCTGCGGACGACGCGCTCGCGGCGCGGCACCGCGAACAGCTCGGCGTAGAACAGCACGTTCTCGCCGACGGTCAGGTCCTCGTACAACCCGAAGCGTTGCGGCATGTAGCTGAGGTGCAGCTTCGCCTTCTCCGGATCGCGGGTCACGTCGACGCCGTCGATCGACAGCGTGCCCGCGTCGGGGCGCATCACGCCCGCGAGCATGCGCATCGTGGTCGTCTTGCCGGCGCCATCCGGACCGACCAGGCCGAAGATCTCGCCGGCCGAGACGTCGAAGTCGATGCCGCGGACCGCCTGCACCGCGCCGAAGCGCTTGCTGAGCCCGCGCACCCGGATGGCCGGCGCCGCGCTCGCGTTCATTTCGGCGCAGGGAGCAAGGCGATGCTCGCGTCGGCCGGCATCCCGGGGAGGAGCGCATGGCTCGGATTGTCGACGTCGATGCGGATGCGGTAGACGAGCGTGATCCGCTGCGCGTGGGTCTGCACCGTCTTCGGCGTGAACTCGGCCTGCGACGAGATGAACGCGATGTGGCCGCGGAACCGCCGATCCGGATACGCGTCGGTCGTGATCTCGGCGGGCTCGCCGAGCCGGACCTTGCCGAGATCGGGCTCGTTGACGTAGGCGCGCAGCCAGACGTGATCCAGGTCGTCGAGCGTGAAGATCGCGACGCCGGGGCCGGCGAGTTCGCCGAGCTCGGCTTCGCGTACCGCGAGCACGCCGCTGAACGGCGCCCGGAGCACCGTGTAGCCGAGCATCACCCGGTCGAGCGCGACTTTCGCGCGGGCCGCCGCGACGTTCGCCGCGGCCAGCGCGACGTCGGTCCGCGCGACCGACTGCAGTGCCCGATCGTGCGCGAGCGCCGCGGCCGACTGGCCCGCCGCCGTGCGGGCGAGATCGTAGGCCTGGCGGGACGCCGAGCCGATCGCGAATTGGCCGGCGGTGCGGGCGAGATCGCGGCGCTTCTCCGCGAGATCGAGGACCGCGCTCGCGACCGCGCTGCTCGCCGCGGCGAGGTTGCCGCGCGCGACGTCGACCTGGCGCTCCGCGACCACCCGCGTCGCGGCGTCGATCCGCCACTGCTTGCGGTAGACCGCGTCGTCCACTTGCGCGAGCACGGTGCCGGCGGCGACCGCTTTGCCTTCGTCGAACGGCAGGCGGGTGATCCGCCCCTGGACGTTCGTGAAGCTGAGCACGCTCTCGTGCGCCTCGATGTTCCCCGACACCGACAGCCGGTCGGTCGGTTTCCCGGGTCCGAACACGAACCGGTGGGCCGGGGGCCAGAACCAGGCGACGAGCGCCACGGCGAGAGCCCCCGCGATTGCCAACAGGACCGTGCGACGACGTGAACCCATGATCCGTGTCTCCCGATGCTCCGTCCGTTCAGCGTGTCCTCGAAGCGGCGGCCGGCGCCGCCGCGGCGTCCGGGCCTCCCGGGAGCACGCCGCCCCCCATCGCCTGATACAGCGCGGCGCTGTCGGCGAGCTTCGCCGCGCGCGCGGCGATCAGGCTCAGGCGGATCTGCTGCAGTTGTCGATCGGCGTCGAGCCATTGCAGATAGCTCGCCGCACCGAGCGCGGTTTGCCGACGCACGAGCGCGCGCGTCTGCCGCGCGGACGCGTACGCCGCGGCTTCCCGCCGCAGCACGCGCGCGTCGTTGTCGACCTGGCGCAGCGCGTCGGCGACGTCGCGCAGCGCCTGCAGCACGGTCTGCCGGTAATTCGCGCCGACCGCCTGCATGCTCGCCTGCGCCGCGTTCGCACCGGCCTTCAGCCCCGCGTTGAACAGGGGTTGCGCGAGACCGCCGGCGAGACTCCAGATCGCCGATCCGGGACCGAACAACGCACCGGTCGTGAGCGCGGCGGTCCCGAGGCTCGCCGAGAGGCTCACGTGCGGGTACAGGTTCGAGACCGCGACGCCGTATTGCGCGGTCGCGGCGTGCAGCAACGCGGTCGCCGCCTGCACGTCGGGGCGTTCGCGCACGACCTCGCTCGGCACGACCAGCGGCAAGCGCACGGGCAGCTTGAAATCGCTCATCGTGAACCGCGGGACGTCCCCGGCGCCGGGCGGATGCCCGGCGAGCACCGCGAGCAGATGGGCCGCCTGCTCGAGGCGGTTGCGCAGCGGCGGCAAGCCGGCGCGCGTCTGATCGACCTCGGTTTGCAGCGCGAGCACGTCGGCCCGGGAGGCGGTCCCGAGCCGCTCGCCGCGACGTGTGATGTCGAGCTGGCGGCGTTCCGCGGCGAGGATCGCGCGCGTCGCGTCGATCTGCGCGGCGAGCTGCGCTTCGAGGAAGGCCGTCGTCGCGACGTTCCCCGCGAGGGTGAGGCGCGCGCCGGCGAGCAGGCAGGCGCGGTAGTCCGCTTGCGCCGCGAGCGCCTCGAGGGCGCGGCGGTTGCCGCCGAATGCGTCGAAGTCGTAGCTGACCCCGATCGCGGCGTTGTAGAGCGTGAAGGTCGATTGCGGGATCCGCGGCTGGCCGATGCTCGCGCCGTTGATCTCTTCGCGGGTCGCCCCGAGCTTCGCATCCACGCGCGGGTAGAGCGTCGAGCCCGCTTGCGCGGCGTAGAGTTGCCGTGCTTCGCGCAAGGTCGCGACGGCCGCGGCGAGCGTCGGGCTGTCCCGCAGCGCGCGCTCGACCAGTGCATCGAGCTTCGCGGAGCCGAACGCGCGCCACCAATCGCGCTCGACGCGGGGCACCGTGACGAAGGCTTGCGCGCCCCCGAGCGCGCCGGGCGCCGCCGCGGTCGCGCGCGGCAAGGCGGTTCGGGTGTACGCGCGCGTGGCCGGCGCGGCCGGCCGCCGGAACGAGGGTCCCACCGTCGCGCAACCGGCGATCCAACCGGCGAGCGCGGCGGTTCCGAGGAGACGCAGTGGCGGGTTCAGCATGCGGGTTCGAGGCGAGCGATCACACGGTCGTCTATTGTGCGCCGGTCCGCAACCTCGAACCCACTCGGCATTTGTACGGACTTGCGCCGCGGCGCCAACAGGTCTAAAGAACGTCGTCGCGCCGGACCCGGCGGATCCGGTAGACCGTCGCCGGCGGTAGATTGAACAAGGCGCTGCCGATGCGCGTCGCTTCGAGGCCGAGCCGCTCGAGCAGCGCGCTCGGCAGCGGGCAGCCGGGCCCGTAGGTGAACTGGTAGAACGCGCCCTGCGGGTCGAGCTGGCGCTCGAACACGCCCTCGATCAATCGCGCGACCTTCTTCGCCGGGAGCGATCGCAGGGGCAGCCCGCTGATCACCGCGCCCGCCAGTTCGGATCCGAACAGCGGGCCGGTGTCGCCGAGCCGCGCGGCGTCCATGCGCACCACCCGGGCGTCGGGGTAGTCGCGGCGCAGATTGCGCGCGAGGATCGGATCGACTTCGACCAACGCGAGCCGGTGGGGCGGCAGTCCGCTCGCGAGGAGGGCGCGGGTGAACACGCCGGTCCCGGGGCCGAGTTCGATCACCGGTCCGCGCCGGTGGTCGACGGCGGCGACCATCAAGCGCGTCAGCGCTCGGCCCGACGGGGCGACCGCCCCGACGCGGCGTGGCGCCCGGATCCATGCACGCCAGAAATCAACCGTCTTGTTCAGGGCCATTCAGGACCTCCGGATCGAAGCCCGTAGGGCTGGGATGTCCGCGAGTCTCGCCGTGGGGCCCGTGGGTGGGCCGCCGCCGGCGTCCGGCCGCGGGTCGAGGCGCGGCGGTTCCCGGCCCGGGAGGTCCCGGCATCGGGTCGCGTGGCCGGACCAAGTTACCGCACCGGGAACGGAATTGCTCGCTTTTTCGCCACCCGTTGCGCCGAAGTACCGCGAAGCCGCTCGAGCGGATATGCTGGACGGAAAACGGCGGGCATCCCGCGCCGGCCTGCGGCGCGGAACGCGCGCGAGAAACCGCAGGGGGAACGATTCTTCCATGAGCGCCAACGGCATTCGGACGGCTTTACCCGTGATCCTCGGTGTCCTCGCGTGGGCGCCGTCGTTCGCGTCGCAGCGATTCGCGCACCCCTTGCCGCGCGACCAGACCGGCGTGGTGCTGACCCTGCCGGCGAAATACCCGAGGCGCTGGGCGTTCCTGGATTACGCGTCGGAGCGGATCGAGATCCGCGACGTCGGCGACGATTCGCGCCGCGTGCTCGGCGAGGTGCAGGCGCGCGATTCGACGACGATGCTGATCCCGAAGGATCGCCCCGAATTCTACACCGCCGATACGGTCTGGTCGCGGTACACGCGCGGCACCCGCACGGACTACATCACCGTCTACGACAAGCGCACGCTCGAGCCGATCGGCGAGATCGTGTTGCCCGGAGCGAAGCGGGCGTTGATCACCGCGCAGCAAGGCATGTTCGAGTTCACCGATCACGAGCGACTGGGTCTCGTGTTCAACTTCACACCGGCCGCCTCGGTCACGGTCGTCGATCTCGTACATCGCAAGGTGCTCGGCGACGTCGATATTCCCGGCTGCGCGCTGATCTTCCCGTCGGGCCGCATCGGGTTCTCGACGCTGTGCGCGAGCGGGACGGTCTTCTCGGTGAAGCTCGATGCCGCGGGTCACGTGGTCGGTCACTCGGAATCGAAGCCCTTCAATCACCTCGGGCACAACCCGCTGTTCACGGCGTCGACGATGATCGACGGGATACGTTATTTCGTGACGATGCGGGGCGACGCGCAGCCGATCGACATGCGCCACGCCGACGCGCGGGTCTTGCCGAGCTGGCCGCTCGTGACGCCGGCCGAACGTGCGGCGCACTGGCGCCCGAGCGGCTGGCAGCTGGTCGCGAGCGATGCGCACGGCGAACTGTACGTGCTGATGCAGGCGCACGCGCACGAGGGGACGCAGAAGGACGCGGCCGACGAGGTGTGGGTGTACGACGCCGCGACGAAGCAGCGCCTGCGGCGTCTGCGGCTCGTGCGGCCCGGATCGTCGATCGCGCTGACCCACGGCGCGCATCCGACGCTGCTCGTCCAGGCCGATCAGCGGCTCGACGTCTACGATCCCGAGACCGGGGCCTTGATCCGTAGCATGGACCTCCCGGGCTTGCACACCCGCCTGTTGATCGAACCGGTGCGCTGAGCGATGGCGCCCGGATCCACCGTCCCGACGAGCCTGACCGTCGCGGTGAGCGCCGCCCTCGCGGTGCAGATCGCCGCGTTCCTCGCGGCCCTCGCGCTCGTGTCGGCCGGACACAAGCTGGCGCGGCCGGCGCGCGTGCGCGCCGCGATCGAAGCACTCACCGGCGTTTCGGCGACGACGGCCGCGGTCGCCCTCGTGATCCTCGCGATCGCGGAGGCCGGTGCGGGCGTCGCGTTGCTGATCCCCGCGCTGCGGACTGCGGGTGCGGTGCTCGCAGCCACGGTCTGGGCCGGCTACGGCGTCGCGCTCGCTCGCGCGGTCGCCGCGGGTCGCCGCGACCTCGATTGCGGCTGCAGCTTCGGCGAGTCCCACGCGCGGCTCGGTCCGTATCACGTGCTGCGCGCGGGCGGACTCGCGCTCGTGGCGGCGACGATCGCCGCGGCGCCCGCCGCGGTCGCCCGACACTCGTTCGCGGTCTCGCTGTCGACGATCGGCGGCGCACTCGCACTGCTCGCCCTGGTTTTCGCGCTGGATCAACTGATGAACCTCCCAAGCCCCGCGGCCGGAGCCCTGCGATGAGCTTCGTGATCGCCTCGCAGATCGTGATGTGGATCGCGGTGCTCGGTCTCGGGTTGCTGTGCCTCGCGCTCGCTCGGCAGATCGGGGTGCTGCACCAGCGTCTCGCGCCGGCGGGCGCGCTCGCGCTCCAGCAGCGGGCCGCCGTGAAGGTCGGCGATCCGGCGCCCCAGCTCGCGCTGCCGACGCTCGACGGCGCCGAGGTGCGGATCGGCGGCGCACCGGCCGGCCGCAGCCAGCTCTTGTTGTTCGTGTCGCCGGACTGCCCGATCTGCGAGTCGCTGCTGCCGGCGATCCGTTCGGCGCAGGGCGCGGAGCGCAACTGGCTCGACGTCGTGCTCGCGAGCGACGGCGAGCCGCAACGGCACCGCCAGTTCGTGCGCGACAAGGGATTGGGGAAGTTCCCCTACGTCCTGTCGGAGCCGCTCGGGCGGACTTTCGGCGTCGCGAAGCTGCCCTTCGCGGTGCTGATCGACGAAACCGGCAAGCTCGCGGCCGCGGGGCTCGTGAACACTCGCGAGCACCTCGAGAGCTTGTTCATCGCGAAGGAACGCCAGGTGGCGAGCCTGCAGGACTACTTGGAAGGACGGAGCCGTATCACGGCATCGACGGGAGACGGGCGTGGCTGACTTCGACCAGTTGACCGAGAAGGTGTTGCGCGGGTTCGCGAGCCGAACCTCGCGCCGGAGCGTGTTCAGCGTGCTGGGTGGGATGCTGGCGGGGGCGGCGTCGATGCCTTTGCTGCCGGTCGCGCGCGCCGACGGCCGATCCGCGGCGGAGAATCCCGATTCCGGCGAGCGCACGCCGGTGTACAGCGGCAATCCGCAGGATCCGGGCGATCAGACCCGCTGCGATTACTGGCGTTACTGCGCGATCGACGGCTCGCTGTGCGCGTGCTACGGCGGCGCCGTGAACGCGTGCCCGCCGGGAACCGAGATGTCGCCGATCTGCTGGATCGGCACCTGCCGGAACCCCGCGGACGGCCGCAACTACATCGTCTCGTACAACGACTGTTGCGGCGGAATCCTGTGGGGCCGCTGCAATTGCCAGCGCAACGAGGGCGATCGGCCGGTCGTGCGCGCGCAGAACAACAATGAGATCACCTGGTGTTTCGGCGTCAAGAGCCAGTCGTACACCTGTACGGTGTCGGTGATCCTCGGCGCCGAACCGGAGAAGCCGTAAGCGCGTGAGCGTTCGGCCGCCCATGCGCGCGGTCCCGGCCCGCGGCGCCACGATCGCCGCGGCGGCGCTCGCGCTCGGCGCCTTGCTCGGTGTCGCGCACGCGGTCGCGACCGCGAGCCCGGCCGCGGCGGTCGGGTACCGCGGCGCGGGTTCGATCCCGGGCGTTCCCGATCCGCGGCGCGCGTGGGCCGACTGGGCGCTCGATTGTCAGGGCTGCCACCGCGTCGACGGCGGCGGCTCGCCGCGGACGGCGCCGGCGATCGCCGGCGAGGTGGCGAAGTACCTGCAGGTCGCCGGCGGGCGCGCGTATCTCGGCCGCATCCCCGGGATCGCGTCGTCGCCGTTGTCGGACGCGCGCCTCGCCGAGCTCGTGAACTGGATGCTGTTCCGATTCGATCGGCGGGACGTGCCGGCGAACTTCCGGCCGTACACGGCCGTCGAGATCGGCCGATTGCGCGCGCACCCGCTGCGCTTGCAGGCGGCCGCCCTGCGCCGCGAACTGCAGCGGCGGATCCGCGCGCGCGAGCGCTCAGGCGCCCGCTGACTCCGCTGCCGCCGGCGCGCCGGGCCAGGTGAGATCGAGCTGCTTGGCGGCTCGCACGTCGTCGAGCCGGCGCACCGGCATCGTGTGCGGCGCGCTCTTCAGTCGCTCCCGATCGCTCTGCATCTCGGCGAGGATGCGCGCCATCGCATCGACGAACGCATCGAGGGTCGCCTTGCTCTCGGTCTCGGTCGGCTCGATCAGCAGGCATTCCGGCACGATCAACGGAAAATAGGTCGTCGGGGCGTGGAAGCCGAGATCGAGCAGGCGTTTCGCGACGTCCATCGCGGTGATCTCGTACAGCCGCGCTTGCCGCTTCAGCGTGATCAAGAACTCGTGGCTCGCGCGCCGCGACGGATACGCGGGATCGAAGCCGAGCGCCGCGAGCCGGGCGCACAGGTAGTTCGCGTTCAAGGTCGCGTGGTCGGCGACCGCGCGCATGCCGTCGCGCCCGAGCATGCGCACGTAGATGTACGCGCGCAGCAGCACGCCGACGTTGCCCATGAACGTCGACAAGCGGCCGATCGTCTGCGGCAGGTCGTGCTCGTCGAGCCAGCGGTACCTGCCATCGTCCTCGCCGACGATCGGGATCGGCAGGAACGGCGCGAGGCGGTTGCTGACCCCGACCGCGCCGGCCCCCGGTCCGCCGCCGCCGTGCGGCGTCGAGAACGTCTTGTGCAGGTTCATGTGGATCACGTCGAATCCCATGTCGCCAGGGCGCACGCGGCCGAGGATCGCGTTCAGGTTCGCGCCGTCGTAGTAGAGGAGCCCGCCCGCGCCGTGCACGATCTGCTCGATCTCGACGATATGCCGTTCGAAGACGCCGAGCGTCGAGGGGTTGGTGAGCATGATCCCCGCGGTTCGCGGTCCCACCGCGGCGCGCAGCGCCGCGAGATCGACGTCGCCGTCGGCGTTGACCGGAATTTCGCGCACCCGATAGCCGCACATCGTCGCGGTCGCGGGGTTGGTGCCGTGCGCCGCCTCCGGCACGACGATCTCGTCGCGGCCGAGATCGCCGCGTGCTCGGTGATACGCCCGGATCATCGAGACGCCGGCGAACTCGCCCTGCGCGCCGGCCATCGGCACCAGCGACACCGCGCTCATGCCGGTCACGCTCTTCAGGATCTCCTGCAATTCGTGCAGGCAACGCAGCATGCCCTGGCTCGAGGCCACGGGCGCGAGCGGGTGCCGGCCGAGGAATTCGGGCAGCATCGCGTACTGATTGCAGGCCTTCGGGTTGTACTTCATCGTGCACGACCCGAGCGGGTAGAAGTGCGTGTCGATGCAGAAATTGCGTTGCGACAGACGCGTGAAATGGCGCACGACGTCGAGCTCGGAGGCTTCGGGGAGGCGCGGGCGTCGTTCGCGCCGCAGCCGCGGCGGGATGTCCGCCATCGCGTCCGGCGCCGGGGTCGGCCATTGATCGCTCGCACCGCGTTGCGGCGCGCCGCACTCGAAGATCGTCGGTTCACGCATCGCCATCGCCCGCCTCAGGTGTTCGCCGCCGCATGCGGCGCTTGGGTCAGTATTCGCTCGAGCGCCGTCGCAAAGCGCTCGATATCGGCGTCCGTCTTGGTCTCGGTCGCGCACACCAGCATCGCCGGGGCGAGCTCGGGGTAGTCGTGCGCGAGGTCGTAGCCGCCCAGGATGCCTTGCGCGGCGAGCGCCGCGAGCACCGGCGCGACCGGACGGTCGAGCCGCAGCACGGTCTCGTGGAAGAACGGGCCGTCGAACGCGCCGCGCACGCCCGGGATGCGCACGAGCGCGGCGCGCAATTCGCGCGTCCGCGCGTGGGCCGCCGCCGCGGTGCGCTCGAGCCCCTCGGCGCCCATCAGCGACAGATAGATCGTCGCCGCGGTGACCAGCAGCCCCTGGTTCGTGCAGATGTTCGAGGTCGCCTTCGCACGGCGGATGTGCTGCTCGCGCGCCTGCAGCGTGAGCGTATAGCCCTCCTGACCGGCGGCGTCGAGCGTGCGCCCGACGATGCGCCCCGGCATGTGACGCACGAATTCCTTGCGGGTAGTCATGAAGCCGAAGTACGGTCCGCCCGAGGACAGCGGCACGCCGAGCGGTTGGCCCTCGCCGACGACGATGTCGGCGCCGCGCTGGCCCCAGTCCCCGGGCGCCCGCAGCACGCCGAGGGCGATCGGGTTCACGACCGCGATCAACAGCGCATCGTGCGCGTGAGCCCAGTCGGTGAGCGCGTCGACGTCCTCGAAGCCGCCGAAGAAATTTGGTTGTTGCACGACCAGCGCGGTGACGTCGCCGGCGGCCGCCGCCGCATCGAGCGCGGCGAGCGCGATCGTGCCGTGCGCCGGGTCGTACGGCACCGGGTCGAACGCGAGGCCTTGCTGGCCCGCGATCGCGTGCGCGACCTCCCGGTAGCGCGGATGGAGCGTCGCGGGGACGAGGATCCGCCGCGAGGTGGACTTGCGATTCGCGCGGACCGCCATCAGGCAGGCTTCGCCGGTCGCCGAGGCGCCGTCGTAGAGCGACGCGTTCGAGACCTCCATCCCGGTCAGCGCGGCAATCATCGTCTGGAACTCGTAGAGCAGTTGCAGCGTGCCCTGGCTCGCTTCGGCCTGGTACGGCGTGTACGCGGTGTAGAACTCACCGCGCGTGGTGATCGCCCAGACCGCGGCCGGGACATGATGCTCGTACGCGCCGGCGCCGATGAAGCACAACGGCGTGCCGTCCTGCGCCGCGCGCTCGCGCATCAGCCGGCCGATCTGCATCTCGTTGAGCGCTGTCGGGACGCCGGTGAGTTCGGCGGCGCGCAAGGGCGCCGGGATCTCATCGAACAGCGCGTCGAGGCTCGGGACCCCGATCGCCGCGAGCATCTCCTCGACGTCCGCGCGCGTATGCGGGATGAATGCCATCAGTCGCTCTCCCGGCTGAGGAGTTCGGTGTAGGCCGCGGCCGACAGCGTCTTCGGCTCACCGCCGCCGGGCGCGAGCCGCACGCGCATCATCCATCCGGCGCCGTAGGGATCCTGATTGATCGCCTCGGGCGTCGTCTCGAGGGCGCCATTGCGGGCGATCACCTCGCCGCTCACCGGCGAGTAGACGTCGGACGCGGACTTCACCGACTCGACGACCGCACAGGCTTCGCCCGCGTTCACCGCGCGCCCGACCTCCGGCAGTTCGACGTAGACGATGTCGCCGAGCGCGTGCTGCGCGTGATCGGTGATGCCCACCTCGGCGGTGCCGTCGGGCAGCCGGCGGATCCATTCGTGCGCCTCGGTGTACTCGAGTTCGGCGGGGACGTTGCTCATGTTCGGGGGCTCTCCAGGTGGGGCTCAGGAAACCAGCGGCTGACCATGTCGTACGAACGGCGGCGTCACGACGCGCGCGCGCAGCGCGCGGCCGCGCACGTCGACTTCGACCTCGCCGGCGGTGGCGATTGGCACCCGCGCGAACGCGATCGAGCGATCGAGCGTCGGCGAGAAGCCGCCGCTCGTGATCTCGCCTTCGCCGACGCCGGGGGCGATCACCCGCTGATGCCGGCGCAGCACGCCGCGGTCGACCAGCAGCAAACCGACGAGCTTGCGCGTGGACCCGCGCCGCTCGATCACCTCCAGCGCGTCGCGCCCGATGAAGCGCCGCGTCGCGGGCTGCATCGCGACCGTCCAGCCGAGCGCCGACTCGAACGGGTCGGTCTGCTCGTCCATGTCGTTGCCGTAGAGGTTCAATCCGGCCTCGAGTCGCAAGGTGTCCCGCGCGCCGAGGCCGCACGGAACCGCGCCCGCGGCGCGCAGCGCCTCGAACAGGTCCGCGGCGCGCGCCGCAGGCAGCATCACCTCGAAGCCGTCCTCGCCGGTGTAGCCGGTCCGCGCGACGTACCAATCGTCGATCGGACACGCATGGAACGGCGCGAGCGCCAGCGCCTGCGACGCGTGCGCCGGCGACAGGCGTTGCGCGGTCAGCGCGCGCGCCTCGGGCCCTTGCACCGCGAGCATCGCGAGATCCTCGCGTTCGACCACCGAGACGCCGAACTCCGCCGCGTGCCCGCGGATCCACGCGAGATCCACGTCCCGGCGGCCGGCGTTCACGACCATTCGGTACGCGGAGCCTTCCAGACGGTAGACCAGCAGATCGTCGATGATGCCGCCGGCCTCGTTCAGCATGCAGCCGTACAGCGCCCGACCCGGTGCGGTGAGCTTGGCGACGTCGTTCGCGAGCAACCGCTCGAGGAACGCGCGCGATCTCGCGCCGTCCAGATCGACCACGCCCATGTGGGAGACATCGAAGACGCCGGCGGTGCGGCGTACCGCGTTGTGCTCGGCGACCTGGGACCCGTAATGCAGCGGCATGTCCCAGCCGCCGAAATCCACGGTGCGGGCGCCGAGGGCGTGATGCAGATCGAACAAGGCCGTGCGTCGTCCCATGAGCCCTCCATCGCGTCCCGACCGCTGCGCGGACCCAAAAAAAAAGGCGGCAGACGTTCAGCGAACGTCTGCCGCCCCTCTGTCCTGCGACCTGAGAGATCGGACGCCGGATCGGCGTCGCGCCCCTTCGGTGGGCGGACCCGCGCGTGCGGGGATCCACCACTCTCCAGAGCTCGAGTCGAAGCTGCACGGCTTCCGCAGTCGGTCGTTGCTGGGCCTGAGCGTTTCCGGGCGGAACTTGCGCCTTCGGCGTTCCGGCGCGCGGCCGGACTCTCTCCGATCAGACTGCCACTTCGAGCCAACGCACTCTATAGCAGCGCGAGCGCGCGTGTCAAAGCGCCGACCCGGCGCCGCCGCGCCGATCAACGCGCGAACGCATCGTCGATCGGGCGCGCGTACGCGTCGTTCGCGGTGAGCGAGGGCAGCCCGAGCGCCGCCTCGATCGTGCGGGCGGTGCTGTAATGATCGTAACGAACGTGGCTCACGACGCCGCGTCGGACCGTCGCGCGCGAACCCAGGAGGATCGTCGCGACGTGGTTCGTCCGCGTCGTCGACGATTCGTCCCAGGTCAGGATCAACAGCGAGCGCTGCGTGCGCCACGCGGGCGAGGCGAACAGCGGCTCGAGCGTGCGCCGCAGCCAGCGGTCCTGCACCTCGAGGCTGTGCGGCGAGCCGTTGCCCGCGTCCTCGCCGTCGTCGTAATCGTCGGCCGCGATCCACGCGAAATTCGGCGTCGTCGCCGCCGACGCGAGGTCGACCGCCAGTTGCTGCGTATCGACGAGATGCGCGCGGCACCGCGCCGCGTCGTCGATCACGTTCGCGTAGTTCACGAACGGCGCGTCGTCCGGCTCGTAGTACTTGTCGAACATCGTCGTCATGTTGCACGGCGTGCCCATGCCCTGCTCGTACGCCTTCCAGCTGAGCCCGGCCGCCTCGAGCACGTCGCCGAGGTGACGGGCCGCGATATGGATGTGCGGGAAGTACACCGGTCCGCGCACGCCGGCCGAGCCGCTCGCGATCGCCAGGTAGTTCTCGTCGCTCGGGTGGTAAACCGCGCGGTAGTTCGCGAGCAGCACGCCGCGGCGCGCGAGCGCGTTGATGTAGGGTGCGTCCCGGCGGTCGCCGATCACTTCGCCGTAACTCGTGTTCTCCATCATGATCAGGAACACGTGATCGAAATGCGGGACGCGCGCCCGCGGCGGCGTCGCCCGGGCGAGCCGGACGCGGGGCCGCAGCGTGAGTCGCAGGTCCTGCGCCGTCGCGGACCCCTGCGCGGCGTTCGGCGAGACCAGGTGCAACACGACCCGCAGCGCACGGGTGCCGCGCGGCAGCACGCCCGCGACGCGCCGCGCCGCGAGACGCGGGGTCTGCGCGGAGCTCGCGGTGGGCCCTTGCAGGCGCGGGCGAGGGCGGAGCGCGCGACCGGCGCCGTCGAGGAACGTCAGCGCGAGTTCGGCGCGGGCACCCGCGGCGCCGGTCGCGCCGAGGCGGCCCGAGAGCCGGTAGCGGATGCGGCCGCGGTCGATCCGCGTCGCGAACCGGCGCAGGTCGATGCGCCGCTCGAGGGTCGACGAGCCGTAGGGGCCGCTCACGATTCGCACCGGGTCCGCCGCGCCGGCGGCCGCCGGCGTCGCGCAGCGCAGGCTGGGGCTGCCGGCGATCGTGATCCAGCCCGGGACGGTGGTCGACGCCGCGGGGTCGCGGGTGCAGGCCGACACGTCGACGATCCCGATCGCGTTGCGAGCGCCGGCGACGGCCGGCGCGGCCATCGCGACGACGACGAGCGCGACCGCCGCCAGTCGCCGGACGTCGACCTTATCGTGTAACGGCATCGCGGCGGCTCCCTGCGGCTGCTCGAGGACGCCGCGGATGATAGCAAATGATCGCGCGGCGCCGGCCGCGCGACCGCGCTAGGATCGCAGCCACGATCGGGCGTTTCGCAGGCCCGCGACGGAGACCACGATGAGCGACGACGATATCGCGACCCTGAGGGTCGCTCTGCGCCAGTTCGCGAAGGACCGGGACTGGGACGTGTTTCATTCGCCGAAGAATCTCGCGAGTGCGCTGATCGTCGAGGCGGGGGAACTCCTCGAGCATTTCCAATGGCTCGACCGCGGGGCGCCGGAGGACTTGAGCGCCCGGCAGCGCGAGGCGGTGGCGATGGAGATCGCGGACGTGTTCTTGTACTTGATCCGGCTCGCCGACAAGCTGGACGTGGACTTGATCAGCGCCGCGCGCCGCAAGCTCGAACTCAACGCGCTCAAATATCCGGTCGCGCTCTCGCGCGGTAGCAGCAAGAAATACACCGATCTGTGAGGCGGCGCGCCCGGGTCCGACGCGCGCACGGACCCGAGGCGCGCGCTCGACCCATCAGAATTTCTTGTAGAAGCCGACCGACAGGCCGCGCGGCAGGATCTCGACCATGATCGGCACGTGCCGGGTCGTCGACCAGTAACCGACCGCCGAGCCGAGCACCCAGCCGGCGAGCACGTCGGTCTGCCAGTGGGCCTGGCTCTTCAGGCGGGCGAACGCGTCGTAGACCGGCAGCGCCTCGAGCGACCAGATCCACGGATGCTCCTGCTGGTAGTTGACGATGAACGGCGTCACGAAACTCGCTTGCAGCGTGACCTCACCGCTCGGGAAACTTTGACAGCAGCTGCCCTGGAACCAGGCGTTCGGGCCCCGGTCCTGGTAGGGCCGCGCGCGGCTGAACGAGTATTTCAGCGCCGTCGCGCCGAGACCGGCGACGATCGACGCATCCGCGCTCTGCCAGAACGTATGGCCGAGCTTGCTGTCGTTGCCGAGCCAAAGGCTACCGGCCGCCTCGACCGCGACGGTGCCGAACTCGAGCGCGACCTGGTACTTGCGCGCCCAGATCCCGCCTTGATCGAGCGACCATTCGTGGTCGATGCCGATCGGGCCGCCGCCGGCCTGCGCGCTCGTGCACCACGCGGCGATCATCGTCAACGCGGCCGCGCAGGCGATCCGCGAACCCAATGGCGATCGGCGTCCGTTCGACATGCGGTCTCTCCTCGGCGGGGCTACGAATTGGCGCAGGGTCGTCGCGACGGCTTCCCGCGGATAGCTTACCCGCGAGTCGCGCGGATGGCGCGCCCCGCGGGCGGGGGGCAACGATTCGCCGCGGCCGTGTTACCCTATCGCCCCCTTTGCGAGCGCGCCGCTCGGACGCGCCGGGGAGGGTCGTTCTGCCCGTCCCACGCCGCCTCGGCGGCGCTCGGTGGGCACCCGCACTACCGGAGGTATGAAGAATGAGTTTTACATTGCCCGCTTTGCCATTCGCCGTCGGTGCCTTGAGCGCGCGGGGCATGTGCCAAGAGACGCTGGAGCTGCATCACGGCAAGCACCACAACGCGTACGTGACCGCACTGAACGGCCTGGTCGAGAAGAACGAAGCGCTGCAAGGCAAGTCGCTCGAGGACCTCGTGCGCCTCGCCTACGGCAAGGATGATCTGCAACCGGTGTTCAACAACGCCGGCCAGCACTGGAACCACAGCGTGTTCTGGGAGTCACTGTCGCCGAACGGCGGCGGCATCCCCGGCGTTCTCGAGAAGAAGCTCATCGAGGACTTCGGCGGCGTCGAGCCGTTCAAGGCGCAATTCAAGGCCGCGGCGCTCGGACAGTTCGGCTCCGGCTGGGCTTGGCTCGTGCTCGCGCCGACCGGAAAGCTGAAGATCGTGAAGACGTCGAATGCGGGCACGCCGCTCGCGACCGGCGACGGGAAGGTGCTGCTCGTGCTCGACGTCTGGGAGCACGCGTACTACGTCGATTTCCGCAATCGTCGGCCGGACTTCACCGACAACTTCCTCAACCGGCTCGCGAATTACGAGCACGCGGCCGCGAAACTGCAGAAGGCTTGAGCTCGCGCGCCCGGCGCTGGAACACCGCCCCTCACGGGGGCGGCAGCGCCGGGCGGTGACCCTCCACGTCCCGCCGGCACGCCCGCGCCCGCTGCGGAACTTCACCGCGATCCTCCCGGTCGAAATCGCCGCGGCGCTCGATCGCGAATCTTAGTGATCTGGAGGATCGGATGACGGAAGCCAATATCGATCTGCGCGCATCGCAGCCGGCGGGAGCGCCCGCGCCCGAGCGGCCACCGCTCGACCGAAACGCCGCGTTCCAGCGGCTGCGCGACTATCTGTCGAGCCAAATCATCGGTCAGGAAGCCCTGGTCGAGCGATTGCTCGTGGCCTTGCTCGCCGACGGCCACTTGTTGGTCGAGGGTCCGCCCGGCCTCGCGAAGACGCGGGCGATCAAGGCGCTCGCGCACGCGGTCGAGGGCGACGTCCAGCGGATCCAGTTCACGCCGGACATGCTGCCCGCGGATCTGACCGGGTCCGAGGTGTATCGGCCGGAGGAGGGCGGCTTTCGCTTTCAGCGCGGGCCCTTGTTCCACAACTTGATCCTCGCCGACGAGATCAACCGCGCGCCGGCGAAGGTGCAGTCGGCGTTGCTCGAGGCGATGGCGGAACGCCAAATCAGCGTCGGCCAGTCGAGCTATCCGTTGCCGCGGCTCTTCCTCGTGATGGCGACGCAGAATCCGATCGAGCAAGAGGGCACCTACCCCTTGCCGGAGGCTCAGATCGATCGCTTCCTGCTGCACGTCTCGGTCGACTACCCGGATCGGGCGACGACCTTGCGGATCATGCAGCTCGCGCGGGCCGAGGCGATCGCGCAGCGCGAACTGCCGCCGCCGCCGCAGCGACTGCCGCAGGAGACGATCTTCGCGGCCCGCCGCGACGTGCTCGGCTTGACGCTGTCCGACCCGGTCGCCGAGTACATCGCGGCGATCGTCGATGCGACCCGTCGGCCGGCGCCCTACAGCGCGAAGCTCGGCGAGTGGCTGCGCTGGGGCGTGAGCCCGCGCGCGGCGATCGCGATGGAGCGCGGCGCTCGCGCGCTCGCGTGGCTCGACGGCCGCGACTACGTGAGCCCGGAGGACGTACAGGCGATCGCTCCGGACGCACTGCGGCACCGGATCCTGCTGGATTACGGCGCGCAGGCGCGCGGCGTGACCGCGCAGACCTGCGTCGAAGAGCTGCTCGCGCGGGTGCCGGCGCCGTGACACTGCCGGACCTCGACGAGCTGCTCGGCCTGCGCGGCGCCGCGCGGGCGACCGGCTTGCGGGTCCAGGGCACCGCGCGCGCCCAATGGCTCGGCAGCCACCGCGGGGCGCATCGCGGGCGGGGTCTCGAGTTCGAGGAGGTCCGTCCGTACGCGGCTGGCGACGATTCGCGCAGCATCGACTGGCGGGTCACGGCACGCCGCGGCCGGCTGCACACGAAGCTCTACCGCGAGGAGCGCGAGCGGCCGGTGTGGCTGCTCGTCGACTTGCAGCCCGGGATGTTCTTCGGCAGTCGGCGCCAATTGAAGTCCGCGCTCGCGGTTCGCGCGAGCGCGCTGCTCGCGTGGGCCGTCGCCGGCGCGGGAGATCGGATCGGTGCGATCGTCGCGAACGGCGCGCAGCTGCGCTGCCATCCGCCGCGCGCGCGCGAAGCCGGTACCTTGCCGGTGCTGAATTCGCTCGTCGACTTGCAGCCGCGCGCCCCGGCGGCGCCGCGGCCCGAGACGCTCGGCGACATGCTGCGTACGGCGTTGCCGCTGGTGCACCCGGGCAGTCTGGTGCTCGCGATCAGCGACTTCTCGGGCGCCGCCGAGGAGATCGATCCGCGCTGGCTCTCGCTCGGCGCGCACGCCGAATGTCGCCTGTACTGGATCACCGATGCGCTCGAGGCGCAGGGTCTGCCCGATGGGCGCTTTCGCGGCGGGGTTCCGGGCCGGGTCCGGCCGTTCGACGGCGCCACGGCGCGCCCGCGTTGGACCGAGGCGTGGCGCACGCGGGCGCAGCGCGTCGAGGACCTCGCGGAGCGCTTGCAGGGGCGCCCGATTCGGCTCGACACCGCCGAGCGTGTCGAAGAGGCGCTGCCGCCGCAACTGCGAGCCGCGCCGACCGCGGCATGAACGCCGATTGGCTGTCGCAGCTCGCGCCCGACCGGGCGCCGCCGCCGCCCGGCTGGTGGCCGCCGGCGCCCGGCTGGTGGGGCTTGCTCTTGTTGAGCGTGACGCTCGCCGTCGTCGCGGTGGCGTGGTGGCGCCATCCGCGGCGGCGACTGCGGCGTGCGGCGCTCGCCGAGCTGCGGCGGATTCGCGCGAACGAAGGTGACGTGATTCGCGCGGCCAGCGCGATCCAGAACTTGCTGCGCCGTTACGCGCTCGCGCGATTCGGCGGCGAGCGGGTCGCGCGCCTGCAGGGCGACGCGTGGCTGCGGTTCCTCGCGAACGGCGGTGCCGAGAGCTTGCGGGGTGCGCCCGGCCAATCGCTGTTGCGCGCGACGTTCGCGGGTCAGCTCGATCTGGATCGGGTCGGCGACCGGGAGATCTGGTTCGCCGCCGCCGAGCGGTTCGTGCGCAGCGCGCGACCGCCGGCCGACGCCGGAGCGCGGCGATGATCCACATCGCGTGGCCGTGGATGGCGGCGCTCGCGCCGCTGCCGTGGATTCACCGACGCTGGCGCCGCGCGGCGTCGATCGGAGGCGCCGCCCTGTTCCTGCCGTTCGCCGCGTCGCTCACGACCCACGACGCGACGATCGGCGGCGCGAGGGGCGGCGCGCGAGCGCTGTTCGCGTTGGCGTGGATACTGCTCGTGCTGGCGGCGATGCGACCGCAATGGCTCGGTCCGCCGCTGCCCGCACCGACGAGCGGTCGTCGGATCCTGCTCGCGGTCGACGTCTCGGGCTCGATGGCGACCGAGGACATGGCGAACGACGCGAGCCGGCTGCAGGTCGTGCAGCAGGTCGCGGGGCGCTTCATCGCGGGCCGGCGCGGCGATCAGGTGGGATTGATCCTGTTCGGGACGCACCCGTACCTGCAGGCGCCCGTGACCGCCGATTTGCAGACGGTGAAACGCTTTCTCGACGAGGCGATGGTCGGGGTCGCGGGCCCGCAGACCGCGATCGGCGACGCGATCGGACTGGCGATCAAGCGATTGCGCGACGCGAACGGCGCTCGAGCGGGTCACGGCGCGAAGCACACGGTCTTGATCCTCCTGACCGACGGGCGCAGCAACACCGGCGTCCTCGACCCGATCCAGGCGGCGCGCTTCGCGAAGCAGGTCGGCTTGCGGATCTACACGATCGGCGTCGGCGCACCGGCCGGCAGCGGCCCGTTCGGCCTCGGCGGCAACCAGGATCTCGACGAGCACGCCCTGCGGCGGATCGCGCGAATCACCGGCGGTCGATATTTCCGGGCGACCGACGTGCACACGCTGCGGGCCGTGTATCGCGAGATCGACCGACTGGAGCCGGTGAGCGGTCGTGCCGAGTGGTTGCGTCCGACCGACGAATGGTTCGCCTATCCGCTCGCGGCGGCGTTGCTGCTCAGCGTGACCGCCGCGCTGGCCGGAGCGCGCGCATGGCTCTGAAGTCCCTCGCCGCGTTCCATTTCCTGTATCCCGGCTGGTTGCTCGCGATTCCGCCGCTGGTGGCGTTCGCGCTCTGGCGGCACTGGAAGGCGCGCCGCGCGGGCCGCTGGGGCGAGATCGTCGACGCGGACCTGCTCGACGCGCTGCGCATGGAAGAGGACGGTCGGCGCCGCTCGCCATGGATCACGCTCGCCCTGGTCTGGTCCCTCGCGGCGCTTGCGCTCGCCGGACCCGCGTGGCGGCGCGCACCGAGCGTCGCGTACCGTGAACCCGCGAACTGGGTCATCGTGCTCGATCTTTCGCCGTCGATGAACGCGGCCGACCTGCCGCCCAACCGGGTCACGCGGGCGCATTATCTGATCGAGGATCTGCTGCGCGCGGCCCACGATGCGCGCGTCGCGTTGATCGTGTTCTCCGGCGACGCGCACACCGTCGTGCCGCTCACCGACGATGTCGCGACGATCCGATCCCTGCTCGAGCCGCTCGTTCCGAGCATCATGCCGCAGCCCGGCCATGCGCTCGCCCCGGCGCTCGACCAGGCCGCGTCGCTCCTGCGACAGGCGGGCAGCCGCGACGGCCACGTGATCGTGCTCGCCGACGGATTCGACGATCCTGCGCGCGCGTTCGCCGCGGCGGCGCGGCTGCGGTCGCTCGGTGCCTCGGTGGATGTGGTCGGGATCGGCACCGTCGCGGGTGCCCCGGAGCCGGACGGCGACGGCTTCGTGCGCGACGCGAGCGGCAAGATCGTGCTGTCGAAGTTGCGCGTCGGCCGGCTCCGGCAACTCGCGGCGACCGGCGGCGGAAGCTACTGGGCCGTGGAGTCGTCGCAGCGGCTCATCGATCGACTCGATGCCGCGCGACACAATCCGCTCGCGCACGCCCGGATCGATCCGGGTGCGCGGGTGGACGCGTGGCGCAATGAAGGTTACTGGCTGTTGTTGCCGTTGCTGATCGTGGCCGCGACGCTCGCGCGCCGGGGTTGGGTATGACGCGGCACCCGATCATGCCGGCGCTCGCGATCGCCGCGGTGTTCGTCGGCGGCACCGCGCATGCGTTCGGCTGGGCGGATCTGTGGTTGACGCCGGATCAACGGGCGGAACGGCTGCTGCAGCACGGTGACGCGGCGGCGGCCGCCCGGCTGTTCCACGATCCGCGGCGCCGTGCGTTCGCGGAGAGCGCCGCGCGGCAATACGCGGCTGCGGCGTCTCAACTGAAGCGGTTCACCGATCCGTTGTCCGAATACGATCGCGGCAACGCGCTCGCGCGCGCGGGCCGATTGCCCGAGGCCGTCGACGCCTACTCGGCGGCGCTGCGTACGGCGCCGCGCGGCAGCGGCGTGTATCGCGACGCGCAGCACAATCGCGCGATCGTCGAACAGCAGATCAAGGCGCAGCAGCGGCGCCAGCCAACGCCGCCGCCGCAGGGTCAGCCAGGCCAGCCAGGACAGCAAGGCCAGCAGGGTCAGCAGGGTCAGCAAGGCCAGCAGGGTCAGCAAGGTCAGCAAGGCCAACAAGGTCAACAAGGGCACCAGGGCCAGCAAGGTCAGCAAAGCCAGCAAGGTCAGCAGGGCCAGCAAGGTCCGCAGGGCCAGCAAGGTCAGCAAAGCCAGCAAGGTCAGCAGGGCCAGCAAGGTCCGCAGGGTCAGCAAGGTCAGCAAGGCCAGCAAGGTCAACAAGGGCACCAGGGCCAGCAAGGCCAGCCAGGCTCGCGCGGTCAGTCAGCGCAACCCGATCAACCGGCTCAGAACGCTTCGGCCGCCGGTCGCGGCGCGGCGCCCGGACAGGGCGCGTCGCCGGCTTCGGTCGGCGCCGCACCCGCATCCGCAGCCTCGCCGGCCTCGGCCGCCGCGGCGGCGGCTCGTGCACGCCGCGATGCCGAATTCGCGCTCGGTCGAGCGCCGCAGGGCGCTGGCGGCACGCGGTCTCCCCCGCACCCGGAATCCGAACGGAACCTGTCGCTCGACCAATGGTTACGCTGGATCCCGGACAATCCGGGCGGACTCTTGCGGCGCAAGTTCATGATCGAGCATCTGCTGCAGCAGGAACGAGAGGGGTCGCGACCATGAGGGCGTTGCTCCGCGCGGTGTTGCTGGGCGCCTTCGTGATCGGGGGCAGCGCGCAGGCGGCGGTTCGCGCGTCGCTCGACAGCACGCAGACCACGGTCGGCGGTTCGGTTCAGTTGACCTTGCAGCGCGACGGACAGACGGACTCGCAACCGGATCTCGCGCCGTTGAAGCAGGATTTTTCGGTGCTGTCGGTCGACACCAGCAGCAATCTGCAGATCATCAATGGCCGTATTTCTTCCCAGACGCAGGCCGAGATCGAGCTCGAGCCGAAACACGCGGGGACCTTGACCGTCCCGGCGATTCAATGGGGTGGCGAAACGAGTGCGCCGCTGCAGCTGCAGGTGAGCGACGCCGGGGCCGGCGGACCGGCCGCCGCGGGCAACGCGGCGTCCGGCGGCCCAGCGAGCGGCGCGGCGGCGGGTGCCGGCCGGGCGGTGTTCGTCGACACGACCGTCGACACGAAGAATCCGTACGTGCAATCGGCGGTGGACGTCACGGTGCGCGTCTTTGCGGCGGAGCCGCTGTACCAAGCGACGCTCGATTTCCCGACCGACGACGACGTGCTGATGCAACGTCTCTCTGGCGACGAGCACTCGTCCGCGGTTCGCGGCGGCCAAGCGTACGACGTCGTCACCCGTCATTACGTCTTCTTTCCGCAGCGAAGCGGGACGCTCACGATCCCCGGCGCGATGCTCGACGGCGAAGTCGCGGTCGCGCAGCGCAGCGATCCGTTCTCCGGCGACCCGTTCGCGCGATTCTTCGGCAGCCTGATGACCCGCACGAAGCGGGTCCGCGTGCAGGGCCCGCCGATCGTGCTCGCCGTGCGGCCGCGGCCGGCCGCGGCGGGGAACGGACCGTGGTTGCCCGCGACGGGACTCGAGCTCACCACCACGTGGCAGCCGCCGACGCGGCAGGTCGAGGCCGGCAATCCGATCACCCTCGATCTGCACCTCGCGGCCGACGGACTCGCGGCCGCGCAGTTGCCGAATCTCGCGTCGATGCTCCCGCTGCCGGCGGGTCTGAAGGCCTATCCGGACGATGCGAAGCTCGGCAACGCGGCGAGCGGCGGAGCGATCGTCGGCACGCGCGATCAGAGCATCGCATTGATCGCCGATCGTCCCGGGCACTACGTGATCCCGGCATGGCACCTGTCCTGGTGGAACACCCAGACCGATCGGGCGCAGTCGATCGATTGGCCCGCGCAAACGATCGACGTGTCGCCGGCGGCCGGCGGCGTGGCCGCGGCGAGCGGCGCCGCGCCGAGTGCCGGCGCGAGCGCAGCGCCGCCCGCCGTCGCCGCGACGGGTCCGCAGGTGGCGGCGCCGGCCGGCGCGCGTTCCTGGCGTGCGTGGCTCGGCGCGGATTCGCGCTGGATCGGCGTCAGCGTCGCGCTCGGCTTCCTGTGGATCGCGACGATGCTCGGCTGGTGGCTCTCGCGGCGCCGGCCGCCGGCGCCGGTCGAGCGCAAGGAGCCGACGCTGCCGGGAGACGACTCGGCCGCGGCGGCGGCGCGAACGGGTGCGCCGCGGGTCGAGCCGATCGCGCCGCCCACGACGCCGCCGGGTGGCGCGGTGCCTGCGACGAGCCCGGCGGCCGCACCG
>JAJYFF010000070.1 GCA_021785405.1 Pseudomonadota bacterium | reverse complement strand
TCGATCAGATGCCACTCGACGTAGTAGGCGAGCATGCACAGGAAGATGTGCGCACGGACGCGGCTCTCGAGCCGGTGATGGATCGGTCGGATCTTCAAGTCCACGGTTTTCAACGATCGGAACGCACGCTCGACCTGGGCGAGCGCCTTGTAGCTGCGCACCGCCTCGGGCGCCGACATATGCTTCTTCGGTAATCCGGTACGGATGACGTAGATGCCATCGAGCGCCGCCTCGGCGGCGACTTGAGGTTCGAGGATCTGATACTTCACGGCGCTGTCCGTGATGGTCAGTTCGAAGTGCTTGCCGACCTTGTATTTGTCGAGCACTCGCCCGAGCTTCACCCCGATCGCGGCCGCACCCGCAAGCGCGCCGCGTGCGACGCGGTCACGGATCTTCTCGAGTTCGAGCCTGGTTGCCTCGAGGAGCGCTTGGCGCTTGTGCGCGCGCAGCTTCGCGAGCTCCGGATTACGACACGCAATGAGCCGCTCACCCGGATACTTAGGGTCCGAGAACTCGAAGAGATTCCGTTCATCGAAGAGTCCCAACTGCAGCGCGCCGGCTTCGACGAGACCGCGGATTTGGCCGCTCTTCAGGGCGGTGATCCACGCCATCCCGTCGATCTCCTTGAGCTCGCCGATCGCCTTGTGCGAGATCATGCCGCGATCCCCGACGAGCACGACACGCTCGAGACCGAAGGACTCCTTGAGCTTCGCCACCTGCGGCATCAGCGTCTTGGTGTCCGCCGTGTTGCCCTCGTACACCGACACCGAGATCGGGCACCCTTGCCGGGTGGTCATCAGCCCATAGTTGACCTGCAGCCTATTCTTCTTGCCGTCGCGGCTGTAGCCGATCTTGCCCAATGGACAGTGCGTGCCCTCGAAGTAACTGGAGGACAGATCGTAGAGCGCCAGGCTCCCTTCGCCCAAGTGTTTGGCCGCAAGCTTGCGCTCGATCAGCGGCTGACGTTCGAGCAGCCAGTCCATCGCCGCATACAGATCATCTTCATCCGCAGCGCTCACCCCGAACTCCTCGGCCAGTGTGCTGGTGTGCCACCAGCGGGTGGTGGCGAGCTTGGTGTGCGGAGCCAAGATGCGCGCGGCGATGAGCGCGCACACCCGATCGCGCTCGGGGCTCGCTCGCGAGCCGATCAAGGAGTCGATCCCGAGTCGCCGCATGGCCAAGCGCACCGCTTGAACATGACCATGAGGCCGTGAGCCCAAGACCTCGAGCCGCCCGGCCACCGGCACGAAGGCCTCACCGCGCAGCGCACGACGTACCAGATCCACCACCGGCTCGGGCAAGTGCGAAAGATTGCCGAGGGTCTCGTTCTTGACGCGGCCATCCTCGCGGTAGCTGCGGCGCAGCAGATGCGTCTCGTACACACGGCCTTTGTAGGTACGCCGTGTGGTGACGACATGCACAGCGCCTCCACGTTCTGACATATCAAGAAACGTAGCATATGACCGCGCTATAGTCAACTAATTAGTGACTACATCTTGTAGCCATGTAATCGAGCCAATCTCACCTCAAACACAGAAAAAATAGGGATCTGCTGACTACTCAGCCGGTAAAATCGCGGCGGAACTTCAGGCTAGTGCGCCTCGGCTGAGCCGCGGGCCGCCGGCGGCCCGGAGTGGAACCGGAACACCTCGTCCGGCGCGCTGATCAGCTCGCTCTCGAGCGTCGCGAACGCGTCGATCCGTGCGTCGACGTCGATCCCGGCCCGCGCGCCCGCGCGCCGTGCGAGATCGAGATACAGGCGATGGTGGCGCGACTCGGCCTCGCACAAGCCGCGGAAGAACGCGTCGAGCGGCGCGCCGATCGCGGGCGCGAGCGCCTCGAAGCGCTCGCAGGAGCGCGCCTCGATGAACGCGCCGGCGACCAGCAGGTCCACCTCGCGCGCCGGCTCGGCGCGCGCGACCAGCCGCCGCAGCCGCTCGGCGTAGCGGCCCGGCCCGAGCCGCCGCGGCACGATGCCGAGCTGCGCGATGAGCTTCGCGACCTGTTCGTAATGCCGCAATTCCTCGCGCGCGAGCCGCGACAGGCGCTGCGCGAGCTCGAGATCCTCGGCGTACGCGAACATCAGCGACAGCGCGGTCGACGCCGCCTTCTTCTCGCAGTTCGCGTGGTCGATCAACAGCAGCTCGCGCGACCCGACGGCCGCCTCGACCCAGGCCGCCGGCGTCGGCACGCGCAGCAGCGATGGCGGCACGCGCGGGCTCACGCGGCGGTCGTGAGGCCCGCGATCGCCGCGCGCAACGCGCGCGCGGACGCGAAGCGGTCGCTCGGCGACTTCGCGAGCAGGCCGGACACGATCGGCTCGTACGCGGCGAGTTCCGCCGGCAGCGCGGGCACCGACGCGCGCTTGTGGCGGTAGATCACCTCCATCGCGCTCGCTCCGCGGAACGGCTTCTGCCCGGTCAGCATTTCGTAGAAGATCACCCCGAGACTGTACAGGTCGCTGCGCTCGTCGATCGGCTCCGCGTGTCCCTGCTCCGGGCTCATGTAGTACGGCGTGCCGAAGATCTCGCGGGCGCCGGTCAGGTCGACCTCGAACGCATGCGCCTTCGCGAGGCCGAAGTCGATCAGGCACAGGGAGCCGTCGGCGCGCAGCATGATGTTCGCCGGCTTCAGGTCCCGGTGCAGCACGCCGACCGCGTGGATCGCCTCGAGCGCGCTCGCGATCTCGTCGAGGTACGCGACCGCGGTCGCGGCCGGCACCGACGTCTGCAGCCGCCGCCGCAGGTCGCCCGCCGGAAAGTGTTCCATCGCGATGTACGCGTGATCGTCCGCGATCCCGAGGTCGAAGATCCGCACGACGTGCTCGTGACGCAGCCCCGCGACGATCTCGTATTCCTGGATGAACCGGTCGAAGCCGGCGACCTTGTCGGACACGTCCGGCACCTGGCTGAACACCTTCAGCACCGCGATCCGGCCGGCCCGCTCGCTCTCGGCGAGATAGATCGAGCACATGCCGCCGGTGCCGATCTGCCGGATGAAACGATGGCCGCGGATCGTCACGTCGCCGAAGCGATGCCGCTGCTCGTACTCCGGCCGGGTGCGCCAGGCCGCGATCGCCTGGCGGCGCTCGCGCGCCGCGATGCCGAGCGCCTCGTGCAACGCGCCGCGATCGATCCGGGCGCCGCCGAGGACCTGCAGTCCGGGGGCCGCCGTCGGCCCGTCGGTCGCGCCGGGCGCGAGCGCGAGGAACACGATCGGCGCGAATCCCGGGCGGGCACGCAATTCGTTCGCAAGGTGCGCCGCGCCGGCGAGCGGGCGCGAGGCCACGATCACGACCGCGTCGAACCCGCTCGCCTCGAACTCCGGTTCGATCGGCGGATCCCGGCCGAGCGCGTGCTCGACGATCGCGGCGTCCGGCCATTCGACCTCGACGTGCTTGCGCACGAGCAGCCGATGCTCGGCGCGCGCGGCCATCAGCAGGAGCCGCAGGGACATCGACGCCCGCCGCCCTAGACGGCGCGGACCGGCTTCGGTGCGCCGCTCGCCGCCTCGCGCTTGCGCTGCTTCGCGTCGTCGGAGCGTTCGTGGTGCAAGCGCGCGAGGTACTCCGGCGTGACGTCCCCGGTGACGTATTCCCCGGAGAAACACGAGGTGTCGAAGCGCTCGATCTTCGCGTTGTCGTGGCGCACGGCGTGTTCGAGGTCGGCGAGATCCTGGTAGATCAACCAGTCGGCGCCGATGATCCGTCGCACTTCCTCGTCGGTGTGGCCCGCCGCGACGAGCTCGTCGGCGTTCGGCATGTCGATCCCGTAGACGTTCGGATACCGGACCGGCGGCGCCGCCGACGCGAAATACACGCGTCGAGCGCCGGCCTCGCGCGCCATGTCGATGATCTGCGCCGAGGTCGTGCCGCGCACGATCGAGTCGTCCACCAGCAGCACGTTCTTGCCGCGGAACTCCAGGTCGATCGCGTTCAGCTTGCTGCGCACCGACTTCTTGCGCTCCGCCTGCCCCGGCATGATGAAGGTGCGGCCGATGTAGCGGTTCTTGATGAAGCCCTCGCGGTACTTGACCCCGAGCCGTTGCGCGACCTGCACGGCGCTCGTGCGGCTGGTGTCGGGGATCGGGATCACGACGTCGATGTCGTGGTCCGGCCGCTCGCGCCGGATCTTCTCGGCGAGCCGGTCGCCCATCCGCAGGCGCGCCTTGTACACCGAGATGTTGTCGATGATCGAGTCGGGCCGCGCGAAATAGACGTACTCGAAGATGCACGGCGTGTGGCGCACGACCGCGACGCAGCCTTGCGCGTAGAAGCGACCCTGCTCGTCGATGAACACGGCCTCGCCCGGCGCGACGTCGCGCACGAGCTTGAAGCCCAGCATGTCGAGCGCGACGCTCTCCGAGGCGAGCATCCACTCGACGCCTTTCGGCGTCTCGCGCGAGCCGATGACGAGCGGCCGGATCCCGTTCGGATCGCGAAAGCCGAGGATCCCGTGGCCGATCACCATCGCGACCACCGCGTAGCCGCCGCGGCACCGGCGATACGCCGCGGTCACCGCGGCGAAGATGTCCGCGGCGGTCACGCGCGGCGTGCCGACCCGCTGCAGCTCCGAGGCGAGCACGTTGAGCAGGACTTCGGAATCCGACGACGTGTTCAGATGCCGTCGATCCTCGCGCACCAGCACCTCGGCGAGCTCGCGCGCGTTGGTCAGGTTGCCGTTGTGGCCGAGGCAGATCCCGTACGGCGAGTTCACGTAGAACGGCTGGGCGTCGAGCACGCCGTCGCTGCCGGCGGTCGGATAGCGCACGTGGCCGATCCCGACGTTGCCGCGCAGCTTCAGCATGTGCTTCTGCTGGAACACGTCGCGCACCAGCCCCGAATCCTTGCGCATGTGCAAGGCGCCGGCCTCGTAGGTCATGATGCCGGCAGCGTCCTGGCCGCGATGCTGCAAGACCGTCAACGCGTCGTAGAGGCGCTGATTGACCGGTTCGACCCCGACGATACCGACGATGCCGCACATCTTGAAGGAACCTCCCGCTCAGCCTCGTGGCGTGGTGGCGTGCCGGGCACGCTCGATGACCGTCCAGTGCGTCCCCGTCTCGCCGACCATCGAACGCAGCCAGTCGCCGACCATTTGGGCGTACGGGATCAGCCGCGACCGGGTCCACCACGCTTCGTGGTTCAGGTGCACGAGCTCCCCGAAGATCACCAGGAGCCCGACCACGATCGCGCCCCGCAGCGTGCCGAACAGGAAGCCGAACGCGCGATCGACGAACCCGAAGCCCGCGTGCCGCGTGAGGTAGTTCGCGATCGCGCCGACGAGCGCGCCGACGAACTGGGCGACGACGAACACCAGGAAGCGCGCGACCCAGGGCCGGATCGACGGCAAGGCGAGATCACCGCCGAGGTACGGCTCGACGTACGGGGCGAGCTGCCAGGCCGCGATCAGCCCGCCGACCAGGAACAGCAGCGAGATCGCCTCGCGCATGAAGCCACGCCACAGCCCGGTCACGATCGAGACCAGCATCACCACGCAGATCAGAATGTCGGCACCGTGCACGCGGGGGCCTCCGGGGTCGGAACGTCGAACGGCGCGCCCGTGCGGCGCGTGCGACTATTTTAACTGAGCGCGGCCCCCGCCGCTTGCCCGGCCGCCGCGCCGGGCGAATCGCGATCAATGGCCCGGCGGGACGACGCTCGCGTGCTGCCCTTGGGCCCGAATCTTGCGCGCGAACGCGATCGCGGCATCGCGGCTGGTGAACGCACCCATCCGCACCCGGTGCAGCGCCCTCGGGCCCCGGCCGGCGGTCGACACGTAGGCCGCGTAGCCGTGCGCCTTCCAGCGACGCGCGAGCCGCAGCGCGTTCGCGCGATCCGTGAAGCTGCCGATCTGGATCGTCCAGCGGCCGCTCGTCGCGGGCGTCGTCGGGCGATGCGCGGCCGGCGCTCGGCTTGGCGCCGCCGGTCGCGTCGCCGGGGCCGGTCGCGTCGCACGGGTCGACCGTGGCACGGCCGCCGATCGTGTCACGGTCGCCGACCGCGTCGCGGTCGCCGGCGGCGGCACGACCGGGGTCCGTGGCGCGGCCGCGGGCGGCCGGGCCTGCGGTGCGCCCGTCGCGCCCACCGGCATCGGTGCAGGGGTGGCGACCGGCGCAGGCGGTACCGCAGCGGCAGACGCGGCGCCACCGCGCACCGCCGGCGGGCTCGCGCCCACGTCGACGGTCACGGTATGCATCGACGCCGGCGCCGCGGCGACGGCCGCGGCGGGGGTCGCCTGCGGCGGCCGGGGTCGCCGCGAGCCGGACAGCAATTCCGGCACGACCAGGACCACGAGCGCGACCAGGATGATCGCGCCCACCAACCGTTCCTGCATGCGTCGTTCCATCGCTCGCTAGTCCCCTCGGCGTAAGCCGTGCCGTTCGAGCCAATCGATCGCGGGGCCGACCACGTGGAAGGATCCGAACACGACGATCCGGTCGACGGGCGCCGCGACGCGCTGGGCCGCCTCGCAGGCCGCGTCGATCGACTCGGCGGTCGCGACCGGAACCCCCGGGCGCAGGTCCGCGCACGCCGCGAGCGCCGCCGCGGTCCGACCCCGTTCGCCCTCGGTCGACACGAACCACCAGGCGTCGATGCGTCCGGCGAGCGCCGCGACGACACCCGCCGCGTCCTTGTCGGCGAGCACCCCGCACAGACCGAGCGTGCGGCCCGGGGTCGGCGTCGCGCGCAAGTTGTCCGCGAGCACCCGCGCGGCGTCCGGGTTGTGCGCGACGTCGAGGATCCAGGTCGGGCCGACCGCGCCGCGCGGCGCGACGACCTCGAACCGGCCCGCGACGCTCACCGTGCGCAGCGCCTGCACGACCGACGCCCGCGAAATCGTGAGCGGCGGCGCGAGTTCCTCGAGCGCGGCGATCGCGGTCGCAGCGTTCCCGAACTGGGTCGCACCGCGCAGGTTCGGCGCCGGCAGGGTCGCGAAGTCCCAACGCGGACCCGTGTAACGCCACTGCTCGCCGTCGCGGTGGCAGTCGAACTCCACGCCGAGCCGCTTCGGTCGGGCGCCGACCGCGCGCGCGGTCTCGGCCACCACCGGCGGCAGCTCGCGACTGCCGAGCACGGCCGCGCGCCCCGCGCGAAAGATCCCGGCCTTCTCGCGCCCGATCGCCTCGAGCGTGTCGCCGAGGTACTCCTGGTGATCGAGTCCCACGCTCACCACCACCGCGACGTCCGGATCGACCACGTTGACGGCGTCGAGACGCCCGCCCATCCCGACCTCGAGCACCCAGGCGTCGAGCCGGGCGGCGTCGAAGACGAGCAGCGCCGCCAGCGTGTTGTACTCGAAGAAGGTCAGGCCGACGTCCCCGCGGGCGCGCTCGATGCGCTCGAACGCCGCGACCAGCGCGTCGGCGTCGACGAGCCGATCGCCGAGGCGGATCCGCTCGCGATAGTCCCGCAGGTGCGGCGAGGTGAACACGCCGACCCGGTACCCCGCCGCGCCGAGGATCGCCGCGGTCGTCGCGACGACCGAGCCCTTCCCGTTGGTCCCGCCGACCGTGACGATCGGCAGATCGGGTCGGCGGAATCCGAGGTTCGCGAGCACGCGGTTCAAGCGATCGAGGCCGAGATCGATCGCGCGCGGGTAGACCTGCGTCTGATACGCGAGCCATTGTTCGAGCGTCGAGGGAAGCTGACTGGCCATCGGATCCGGCCTCTCGCGCGGCGTTGCGGACGGTGCGCCCGTCAGGCCGGGGCGCTGTCCTTGCCGAGTAAGGTGCGCAGGATCATCGCGATCTTCTCGCGCAGCTCGCGGCGGTCGACGATCATGTCGATCGCGCCGTGCTCGAGCAGGAATTCGCTGCGCTGGAAGCCCTCGGGCAGCGTCTCGCGGACCGTCTGCTGGATGACCCGCGGGCCGGCGAAACCGATCAGCGCCTTCGGCTCGGCGAGGTTCACGTCGCCGAGCATCGCGAGGCTCGCGGACACGCCGCCGGTCGTCGGATCGGTCATCACCGAGACGTACGGCAGGCGCGCTTCGGACAGCCGCTTCAGCGCGGCGCTGGTCTTCGCCATCTGCAGCAACGAATAGAGCGCCTCTTGCATCCGCGCGCCGCCGCTCGCCGCGAAGCACACGAGCGGCATCCGGTGCTGGAGACAGTGTTCGACCGCGCGCACGAACTTCTCGCCGACGACCGAACCCATCGAGCCGCCGAGGAACCGGAACTCGAACGCGCACGCGACGACCGGCAGGCCGGTGAGCTTGCCTTCCATCACGACCAGCGCATCGCGCTCGCCGGTCTGCTTCTTCGCGAGCACCAGGCGGTCCCGGTACCGCTTCGAGTCCTTGAACTTGAGCGGATCCTCGGGTTCGACGCCGGCCGCGATCTCGAGCGTCGAACCGACGTCGAGGAACTTCGCGAGCCGCTCCCGCGCGTAGATCCGCATGTGGTGATTGCACTTCGGACAGACGTTCAGGTTGCGCTCGATCTCGGCGCGATAGAGCACCGCGTCGCAGGCCGGGCACTTGATCCACAGGCCTTCCGGGACGGAGCGCGTGCGTCGCTCGGTCTTGATCCGCGATGGGACGATGCGTTCGAACCAGGACATGGGCGCTATTAAACCAGAACCGAGGCGAAGCCGCAGGCCGCCGCGCGCGCCGCGGGGATCGCGAACGCCGGCGGATAGTCGACGCGCCACAGGTACAAGCCCGCCGCCGGCGCGGTCATTCCGGCCGCGTTGCGGTTGCGCGCGGCGAGCACCGCCGCCATCGCGGCGAACGGATCGGCGGCGGCCTGGGCCTCGAGCAAGGTGCCGACGATGTTGCGCACCATGTGGTGCAGGAACGCGTTCGCGGCGAGCTCGATCCACACGCAATCGCCGTCGCGCGCGACGCGCGCCGACTCGACCCGCCGCACCGCGCTCGCCGACTGGCATTCGGCCGCGCGGAACGCGGAGAAGTCGTGTTCACCGAGCAAGGCCTGCACGGCCCGGTCCATCGCCTCGGCGTCGAGCGGACGGTGGATCCACGCCGCGCGCGCAGCGGCGAGCGCCGACCGCGCGCTGCGGTTCACGATGCAATAGCGGTAGGTGCGCCGGATCGCCGAGTAGCGCGCGTGGAAGCCCGGATCGACTTCGCCCGCCCATTGCAGCGCGATCGACCGCGGCAATCGGGTGTTCGCGCCGAGGACCCAGGCGCGACCGGTGCGCTGCGCCGGCGTCTCGAAGTGCACGACCTGGCCGACCGCGTGCACGCCCGCGTCGGTGCGCCCGGCGCAGACGACGTCGACCGCGTGGCCCGCGACGAAGCCGAGCGCGCGTTGCACCGCCTCCTGGATCGACGGCGCGTGCGCCTGGAACTGCCAGCCGGCGTACGCGCTGCCGTCGTACTCGACGACCGCGGCGACCCGGCGTCGCGCCCCGCTCACGTCAGCCGGGTAGCGAATGCAGCAGGCGCTGGGCCTCTTGTTGCTGGCTGGCGGAGCCTTCCTGGACGACCTCGTCGAGGATGCTGCGGGCCCCTTCGGGATCGCCCATGTCCATGTAGGCGCGCGCCAGATCGAGCTTCGTGCCGACTTCGCTCATCGTGACCGGCTCGAATTCGGTCGGTGTCTCGCCTTCCATCGGCGGCATCGTCGCCTCGTCGGGCCGCAGCGTCGTCAGTCCGGTGCCGGCGTCCTCGTGCAACGGCGCGCCGACGTCGAGATCGATCGCCGAATGGGTGCTGCTCTGGCTGGTCTCGAAGACCTCGCTGGAGAACACGTCCTCGGCCGCACGCGGCTGTTCGAGCGTATCCCCGCCGAGCGCGCCGGCGAGACGATCGAGGTCGAGGTCGAGACCCTCGCCGACGCTGTGCAGCCGCGACGTCGAGTCGGGATCGAGTCGCGCCGCGACGTCGCCCGGCTCGGCGTCCTTGAGCGACGGCACTTGCGAGGTCGAGCTGCCGTCCTCGGTCTCGCGCAGCGGCTGCGGGAGCTGCATCGTCGGTACCGCGTCCGGCGGCAGGATCGCGGTCTTGATTTCCGTGTGGCTGGAATCGAGATCGGCGATGAACGACGCCTCGAGCTCGCGCTCGAGGTCGGTGAGATCGCGATCCTGCGCGCGGTTCTCGGCCTCCGCGATCATCCGCCGCGACCGTTCGTCGAGTCCCGCGACCATCGTCGCCGAATCCCCCGACGCGTCGGTCTGATCGAGGTGCGAGCCGCTGCCGGACTCCGATCGGCCGGTCTGCTCGAGCCCCTCGAGGTCGAGCCCGAGGTCGTCGATCGACACCTCGGCGGTCTGATCCACCGTCGCGGCCTTCGGCTTCGCGGCGCGCGCGGCGTCGGCCGCTGCCGGCGCGAGCGCCGGCGACTCGGCGGTCGGCGATTCCGCGACCGGCGGCTCCGCGAACGGCATCATTTCCGACTCCACGGTCGGCTCGTCCCGCTGCGGCAGCTCGCGCGTCGGCGACTCGTCGGCGCCGCGCTCGGGCGCGTCGAGGACGAAGTCGAGGCCCGAGTCGCCCTGCAGTCGCGGCGATTCGCCGGTCGCCGCGGTGTCGTCCGCATCCTTCGCGACGGGCGGCTCGTGGGGGCTGTGCTCGCCCGAGGGCTCGCCGAACAGGTCGACGTCGACCCGGTTCTCGCCGCCCTCGAGGTTCAGGTCGACCGCGGCGCCCGCGCCGCGGCCGCCGCCGTCCGCGTGCGCGAACAGCGGGTCGTCCGGGCAGATCTGCTTGCCCATGATCACGATCTTGTCCCACTCGCCCGCCGGCGCGTGGTCGCGCGTCTCGTACAGCGACTTCGCGGTCTGCAGGAACAGGTCCTTGTTGCCCCAGACGAAGTAGATCTCGAGCAGCTTGAGGCGCAGGTCGCGCCGCTCCGGCTCCCGCTCGAGCGCGATCCGCACCAGATCGGCCGCCTGATCGTAGAGGCCGTAGGCCATGTGGAAGTCGGCCTCGGCGAGCGGATCACCCTGATCGAAATTGACCGCGCTCTCGGTCGACATCGTGTCGTCCGGCGACGGGGCTTCGACCGGGCCCGTCGGCGCCGCGGCCGGCGCCGCCGGCGGCATCGTCGGCGCCCGGTGGATGCCCGACTCCTCGACGACGAACGACTCGTCGCGCGCCTTGCGCTGGCCGAGCACCGGCGAGGTCTCGTGCATCGCCGGTTCCCGCATCGCCGGCTCGCCGAACGACTCGAGTTCGTCGGCCTGCTCGCGCTGCCGACGCTTGACCGCGGCGAATCCGAGCGCACCCGCGAGCACCGCGAACAATCCGCCGAGCAACCACCCGTTCGAACTGATCCAATCGAGCCAGGACGTCGCCGGCTTCGGCGCGGTCGCGACGGCCGGCTTCGCCGGCGCGGCGGCACTTGCCGGCGCGGCGGCGCTCGCCGCCGACGCCGGTGCGCCCGCGGTCGAGGCGGCGGCGATCGAGGCCGCGGCGGTCGACGCCGCGGCGGACGACGCCGCGGCGGACGCGGGTGCCGCGGTGGCGGCCGTGGCCGGCGGCGCGCTGCGCGCCGGCAGGCCGAGCTTCGCCTGCAGCGCCGCGAGTTCCCGGCTCTGCACGGTCACCAGCCGTTGCTCGCTCGCGAGCTGGGTCTGCAGCGTCTGCACCTGGGTGCGCAGCGAGGCGTTCTGCGCGCGCAGGGTCGCCCCCGCG